>JBEDUN010000062.1:0-17437 GCA_040414675.1 Nitrososphaeraceae archaeon | reverse complement strand
ATCAAATCTTACAAAATATGGTGTGCTAAATCTGAACCTACACAAGATCACAAATATAGGGCATAAAAGCCTTGGAGAGGTTGCTTTTGGATTACCTAATAGCAACAAAACTTTTTTTGTTATATCTCTTGGCAGAGATTCAGGTAATTCACTATTAAAAGACTATGTTACAGAGGAAACCAATATGTTGAGTAGATATGTAGGATTTAAACCGCTTGAATCTAGCGACATATCGTTGGGCAGGAACACTGCACATAAAAATTGTGTATGTTTATGGCATCGTTAAGAATAGTGCAGAAATCAGTCATGGAAAAAGTATGGAAATTATCATGATGCACAATACCTGGCCGATTTTCATAGAATACAGAGGTTCGTTGAGCGACTATGAAAAATATCTTCCCATTGCGCAGACAATCATAGATTCATTTCGATTTACACCATAAATGAAAATTCTAATAAAGATTTGTATTATCGTGATTTATGACAAGTAGTAAAATATTGGCGAAATGATTGAATGAACTTGATGAAAGTGGATTTCCAAAAAGACAAGCATATAATGAAATCCCTTCATGGGTAGATTGTAGGTTGACATATAAAGGGCAAAAGGGCAAAAGTTGGTCGGATCGGTCATCTAACTATTAAATTGGATGAAAAAATGGGCCTGAAGGTAAAAGCAACTGAAGCATATCATAGATAGGACATATTAGAATACATTGTTTATTCTGATTTCTTGCTTCAATGGCTATACAAATAAAGTGATATTTACAACCAACTTATTCTTCTATAATGTGATTTGTGGGATCTTCATTATCGCTTGGGTGCTTCATTTCATGTTCAACCTTTCTTGAATCACAAATTTCATATTAGAATGTAATTCCATTAAGACAAAAAATGAGGAACATCTGATTTGGATTTTGTTATTTTCGTTGCTGTGATATGCTTGCATTTTAAACCTCTAAAGTTAAAATCCTGACAAGTACTTGTTTTTACTTCTGCATTTACCTCGTAGTATTTGTTCTTGTCTTTAATGCTTCTTATTTGACATAATTTTTGTTCTCGGTCAGTTTCTACAATTACTGATTCATATGAATTTACTTCCAGTATGTTATAATCTTGCTTTATGCGCCTTTTTTCTTCTTCCACTGTTCCGCCTTCTACTTCGTCAGTCACAGTAGTTCTTCCACCAAGCTTGATCGCCTCTCTAAATATTTGCAAAGTTACATCGTCTTTATGTTTCTGAGATGGTTAATTGATCATTTGGCAACAAAATCCAAATAAGTGGCATATAGCACCAAAATGATTTGTTTCTGACTACTTACTATATTACTTTTTGGTTATTTGTTACTAAATTAATCAAGATGATGATAAATAATTCCTATTTTCCATATTGTTAAGATGAGCTTTAATTGAAATTGCCAGTCTTAAGGAGTTATTCTGGATTTAAGAACATCGGTTTTATCTCAATAATCTTGGTAATTGCTGTAGTATTTGTCTTGTTTTATTTTCTTCAATCTGCAACCGAAGACCGAATAAAAAATGAGCTATTCCAAAAACAACTACAAAGACAGACAGAGTCAGCGCAGTCCACTTCTCAGCATATAGGTTCAGATCTGGATTCGCTATTAGCAAGACTTCAAATCATTGCCAGTTCTCCTAATTTGCAGACTCAAAATTTAGTTTATAGTAGTAAGATATCGTCAGCGATACAACAGATGAAAAATCAAATATCTCCTGAACTTGGACAATATCTTGACAATATTTTTATTGCAGACAAAAACGGTATCATTCGTTTTAACTATGATCAAGGTAACGCAAACAATGAGAAGATTAGTATCATCGGCAGAAATATTTCTAGTCTAGATTATGTAAATAAGACAAAAACAAACCTGATACCAGTCTTTTCTAATGCTTCTACCTTTGTAGATAATAAGTTTAGCATAATAATAACTTATCCAATAATAAATAATACTATTGGACAAATCAATAATAATAATAACTATAATAAAGATCAAAAAGATTCAATAAATCGATACTTGGGATTAGTAGGGATTTCAATTCCGATATCTAAATTTTTTAATAATTATGGCAACACTCAGAATCTAAATACTCAGTTCTTTCGTGCATATGATAAGAATGGTACTATATTAGTTAATCCTATGAAACAACTGATTGGGAAGAACTACTTTAGTAACTATATTCAGCATTCTATAAACCACAATATTGTCCTGAACAATCTGATAAAAGCGCTAATACTATCTGGACAATCAGGGACGAAAGTATTTGATCTTGGATTGGGAGAAAGATTAATTATAACCCAACCAATTTTTGCCAGAAATACTCCTCAATATTTTATGGCTCTAATAACACCGACATCTTCTATTTATTCTGATATAGATAATATACTTTCTTTACAGAGATCTGAAACACTTACGTTGTTTATAGGTTTAAGCATTGCAATAATCATTTTAATAATAATATACATCAAATGGAATACAATACTACGAAAAGAGGTAGACAAAAAAACTGGTGAATTAGATGTATCTAACAAACAGTTAAAAAGACTCAATAAGCATCTGTCTTCAGCTAATAAACAACTAGAGATAAATGCCAAAATTCAATCTGAGTTTATCAATTTGGCAGCTCATGAATTAAAAACTCCAGCACAATCCATTTTAGGTTATACGGAATTATTAATGATGGAAGAAGATGTAAATAACAGTAGTATTAAAAATAATAATAACGATAGAGATAATAGCTTAACAGTAAGATACGCTTCAGCTGCAAACAGAAACGCGCTAAGACTTCAAAGACTAATAAAAGACATTTTGGATGTAGCAAGAATTGAAAGCAATACACTGAGATTAACTAAAGAACGATTCGATTTAGTAGAAAGTATTAATTACATTATAAGTGATATTGTTCATACACAGGTTGTAAATACTAAGACAAATAATAATAATGATAATAATACGGAAATTGTATTTAACAAACAAGTCACGACTTTATTCGTATTTGCAGATAAAATGAGAATAGATGAAGTTATTTCAAATTTGATAATTAATGCGATTAACATAACCAAAGATATTAGAATAATAGTATCAATCCAAGTTGCCGAATGTGCAAAGAGTGAGATCCATCTCAATGACTATCACAACGATAACAACAATGATGATAAAAATGATAAAGATGATAAAATCTGTGCTATTGTTGCCATAGAGGATAATGGAACTGGAATAGATCCAGAAATAAAGCCTAAACTTTTTACTAAGTTTGCATCTAAATCTAAATCAGGATTAGGACTGGGACTGTATATATCTAAAAGTATTATTGAGGCTCATGGTGGTAAAATATGGGCTGAAAATAATGTTGAAGGAAAAGGAACTACATTCAGATTTAGTTTGCCGATAACCAATTATCCTACAACTGAAAAATGTAGCAAGGATTTATGATTATTGAATTCCTGCTATTTTATCTTAGGATTCCGATTTGGCCTCTAGACCTTGAAGATTATTTTGATTGGTAACTATTTATGCTGAAATTGAAACTTCCTTCTTTAGTTTCCTTGTTTAAATGTTGATATCTTATATTATAATCTATCTTAACCATAGAATTAGTAGCTAATGTAAGTGGTAAGAAATCCAGATTAAACTTGGCCTCAAAACATACAAGAGCTTTGACACAGTCTAATTCATTCATCATGAAATCACGAGTACTATCAAGACAGAGAGCCAACGCCTATGTGATACCAATAGACAAAAATTCAACATCCCGAACGTAAAAATAGACTAGACTCAAACATTTACTCGAGATGAAACTTGGAAACATATATTCAGCTTAACACGGCAAAAGTATGATTTCCTGATGCGGGTATGTGTTAACAAAATTGACATGCCGATATCACTGTGCACGCGATTATCATCTGCAGATTTTTATAACGTATAGAAGATTATCACATATAGAATCGTGGTGGCAACAGGCATTGAAATTGGGCAAATAGTACAAGATTTTGCAGTTATTATGATCGTATCTGCAGTCATGGCTTTATTATCCTACAAATCCAAGCAGCCTATTGTAATAGGGTATATTTTAGCTGGTATGATCATCGGCCCCTATACTCCACCATTTAGTTTGATTCGGAATATCAATATCCTTAATCTATTTGCAGAAATCGGAATAATCCTTCTACTATTTGTTGTAGGTATGGAGTTTCCTATTGAGAAACTCAGAAAGATTGGTAGGACAGCCATTGTAGTTGCAATGTCCGAAGCATTAGGAACATTTGTTGTTGGTCTTGTCATCGGAGTACAAGTATTGCATTATTCCTTTTCGGATAGCCTCTTTTTGGCTCTTGCAGTTTCAGTTACTAGCACAGTTATAGTAATGAGAATATTGGAGGAATTGGATATGGTAAAAGATCAGGCGTCTACTCTAATACTAGGAGTAGCAGTTATTGAGGACATTGTTATAATATCGATGCTAGCAATTTTACAATCGACAACCTCTACAGGTGGAGGTCAATTATCGATTGGAGATCTCGCTATATCAATACTCTCGGTACTTGCATTCATTGGAGGTGTTTTATTTATAGGATCAAAAGTAGTACCGAAGTTTGTTAATTATATAGGCAGCACAAATCAGCCCGACTTACTTATAGTGGCAATACTAGGAGTAGCATTTGGGTTATCTTTTGTAGCATATGAAATTGGAATATCTGTGGCAACTGGAGCATTCTTTGCTGGTGTGCTCATAGCAGAATCCAAGGTGCATTCAGTCACAAAAGTGCTTGCTACGCCAATTAGAGATATGTTTGCGGCATTATTTTTTGTTTCTGTTGGTGCGCTAATGGATATCAGACTTTTGCCTGTCTTTATAGTTCCTGTTATTGTATTAGCAGGGGCATCAATAATGGCAAAATTTCTTACTGTTTTTGTATCTGCAAGGGCTCAAGGATTCAATAATCTAACTGCGTTTAAGACAAGTATTGGGTTATCTTCATCAGGTGGTGAGTTAGCGCTTGTTGTAGCTAAAGGAGGAACTGACATTGGTGTTACTAGTTCATTTCTTCTTCCAATGGTTGGAACAATGACAATAATTACTACATTCATTACGCCATACATGATAAAGTTTGGGTGGAAATATTCAAAGTCAATTGTAAATAAGACACAAACCATACTTTCTCATTATTCTGATATACAAAAAAGATTATCAGGATTCAAATTTAAAACTAGTAGAAAATGAAATAGTTTGCTAATGTGCACTCTATCACAAGACATCTCATCCAACCGTAATCAGTAAAAGTAAGTAAGAAAAAATAAAACTTCCAATAGTAATATGCCCATATTACAAGGGATTTTGATAGATAACATACTAATGCGATCCTGAGATATGGAATGTTAGAACTGCTTTATGATTAAAATGAAAGAGACCTAATAGTTCTGATCTATACTGAAATTCTTTGCTATGGGAATTGATATTATTTATAACAGCTTCTAGAGCAGCCTCTGAGACCTAAAAATTTAAGTTATGGGTTGGAATATAAACGTCTTCACAAACTGAATTAACTAAGATAACCCCTAATGCTAAACTAGACGATCATAGTATAATCCAGAAGTGAGGACAACTGGACTTGCCTATGATCGTGGTAATGAATAGTTCTGTCCGAACTATCAACAAATATGCTGTATTCTTTTTGTATTATGCTTTGCAGAACCTTGTTCAGTCAGTATTTTTATCTAGATGTGATCATATTTACAACGGCATTCAAACGGCTGGCGGGCATTTACTGTAACTGGCCTCTCGTTCTAACTCCGGTTATGTTGGTTGTAGTACCAGCGACTTTATGTCAACCGTCATTTCGTACAAGAATATTTTGAGAGTCTTGAAACAAATCTCATCCAAATGTAAAAGTGTACAGCTGAAATCCTTTTCCTTTCACATTAATAATTATAGAATGTACTCCATAACTATCATGCAAAGCTAGATTATACAATCTTTGTCCGTTCAATGTGAACTTGCCATCCTTGTTTAAATCTGCGCCTATCGATTTTATGGGGATCTTCGTATTACCATCCTCAGTAACTATTCCAGCTTGCCCTTTTCCTGATGCTACTATGTAGATGGCCTTGGCATAATATGTTAGGATTATACTTCCACTATTACTCTGAAGTTCTATGTTATCACGATTGTTTTTCCATTGACCCTGCAAATATACAATATTAGGCTGTAAGCTAGTATTTGGTGGTATGGTGTATGTTACAGTTTGTTCTGGTTCAAAGTTTTGACTATTACCTAGAGGTGATCTTGCATAACTATATCCAAGGTATATTTCGGGAGTAGTTTGCTTCGATAAATCAATATATTGAAGACTCTTTGTATTGATTGTTGGTTCTGCTTTTGTGCTAAAGCTTATTTGTTTAAAGCCATAAAGTGCTGCTCTTTCCGCAAGCAAAGATTGAATTGTCTTCTCCGTTTCAGCATATCCTCCTTCACCTATGTGATCTTCTCTTATGTACCCTTGTGCATCTATTAGGTAATGCCTAGGCCAATATTGATTTCCGTATGCATTCCATGTACCAAGATTGTTATCTAACACGACAGGATACTTGATTCCAAATTTTTGAACTGCAGTTTTTACGTTATCATAATTCTTTTCAAATTCAAACTCTGGTGAATGCACTCCAATTATTACGAATCCTTTGTCAGCATATTTTGCATACCAGTCATTCAGATACGGTATTGTTCGGATGCAATTAATACAGCTATATGTCCAAAAATCTATTAGTATTACTTTACCCTTATAATTTGCAAGGTTTATTGGTTGATTGTTGTTTGGAGTGTTGATATAACCAGCAACCTGTGTCAGGTCTGGTGCCTTTTGAAACTGCGATTTATCAATATTCATGAATTTGCTCTTATCTAGATTTATTGTTATGGTATTTCCGACCTTTGAGGTTGCTGCAGAAATGACTTTATCTATTTTTTGTTGTTGTATTAGATTGGAGGATTTATTAAATGAGGGGTTATTAAAATAGATGGCAAAACCAACAATTAATGTTACAACTGCAATTGCCATAATTGCCGCGCTAATATTATCCTTATTTTTAAAAAAAGTCTGTCTAGTCATTAATCTTCAGAGCATCTCCTTAATTGTAATAGTAGTATTCTATCTTTGATTGTAGTTGATCGAAGTGTCATTTGGTCATCCCTCCAATTTAATTAACTGATCAGCAAGTGGTATATTGGATAACAAAGTCAATTGGTTTGTGAATAGAAGTATGCCAACTATTATCAATATGCTGCCCATAACTAAATTAAAATATTTTAAATGTTTTACCATTTTTCTTATTATTCCTGTAGCCTGAGAGAAAAATGCTCCCGTAATTAGAAATGGTATCCCTAAACCCAGAGAATATGCCAATAATGAATTATATGCTGCACCAGGTTGTGTGGCCGCTAATGCAAAAGTACTCCCTAATATAGGACCTACACACGGAGTCCATCCTGCTGCAAACGCGGCACCGAATACAAATGATGTGATATAGCTCGTCTTGAATCTAGGTAGCTTGGTCATCTTCTTCTCAAAGTTTAGATTTCTCAATTTTGTTGAAAGTATCAAATATGCTCCAAATCCTACGATTACGACTCCTCCAATCATTGTTAATGAGTGCTGAAAACCACTAGCCCCGACTGTCGATACAAGTACACTATTTAGGATTACTCCGAGTACCGCAAATATCAAAGAAAAGCCAAGAACGAAATAAACCGTATTAAGAAATATGTTAAGTCTGATTCGTCTTCTGAGAGTTATTGATGGTGGAGATGATGATTTTATTGCTTTAATATTATTAGCTGTTGTAGTGGCAATTCTTGTATTCCCTGTGGCTCTGCTTTCATCAATATTATTTGTTGTTACTGCTGGTTTTGTTGTTGAAGCATGATGATGATTATTATAATCATCGTCATTAGTTTCTAATCTTTTAGCTTCATTAGCGGCTGAACCAGAGAGATAAGATATAAATCCAGGTAATATTGGCAATATGCACGGAGATAGAAAAGAGGCCAAACCAGCTGCAGCAGATACAACTATACTTGCTTCATTTATCATTTCTACTAATGATCAACTCCTGATCGGATGGTCCTAAATATAACGAAATAAAATATGCTTGCATCAAGTCCATCAAGAAAAAATGACTTTATTAATATTAATACTTATTTCCAATTTCGTTCCAAATTATTTCTGATGGTCTTCAATATATTTAACTGGCTGGTGAAATCCAATTTTTGTTATGTCATATTTACACTTTGCATCAATTGTAATATGAGAAGAATTTTTTCCAAGCCTGCAGAGGTTTATTTCTATTTATTTTTCTGCCTTCAATAAAGAATAGGTCAGTGCAGTTGAAGATACAACAAGAAAGGAGAGGAATATGACAAGAACTGACTCCAATAATCAGATCACCTCCGCTGTAAATTACTTAGGAATTCTTGGTAATATTCAGGATACTGTTTCACTAAATCAAGATTTACTTCCAATACATTGACATATTGTGGAGCAAAGAATAAGCCATTTGTTATTTTGTTTCTTTCTATATTAAGATTAATCAAAGTTTCTAGAACGTTGTGAGGTATTCCAGTTGACTTACTCACATTAGAAATCTGATTAAAAGCATTTTCAGGAGTAATATGTGGATCTACCGTTGAAGCTGAATCTGATGGAGGCCTTGAATGAAAGAACTTTGCGGATTTGAATTCTTGAGCTATCAATTTGGAACCTATAATTTTTCCATTTAATGTAAGTATGCTGCCAGTAGATTGATATGGCAAAGTATATTCTCCTATTAATACCAAGATAATAGGATATGCAATACCTGTTACCACTACCATTAATAACGTAATTCGAAGCGATGATGATAAATAATGAGTAAATAGTTCTCTTAGTGAAGATCTTGATATAATACTGTCTTTACTATTTGCCATACTATTCACCTCATAAATGTAGATAATAACACGTCGATAGCCTTTATGCCTATAAATGGCAGAACAGCCCCACCTACGCCGTAGATTAACATATTTCTTATAAACGTCTTCTGAGGTGGCTCAGCCTTAAACTTGACTCCTCTCAATGATAACGGTATAAGGGCGGGTATAATCATTGCATTAAATATCAAAGTTGAAAGTATTGCTGTTTCAGGACTCTGAAGATGCATTATATTTAACATTTGCAATTTTGGAATATTATTACCTACAAACATTGCTGGTAGGATTGCAAAGTATTTGGCTGCATCATTAGCAATGCTGAAAGTGGTAATTGCACCACGTGTCATGAGTAATTGTTTGCCTAGTTTTACAACTTTCATTATGTTAGAAGGGTCAGAGTCTAGATCTACCATATTTGCAGCTTCTTTAGCGGCTGCAGTTCCACTATTCATTGCTAATCCTACATCAGCTTTCGCAAGTGCTGGAGCATCATTTGTTCCATCTCCTACCATACCTATTACATGCCCTTTCAGTTGTTCTTGTTCAACTCTAGTTAGCTTGTCTGTTGGTTTTGCCTCTGCTATTACTTCATCAACATCAGCTTCTCTGGCAATAACTTGAGCTGTCAATTGATTATCTCCTGTAATCATTACTGTTGTTATGCCTGTGGATCGAACCTCGTTTAGCTTCTCTTTTATGTTCTCTTTTAGATTATCTCTGAGAACTACAAGACCGATTACTTCGTTATTTATTGACACGGCTAATGGTGTTGCACCATTCTTGGCCACTTCTTGTGCTTTCCATTTTATTTCTGCTTGATTTACATTTGGTCCTGCTAAATCAATTATCATATCTACTGCACCTTTTAGAATTTTAATTTCACTCTTTGTCTGCTCTAATTTTATTAGCAAGTCATGAACTCTACTTTTACTGGCACGTTCTACATCTCTTTCAATTTCTTCTATAGTCGGAGAAACTATTCCTTTTCTCTCATCTGTTCCGCTTTTAATACCCTTAGCATCATTATTCATGATACCTCTTACTAATGATCGAAATTCATCTTCCTGTTCTTTATTTAATATGGCTTCCTTACTTGGGATAAATTCAATACCACTGCATCTAGTTTCAGCTGTGAATTGAATGGATCTAGCTGGAATTATTTTTTCTAAAAGCGGCGGGACAAATTTCTTCTCTTCTGCAAGATCCACTATAGATTTGCCTTCGTGTGTAGTATCATGAATCGACGCTGCAAATGCTGCTTGACCTATATCTTTTTCCGTATATTCATTCATGGGTATGAATTCTACTGCACTTCTACTGCCCTCCGTAATTGTACCTGTTTTATCTAATATCAAAACGTCACAATCTCCAGCAGCTTCAATTCCTTTGCCAGATTTTGCTATGATGCTGTCCCTTCCCAATCTGGTTATGCCAGCTACACCTATTGCTGGAAGTAAAGCACCAATTGTTGTAGGCATCAGCGCAACTAGCAGTGCTACTTGTGTAGCGATATCTGCTTTATATCCAAGAAAATCAGTAAAAAATAAAAGGGTTCCTATTACCATTATGAAAATTAAGGATAGTCCTGCAAGTAACATTGATAAGGCAATTTCATTTTTAGTTTTTGGCCTAGTTGAACTCTGAATCAAACTGATCATCTCGTCTAGAAAGCTTCTGCCAGCTTCAGAGGTAATTTCTACTACTAACTTATCGCTTGCTACTCTGGTCCCGCCGATTACATGATCTCCCTCTTCCTTGAATACAGGATTTGATTCTCCTGTCATCATTGATTCGTCTACAAACGCTTTACCATCATTCACAAGACCATCTCTAGGTATTATTTCACCTGCGTATACCATTACTTCGTCTCCTGGACTAAGACTAGTTGAAGTTACAGTAACTTCCTTCTCATTATTTATAATCTTGTGTGCTGATACCTCTTTTTCAAGGCTACGAAGAGAGTCCACCCTTGCTCTAGCTTGAGCTTCGGATAGTGATTCTGAAAATGTTGCAAACCAGACAGTTAAAATCAGTATTGTTGCAGTCTGAAAATATAATACTCTACTTTGATTTACGAATTCTATTGATATGCTGCTTGGAAGAAATGCAATGAGAAGGACGATTATAAAACCTACTTCTACTGTGAACATGACTGGATTATTTTTTGCTAAATATCGTGGGTCAAGTTTAGTTATAGAATCCAAAATTACCTTTTTACTTATTGATTTTAACGCACCTTTGACTTTATGAGTAATGTGATTATTCCCATTGATATTACTACTGTTCCTGCTATTGATATCGTTACTGTTATTAACTCCAGAGCCTTCAGCACCCAAAATTACGCTATTTTCATATTCCTTTTTATCAGATAGATTCATTTTCTTTTTAATATCTCTAAATAACTTCATTTTGTCATGTCACCTACCTAAGTGAAAATGGTCCTATTACAATGAATGGAAAGAATGTAAGAGCTGTAAGTAGAAAGGTTACTACAACTAATACAGTGATGAATACTGGTCCCTGTGTTTTGATTGGTTCAATGACTTCTCTTCTATCCTTTACTGTAAATGAACCTGCAATTGCTAATATCAGTCCAATTGGAACAAATCTGCCTAGAAAAATTACTATTGCAGTTGATATATTCCAAAATGGAGTGTTTGCCGAAGTACCAAAATAGTCAGAACCATTGTTTGCAGCTGCTGATGTATATTCGTACAAAGTCTGAGTAAATCCCATGGGAGTTATATGTTGTCCTGTTCCACCTGTACTTCCCATTATAGCCTGAGTACTCCCGGTTGCAAACGCAATTACAGTCGGTATTAATATTATAGCAGGATGACTCAAGAATACAAATACTGCCAATTTTACGTCTCTTGGACTAATTTTCATGCTTAAAAATTCGGGTGTTTTGCCTACCATCAGACCTACTACAAAAAGTGTTATGACAACGTACATGATCATAGTCATCATCCCTGTTCCAACTGCACCTGGAATAGCTTGAACAAACATTGCAATTAAGAAGGATATTATTGCATTCGATGACATTCCAGAAAGTGAAGAATTCACCGCTCCAGTATTTGTAGTGATAGAGATGGCATTAAAAAGCGTACTACCAAAATTTCCAAATCTAGTTTCTAATAGTGCTGGTCCACTGTTTGCACTAAATGCTAATATTAATAGACTGCCAAATGAAATAAGTATAGCAATCAATATCGACACACCTCTCCATTTGCCTATGAGCTTACCAAAGGCAATTAGAAACGACAAAGGAATTACAAACATCAAAAACATTTCGTACATGTTTGAAAGACCGGTAGGATTCTCAAATGGATGGGCAGAATTCGCAACATAGAAACCTCCACCGTTACTACCAAGTTGTTTAATAGCTAGTAGAGAAGCTACAGGACCAACTCTAATATCTTGTTTGTTACCTTCCAGAGTATGTGCAGTTATAGTCGTATTAAGGGTTTGTGGAACTCCTATTGCCATTAGTACTAATGATGAAACTACCGCTACAGGAAGCAGTAGTGTTAATATCACTCTTATAAAATCAACGTAAAAATTACCTAAACCAAAGTTCTTTCTAATAAAGGATCGGATTAATGCAAAAGCGCCCACAATTCCTGATGCAGGAGCCACAAACTGCGTAAATGTAATGGCTATCATTTGTGATAGATTAGAGAGTTGCTGATCTCCGGCATAATGCTGTAGATTAGTATCAGTTACAAATGAAATTGCTGTATTAAATGCTAAATCTAGAGACAATCCTTTGAAGTTTTCGTGTGATGGTAAATAATTTTGAAATGTCAAGATCAAAATAATAAAAATTGCTACTACCATGTCCGTTAGAAAGAGAGCAAAGAAGTATTGCTTCCACGTCATCTGTTTGGTTGCATCAATTCCAACTAATCTATAAAATCCACTTTCTACTTTTGAAAGCGTCTTTTCCAGAGGTCTCATTTCGAAGGAAATCATTCTGGCAATGTATAATCCAAAAGGAATTGCCAGACCTAACGTTCCTATCATCAGTACTACTAGCTGTATTATTGTGTCCACATAGGTCACTCACTATTACTTTTTCGGTATATTCGCTTGTATCTAACAGATGAATAAAAACCTTATGGATGGACTGAATAATTTTAGTATTGAGACCATAAATGCTAATATTTATATATTATATATTTTAAAATGTTAAAAGCATATCTTATAATTAAATAAAATATAAAACCGTGCTTATTAACTATTTTACTAATCGCAGTCAAGTTGCAATAAAAAAACACGAAGAATCATTACAAGTGCATCTAATTATCGTAATTACTTGATGCAGTTATCTATTTTTGTTTCTTATTTCTGCTTTATGCGTTACCATTGGCGTAAACTAAATGTATTACATGCAACTGAAGAGCCGTATGAACTATTATTTAAGTATTGATAACTTTATTTAGTTTATTCATGTAAAGATGCTTAAAAATAGTTTATACGATTATTATGTATTTATAGAACGCGGTGATAGGATTTTGTTTGAGTCGTTGTCCTCTTTAATTTGTTACTGTGGCAAGTATAAATAGTCATCTATTATAGATGTCTAACATATTGAGCAACCCATAGGCAAATATTGATGCTTAGATAAAGATTTTGATCTTAAAAATCAGTATTTAAGTCTATTCAGTAATCTATTTATCTTGGTATACAATATGGTAATGTACAAAATAAGGGACCTGGTTGGACACTGCAATAATCTTCGGTGTTATAGTAGGTTCTGTCATAACATTGGTACTAATTTTTGGAAAAATAGTACTAGGTGTTGTATGGACAGGAAATGACAAGAAAGGATACGAAATTCTTCAAATTAGAAATCGAAATGCAGCTGCACAAAAACATCTGCGTTCTACACAGAATAGAAAAGGAATCTTTTCAAAACAAAACAAGGATAATCAAAAATCTGAAGCTAATGTAAATTCAGACGTACCGATAAAGACGGAATCAAAATCTAAATCAAAATCTCGAACTGTTCAATTTAAACTGTCATGTAACTTGAATGAATTAATAAGTAAGCGAGTTAAAACAAGTGATTTGATCGAGATAGGAAATGTGATTGCTATTGATAATCAATCTATGACTGTGTTAGGTTGTAATAAACAACACAAGTATGTAATTCCTGATTATTATATCAGAGAATATGACGAAATCGATGTGTTGATAGACACATCGATTCAATATCTATATCACTACGAGATAGATGTAAAGCCACAACAAATTAGTGTTTAAACAAGGCTAAATAGCAATATAATATTGGTTTATTTGGTTACTTGATACATATAGGTTTTAAACACTGAATCTGGAAAAAGGGCTTTTCCTAACGTCTATGGAGAATTTATTCCATATTCATAGGCATATTCATACTTTTGCTGTTTTGCCGCTCCTGCGACTGCGACTTTGTCGGCATTATCAGTGTCTTTTCTATCTTCTCTAGTCCTGTGCCATTTATTAATGTCCCATACATTTCATGAGTACTTGCATAGTGATTTTCTGTTTTGACTGTGTCTATAATAAGTCCAAGTACATGCTGCATTCCCATAAGATGTACTGTAATAGGAACCTGGTTGAACTTTAAGATGCCGTCGGAATAAATATTTCCAATTCCTGTTATTACCATATCGCCACCACCTATTATTACGTTATTTGATACAAAATTATTAATTGAATGGATATGAGATTCACTTCCATCGGGCTTTACCATAGTAAAATTAGCTGAAAAAGAGGCTTTAGGAGTTGAAACAGGAGTTGCTGTATTATTAGAAATTTGGTTATTCATATTAGTATTATTCTGCACTACAAGATTCCATAAGCCACCCTGTATCCAAGTTACTGAACCATTTTGTATTTGATTATTTGCAAAGTGACCTGACGCTTGTATTCCATTATCTTGTTGTTCAGACTTGGCTTTTTGTTTAATTAGTTCGATTATTTTTATCTTCGAGTTCACGGCATTATCAAGTGATGCACTAGCATTTTTAATGGGATATAGCGGAGATACTAATGAAATTGCCAACAGAGAGAAAATTAATGATAGAGTAAAGGCACTACTATTCCTGCACATGTACTTTCTTTTAGAATTGCGAGATACATTCTTATAAATATAGTATAAATATAGTAATTCTGTCAGTCATACCTTGATGAAAATGTTTTTCGTTAAATGTCTACAGCCTTTCCCTTATTTACTAACATGCTAAAAAATATAGTTATGGTTAGCATATACTTAGATTTTAGGTAAGGAAGGAAAAGTGGTATTATTAATCTCTTTTTTCGAATTTTCTTTTTATATATTCAATTCTTCCAGAATATTTTTGCTTGTATCCAGATAAACATCCTTTACAACAGAAAAATCGCTCATAATTTGCAAATTTGTAAACATGTGGAGTAGCAAAAATGGGATCCTTGCAAAATTCATAATCAAGTTTTATTTTCAATCCACTTTTTATTTTGAAGCCGCTACTTTTGTATTGCTGATTTGTCTTCATATTATTCTTGTAATCTTGATCTCCTATTCCTTTAGGATTTTTAATATCTTTATTTGAGATATCAAAAAAGATAGAAAATAAAAACAGATATGATTTATAATAATTGCTGCTTACTAAAGTAGAATAATAGCTTAACGATAATCTCATACGGATGCTTGAATATATAATATACCCAATGATAGGATTCGTAGGAACTCTATTGGGACTTGAAACAGCCTGGCACTTTACAGCCTGTAAGATACCAAGTGACACAATAAAGCCTTGTATCTATAAACAGACAAAATTAGCTCTAGTTAAAGCCAAATAGCAAAAACTGCGTTGGAGATAACTACATGCCCAAGAGGATTCTCATCGTCGATGATGAATTTGATGTTAATATCGCAGTAGCGGAAGTATCGAAAAAATATGGATTCAAAGTTGATTCATATGAATATCCTCTCGTTGCTCTAGACAATTTCAAGTCTCGCTAACTTCCAAGTTTTGCGAATGAAGAACTGGTAAATCACATAAATGAAATTATCGACGACGACAAGTCACTGATTATTGAATATAACTAGTGTAATATTGTTAGCACTGTCGATTATATGAGCAGCAGCGATGACGATATGAAAATGCTACAATATCTTGTTAAATTATATACTTCTTCATCAACTAACTGTTTATAGACAGCGTTTAGGATGTTACTATTCTTAGAACATTAACGTGATAGTTAATTGTCGTACTTATAGACTGCACTCTAATTCCATGTATTTACAGATTCGATTTACGACTTGACATAGACTTGCAGACAACTTGTCTTACTAATTACAATTGATATATACCTTATTAGATAGTCTCATACACAAAATACCTTGGTTCCTCGACCTCGAGAAAAGTGGTTCAAGTCTCCGAGTGATAAGTCTAAATGCTTAATTTGTAATGTCCAATTTGATAGTAGAAAGGACTTGATTAGGCATAAATACGAGACTCATGCACAATAAAAATCCTGGTTATTGTAACTGCAACGAATTTGAAAAAAAGGAGTTTGTTTTGTCACACAGTATCAAAAAGGAGAAATTCAAGTAGAATAATAATAAATCTGGTAAATAGAACGGTAGTAATTGCTCCGGATATAGTACTGGTATTATTAACCGTGCCCTACTTCATAGCAGTAATCGCAACTATTGTCTATACAAATAAGTTAATAAAAACTGGCAAAATAACGGCAGCAGCAAAACATCAAGTTCAGATAGCGAATACCCCGACAACGACTACGATAAACACAATGTCATGGACCTAATCGACAATAGTAATAGCGATAACGATAGCAATAGCAAAAGCATTGATAATAATAAACTATGAATCCAGACTATTGAGACTGTAGTATACAATTACGACCATCCTAACTCCTAATAAATAACTCAGAATCTGCCTACCCAAGCTAGATATACTTTCGAATCGAGCAAATAGTACGAATCGTCATAACTCAATCCTTGTAATACTAATTCTATTAACTACGGTAACAGGTATTTATACAGCGAATGTACCAACTGTATTTGCTAACTCCAGGCTCATAAAGCAAGATACCAAACAGAATACAGAGTGTGATACAGTAGGTGTTGCTAGTCTGGTATCAAATTCCTGTACCCAGAAAGCAGCAAATAATGTCAATAATGGGAAACCAAGAACTACTGGAATGGGAGCTTCAGGAAGTCCCCCAACTACAGGAACAATAACTGTGAGGAAAGTTTGTAGTCCAGACTGTCCCGGGTTTACATTTCATATACTAGTCCAAAATAGTCAAGGCAATATTCTTAATCAAAATCTTGCGGGCGGAGAAAGTCAGTCAGTTACAGTAAATCCTGGTGACTTCGTGGTACGTGAAGTTTTTGTACCTCTCTCTTTTCTTCCTTCATTTTCAGGCGATTGTGTTGGCACCATTAGTGCTGGACAACACCTCA
>JBEDUN010000061.1:0-69319 GCA_040414675.1 Nitrososphaeraceae archaeon | reverse complement strand
TCATCATTGCAGCAATTACCGCAATTGCGCTAATCGTTATTGCGTATTGATGATTTATCATTGCTAATCAATACTAAGGTACATGTATATATCCATATTCTTCCGGTCAAAACCGGTAGAAATAACCTTTTTCGGCTTCATCCAATCGTCAACTTTGTTCTATTGCCTAGCATTTACGATAGGGGATAGAGAAGGCTCTAGAGGTGTCTCGTTTGTCTCGAGTTCAGCAAGACCGCTACGGACCCGTGGTCTGAGTATGAGGGAGATAACCCAGCTTGTGAACACTTCAAAGAACACGGCGGGCCTGATTCGTTCAAGATAATATGTTCAAGTGTTCACTAATAGCAACCGAATCTTAGAGTTGTCGTCGCAAGGATATAGTCAACTGGAGATAGTTAGAATCGTGGGCCGCAGTCATGGACATATAAACGGCATCTTGCAACTCTTTAGAAATCCATCTTGATATTCTTCCTGCATCTATCGAATCTTAACGCATCAAATTGATGATCTTTTCAGTCAATAACTCCAGCATTGAAGCATTAGGTATGTTTCTTTTCAGTCACATTGTTCGCCGGCGATCACTCTAATGCTAATTACAGGATTAGACGTAACATAAGTTCCGTGAGGAGAGGTGGTTATTTGCTTATAAGTTTGGATAAACTAAAAAAGGAAAGTTCGCTTTGTATAACATGATAACTAGGCGCTGAAGCAGAATATACTAGAACAAGTCATACATTGTGCTGTCTTCTTGCCGGCATCAATTCATCAGGCTGTTTTATAATGGACTAGGACGAGGTTCGACATATATTTACCTCAGTTTGTCTTCGTCAGTAATCAAGTTCAATCCACATTGTAATGCTTCTATACCGTTAGATGGTAACAGACTGTCCTAGTCCGGCAAAACGCTGATCTTCAATATCAGAATCTTTTCACGAACCAGATAACTTTGGCTTTGCTAGCTATTCTTTGAACACCATGGACAATGTCTGAATAGCTCCAAACTAGCATTAAGACCATAAACCCATGACATGCCACATCATCTTGTATCCCAATGGTATTAAATCAGTCTCCTTTCGGTCTATAATCACGGACATCATTGTAATTAACTGTCTATTCAAAGTCGTTATGTTCACTATAACCAAACATAGCGAGCTATTATGTAGCATTACTTGAAATAATTAAAGAAAAGAGTCTGTTAACTATAGTACAGACTAGGGTGGTGTCACTGTTATAGTACAAGTTAGGTGTTGTCCAGCACTGATCGTACCAGTTCCGCTAAAGCCTTGTTGAATACAATCACCTGAGAAGTGAGCAAATGTTGCAAAACCAGAGACAAAATCCACGCGGAAATCGCCAGGAGATAAGGTAAAAGTCTGGCTACCAGAACCGCTACCCTGAAAAGCCGATGGCTGAGGATTGCTAACAGGCGGAATCATTACAGTAAATGAATTACTTAGACATATTGGACCGTGACAGACCACATTAACTATTAGTGTTCCCGTAGTTGGAGCTGCTGCTCCGCTAGTTCTTAGTACGCCATTAATGACATTATTTGCCGCTCTCTGATTACAAGAATTGGATATCGGACTATTGGTACCAACTGTATCACAAGTTGCGTTTTGTTTGGTATCCAGCTTCAGGAGCTTCGAGTCGGCAAATACTATATTTGTTGTAAATCCTGAAAGTAATACGGTGGTTAATAGAATTAATATTAAAAGAGTTGAATTATGACGATTCGTATTATTCGATTGAATTGTCAGTATATCTGCGTTGGGTAGCCTGATACTGAGTTATGTACTGTGATTTAATGTGTTCATATTTGTCTGCTTGATAGCTTATCAATAGTATATTAAATAATAATACTCTGGATGACTATAATCTACTGCATTATTGAAATCGATATCGCACATCGTAGAGAAGGCGGCAAAACTAGAATGTAAAAAAGATTTGGATATTGCAGATAGAAATATGAGTAATGAATGAATCTGTAGCTTGCGACTGACTATAGATCGAACTAACTACTAATGCCTATCTTGGTCCAGTTATTCATGGGTGAAATCTCGCCGGCGATCTTGTAATGAGTTATTGCTGGCAAGAACTATATCATAGCCGTGCGGTACGGTTGCTGGTAACCAATAGGTAATCTAGTGACAATATGTAGCTTTATACGTGTCCTAAGTGCTACTAGCATAAACGCGAGACCAAACACAAGTCCACCTATCGGCGTGCTAACTTCCAGCATCAAAACATAGACAATACTATAGAGCATTGGGTTTCCATAACTATAGTCTAACAATACACTTGTCACCACTGGTTGGAATTGACTTAGGAAGTAGAGTAGTGGAACAATCATAATTATCCAGAACTTTATTGTGCCAAGCCTTTTCCGGTAGCTTTGTAACAAAAGGACTGTTCCTAGCCAGAAAAGTACGAACGTAACGCCAGAAGAAATAGTGTACAAGATGGCTAATGAAGAGGTATAGGTATAGGTATTGTGCAGCAAATATACACCATATGGACTAGGTTGAATAATATCAGAGACGTAGCTCAATTGATTTGATACGAATATCATTCCGATAATCGTATTAACTGAAAGACTAATGCTTGCTAATAAATAAGCAAATGTGATTCTGCTCATATTCGATCTCAGCCATGTTATGAACTTGTACGATAGTAGGCCCATAACTGCTACGGCAGTCACAGAGCTTATCATGAATACCAATTCTAGATAAACAAGATGATATGAAAGCGTGAAGTTTATTTCAACTAGGATTGTTACCAGAATAATAATAATAGCCAACTGCGTCAACACCATTGCCTTATATGTGACCCGTAGTATCGACCTTTCAAAAGGAATCTTTCTTGTGTAAACAAAGTTCAAGATGATGAGCTGTGCAATTATACTAAATACGCTTAATGCGGAATATATTGGAATATCATTAGCAGAATTATGAGGATTTGAAAACCCTGAGACATTCACAATAGACACTTCAAGAACTAGACAAACCGTTAGAACGGAAACTACTCCAAAGACAATCCAATAGTTGGATAACGTTTTCATAATTCTCGTCTTTAGAGTGGGTTCTCCAGTAAAAGTCATTACAAAAGTTAACATACTGAGACAGGTTCCAATCTATTGAACGTTGCGTTCTCTCAACTATGTACTGTGTCAGTTGAACTGGCCATTAACTCCTTTTTTGAACATTATAGAAGATGCATTGCTACCTCGCATATCGAAATAACTTGAAGTGCAATACAAATAACTAGAATAATAAAGAGAAAGAGAAATGGTAGTTAGTTAACCTCGTCTAGCCAGCGTCTTCAGTACTATTACATACATCCTTGGTATTTCCTTCTACTGACAAACAACCTTTCATGAATTCATGCTCATACGATGAGCCACAATTATCGAAATCACTCTGACTGAATCCACTATTTCTGCCATCATCTTTTCCTGCTTGGAAGCAGCGATCAGGATTACTTGTCCCATCCACGTTGCTCTTCTTTGCATTCACATTGCTCGCCCGCCGGCGATCCTATAATTAGTATCAACATTATTGACATCATGACCATCATCATCGCAATAGTTGTTTTGGTCCTATTCACTTGGACTGGAAGTCATATGCAAGTGGAATTAGAATGGACGTGGGTTGCCAATCCGATAACCAACAGCGTTTACGAACTGCGTCGCCAATCTGGTGTTTCCGAAACTGCGTGCAGATTGAGTGACAATGATTGGTATGTTGGGACGCGACATTTCAGCCAAATCAGCATCGAACTCTACAGCAACTTGGTAGGGCGAATGGAACCTGAGGTTACTTGGATTTGTATCATAACGATCGAGCGTACCAAAATCAAATGCGCCTGTGCCATGAAAGTAGTAATAGTCACAATCATCAGGCGGTGATCCACACTGTGGGTGGTCAGTCACGAATCCATGCTTGTGTTGCCAATGATGCCACGACTCATGCAGCATAACTGAGGCACGATTGCTTGGTGAGTCTGAAGGTGAACCAAGGTTAAATAGAGGACAGTGGAGATTAGTGCGGTCTCTAGCTGCGACCAGCCCTGTCTGACTATCTGCCTCACTTGACCCATTGTATTCTATGAAACGTTGATAGAATGGTCCATGAAATCGGTTATCTGCAGCACGTGATGAGCTTTGATAATCCTCAGTTGAGTGCCACTGTGGGATATAATTGTCTGATAAGGCATAATTAATCAAGTAAGCAGCGTTTACTACCTTGGCGAAAGGTAATGAAACATTGCATGCATCGCTTATCCCAGCCGGATTCCAAGAGGCATCAGTAAGCGCGTAGGCTTTCCATACCCAAAGGTACAAATCGCTCCAACAACCATATAGGCTCTGAACAGTCGTTTCTTCTAAGTTTGCACCATCAATGCACATCTTTATCACCCTTAACTAAGGCTGTATGATCCTTGTTACTATCGACTTGAGTTCGACGTCGCTTCCTCGGCGGATCAGTATTAGCATACTTGGGAGTAGGTGGAATCTCCTCTGGATGACGCTCATAAAACGCCATCACCTTTGCGTCAAATTCTTCAGGATTAAAACCTCGCTCTCGCCTGGGGAGATTAACAAGTTTGTCTTCCCCTAGTTTAGCTGCATCGCGTGCTGTTTTTATTGCCTCTGGACTGTCTCCATGATTAAAGGTATACGCATCGAGGGCAGCTAACCTCACAGCCTTCGATTCATGCTCGGAGGCAACTTTTAATACAGCAGATAAAGCGTCTTGAGTACCAACAAATGCGAGCATCTCCGCAGCCCGCGCCTTTAGCGCTGCAGCATAGTCCAGATAAGAAGTGTTTAGGCCCTTACCTTGACCAGATGGTGGAGAGGAAAACATTTGGTCATCTGACGTATTAATGAATCGGACTAGAGATTCAACTGATTTCTGATTACGTAACTCGCCTATGATTGACAACAATAGTAGATGGCGTCCAAAATCAGTTATGGGTAACTGAAAGAGATTGGATATCAGGGCTTCATGGACTGAGTCATCGTCTCTGACTTTGGCTATCTCATCACGAATAAGCTGGGCTTCAGACACAGGAACCGCTGCCACCCATCTCACAAAATCTGCCACAGCATCCGACTTGAGACCAATTGGTGAAGATGGAACAAAAGACGGAATGAACTTGGGTGGTTCCGAGCTTTCCGGAACATTTGAACCTTGTCCCTCCTTTTTCATACATTCTTTCCTAGTACCATACAAGATAAAGATATCTGCATGCATGATCTTTATGTGCCCAATGAATTCTAGCAGGCCCCATCTTGTTGTGGAATAGATATACTTTACATTAGAAGTACCTCAGACCTGGTAAAGAATATTATGATTGATCTTGTTAGATTCATCTACACTTCAATCTTGATTGTCTTGAGCGGACTGACATGTTTACTAGTTATTGTCTGCATCCTTGCAATCCTTTAGAAATCCATCTTGATACTTCTTCCTGCATCTATCAAATCTTGACGCATCAAATGGATGAGTAATTCTATGTGTTCATTGTCATAACAAACAAGTCCGCAAAGTAGATGGTAAGGTTCAGAACAAACTAATAAGACTACACAAGGTATACAACAGCATACATAATGGCGAACAGTTTATTCATGGTATCTCTGAGCGTAATATAGCGAATGTCACGGATCTTCTTTATACAAAGTACAGATTATCTGGTATGGATGAGGCAGAGTTTAACATATTATGGAAAAACCATGTTGCTATAGCTAAGAAGCAGAAGCCTAAGCTTTCTGAGGTTCGCCGGCGAACTCCAAGTAGTCTTCTAGTACATTAAGACAAGACACTTTATTATTGAATATTCTGTTTACTCATTATGGAAGAAGATTCTAACATATGTGAAATAGGAACAAGAGTACTAGTTCATTTATGAGTTGAATTAGGCTTTGTAAATAAACCGTCGAACATGGTTCAATAATGTCCCACAACGTGATACTATTCCAAGTTAATCTCTAGACTTACTTATTACTAGATTACAATATCTATGGAATAGATTGCCAGAACACTTTGCATTGATAGGTCGAAATGAGGTACGAATTGCCGGTGAGGTTTTAGTTATACAAGTTATAGGTCTTCTCTTATTCAGGTACTATATCTTAATCGATTCATGTTTTTAACTATTCTTATCATGGACAGTAAATGTATCAATAAGGCCATGTCACGTGTACAAGGTAAATCATGTTGTATAGAATAAGTAACGTAATTGATTTGTAATAATACTTAGGTATCATCTTCCTAAATGTCTAAAAAGTGCGTAACTAATAGGCCGCTGCCCCCGGCTTACGGCAGGCCGGCTGCTTTCACTATTGAGGGACCTAATACTCAACATATTGCATATCGGGCAGAGGACAATCACATTTATGAAGTGATCTGGTAGGGAGAAAACATCTATGAATTGAACTCTTCGCTAAATGAAACTTACCATCTAGAATCCACCTGCTAATGATCATAATTCGGAATATCGTAGATTAGACAGCTGGTTTGATCGATACACTTGTAGATAACTGCCGGCGAGGTTTATCATGTATCTCTGCTACAGACGCTATCTCATACCTTCAATGTAGAGGTGTAAATCGATAGTTTTTCAATGTCTGAATTCTCTGTTGTGATATTATTCCATTGGCGAATACTAACGCCCCACAAGTATTACATCGCAGCATTATTCTTCCGGTTTTAGTTGGCTTGAGGGTAGCCATAGTATTGCAGAATAGACAATGCACATATCGTTCCCATGAATTAATAACTGACAAGTTACTGTAGTATAGTATATAACTTCTAAGCTATATATATAGCGATAAAAGGAAACGAATGGATTACAACATTCAATTCGCCATTCTGATGAGATAACATACAAAACATGCAGGTAAACGACATTGTATTCCAGAAATACACCTTATATAATTCGTCTCTCCACCATTGCCATATGAAAAGTGAAAAGATTAATCGACCAATTAGATATCTGCCTTGCGGAACGCAGTTTGCCAGAAGGGAGGACTACTAATATGCCACATGTAGACGGCATTGATGATGGTGTGGGTTATGGCGTATTTGGCCGCAGCCTCAGTTCCTTTGGGGTAGGAGTATTAGCTACCAGTCCCAACTTTATAGGTCTGTTTGGCTCTAGCCAGAATGACAGTGGTGTGTACGGCCAAAGTACATGGGCACCTGGTGTGCATGGCTATAGTGATAACACGTCTGGTGTGTACGGCGAGAGCAGAGTGGATGTTGGTGTCCTTGGCAGGAGTGACTTAGGTGTCGGTCTAGCTGGCTACAGTAAGAGGAGATATGGAGTGCTTGGCAACAGCGATAGAGGTCCGGGAGTAGCTGGCTTTAGCATAACTGATGCAGGCGTATTTGGTGACAGTAGCTTCTTTGCGGGTGTGTTTGGTAATTCTGATAGATACGCTGGTATATATGGTAAAAGCGTGAGCGGCGATGGTGTGTTCGGCGAAAGTGAAGGCGGATTTGGCGTATCTGGCCGCAGTAGTACCAATATAGCTGTAGAGGGACGAAGTGACTATATTGGTGTAGCTGGTTTTAGCCTAAGTGGTATTGCTTTGCTTGCCCTGTGTACCAGCAGTACAGGCTACGCCGCGCAACTACTCGGAAGAGTGTACATACGTGGTCCGCTTGAAAAGCCCGGAGGCTCCTTTAAGATAGACCATCCACTTGACCCAGCTAACAAATACCTACATCATTCCTTTGTAGAGTCACCAGATATGAAAAACGTCTATGATGGGGTTGTTATATTGGACAAGAAAGGTGAAGCAGAGATAGATCTGTCTGATTGGTTCATTTCGTTAAATAAGGAATATCGTTATCAGCTTACTGCCATAGGTGCGCCTGGACCAAATCTCTACATTGCAAAGGAAATATCTGAATCTAGTGCAGTCAACATTGATACTATCGACGATGCCAATAACAATAATAACCATAACCACAGTAGTTTCAAGATTGCCGGCGGTACTTCAGGTATGAAAGTCTCTTGGCAGGTTACAGGTATTCGTAAGGACCCTTGGGCTAATGCCTATAGGGTTAAGGTTGAAGAAGATAAGCCAGATAAGGAGCGAGGCCATTACTTACATCCAGAACTTTATGGTCAACCGGCAGACAAGGGAATAAGCAGTTTGCATTTCCCAGAGGAAGTCAAAGTGCCGGTAATGGTTAAGACCAAATAAGCTAGGAATACTTAAATCATGACAAGGAAAAAAGACACTGGTACGAAGCAGTTGTGAGTCAACATTATGTTCTGACTTGAATTAGTTGACTGTACGAAATGACTGCTAATGTAGTATTTCATCGCTTATAGACTCTGATTTGGGACCAGGAAATCGTGTCAAGGGAATGTCGTAGAACAGTTCACCCTAGTCGGATTTATGCAGGCTTATGAGATCGCCTGCAGGCCGGGCCGGAAAACAAAAGATAGCACTGATGACTTGAACGTATATGCTGTGCAGGTAGACATGAAAACATGTACTATATCTGTAGAACAGGTAACTTCAGCCTAAAGACATTCAAAGATTCTGGCAATCAGCAGTATTGATCAAATAAAGCGGATGAGAAATCTAGATATTGTATCATATTTAGAAGAACCTGATTTATGATTAAGCCCTATTAATTAATCTGTTCATGACAGAAGTCATGCTCTCTTTTCTTCCAACAAGCAGGAAGACTTCTTCAGACCAGACAACTCTATCTACAACCCCTAATTCCTTTACCTTTGAAATCAGATCTACCAATTGTTCGCTGTCTTCATAAACAAACTCTCCTACTATATCCGAGTTGCCGACATGAACTCCGGCAGACAATATGCCATCATTTAGCAGAAGATCTTGTGCTACTTTCTTGAGATTGCCTGTTCGTACATATACATGAAGTAAGCCTTTCTTTAATCCAAGTTTTTTGTAATTGGGTTGGAATATTTGGCTAATGTATCCAGACCTTAGCAGAATTCTTGTTCTTCTTTGTATCGTACTTAATGGTGTTTTCAGCTCTTCTGCAATGACTCTATTCTCTAATCCTAATGTCATAAGATTAAGTATCTGATAATATAGCTTGTCTAAGGTATGAGAATTGTTAGATGCGGATGAAGAGGATGATAATAAAGACTGACTTTGCACTGCGTGTCACCTAGTTATCACTATCATACTAAAACTGACACGAAATGGAATATATCGCTTAGTTTTAGATAATGGCATCAATTGTATGATGTATGGTAGATATTATAATATTTAACTTTTTGTATAAGTTATTTCAAAAACAGGTAATTATTAGATAAATAAGTGACAATTAATGTTAGATAAACATTGTGAAATGGTGTTTAGAATTATATCATTCACATCTCGATAAATGAAACTTTTCGTCGAGAGAATGGGTGATGGGGGCAGAGGCTGTATCTGACATGAAACTAACAATATTATAATATTGAAATATCTGTATCACAAACTTGTCATGATATATAAATAAAGCATTTATCGACAAGAGATGCATGCGCCGCCCTTCAGGCCTAATTACTACGGTCATTATTATAATTACTATTAACATCCATAATCAAGATGGACTTGCCATGACAATCAAGTAGTTGTGCCTTTTGACGCTTAGAAGCAAAGTGCAGTTCATAATCCCTTTGATGGTACAAACAAAACTTCTTTAACTCTAGATCTTTATATCTCGTGGGTATAGACCTTTCATATTCCATGATATTATGGATATTGCCATTATTATTGTGATATTGATGATGACTACCATTACTAAAGTGAAAGAAGGAACCCATATCAGAGAAGATAGTTATTCCTTTCTTATTGTTCTTTATACCATGATTAAGCAGTATTCTTATTAAAGACAAAAAGTTGGTTTTGTCACCATTATCATTATTATTATTATTATTTATTTGATTATTCTCTAATGAATTGAAATATGTCATTAGCGAATCCACAATTACCAGAGATCCATTATTCAGATATTCTTCTATCTCGGTATGACCATTCTTTTTACTATCTACATCCAATATTTGTCTCACCATAGATGGATGATCATAATATGTCATTATCAAAACGATCTCATTATCCTCAAGTAAAGATTTGACATATGCTGGATACATCGCTCGCAGAACTCGTATATCCGAATAAACTATAAGGCTATGAGATTCAGAAGGCGTATTAAATAGCGCATGTTGGACCTGAGTTATCCCCCTCGTTATAGTATTCTGATTTACTTTGCTGTAGTTCTGAGTATTATCAACCTTATCATTACTATGTTCATCGTTATATACCGTGTCATCTATCTGAATGTCATCATATGACTTTTTCATATACAATTACTATATATTGTGAGATATTATATAAAACAGTATATTAATAGTGATTTGACGCATTAAATCAGCACTATTTAATGCATTTCTTGTATCTATAATATATTATTAGCGAAGCGTCACCTATTTCTACTGTTTGATAATATGTGTCATTAATCTGTCATTTCACTACTTATTGTGTAATGTACATATTAATCAATTAGTTTGGAATAGATTTAACGTAATCAGTTTGCGAATTAGGCTCGATAGTATATGCCTCCTCTGACTGCCTAGATAACATTAAGAGGTCAACACCGAAAAGCCTGTTAGAGCAGAAAGAAAAAAGCCATGGATAAAAGTTAATCTGTTGTATAAGAGCCTTATTCTTAACAATGATATCATTAGTACTCCCAATGTAGAATATCAGATAAAGTAGCCGCTTCCGATTATGGGTGAATAATATGAGCCGGTCGGTAGATTCTATCGTTCCTGTCAAATACTGGATGATACACCAGTATATAGCCTCATGATGATGCCTATTTGTCACTAGATAGCAAAGTATTTGATGTTAAACAATAAAGAAATAGGTGAACCATAATATCCGTTCCGTAATTATCCAGACTTACACTAGGGCCAAAGAATTGTGTCAATAACAATTCACAAACGACCCGGCCCACTAAAGTACAGATGCTAATTGTGACTATTATTGAATGAACCCTCTCTATGAAAGTAAGATCAACAAATTCGCTTTCCTTGTAATTGTAATAGCAGTATTTGTAGATAGTCTTATTTTCAGAGTTTCTGGATTCGTAAACGAGGGCTCATCTGAAGTCAATCTACTGATCTTCATTGTTCTGGTGATGATGTACCGTATTCTGGCAGTATTACGGTCTAAATGATATCAGAAAGATTAATGTCAATAAAATTATGGCATTTATCGTTACTCCTTTCTGAAATATTGCACAATGTATTGTTTTTTAGGACAGTATTGTGTGATTGCTCTCTTATCGCTATTAGAACCATCGTTACAACTATTGGTATCTGCTTGTGACTGAGTTTTTGAATATTTAGAATATACAGGGTTCATTGCATACCCAGATATAAAAAGTACCTGATAATAATAATACTAAGACGATGACAGATATTGAGACGTATGTGGCTTTCACGCTACTGTTGCAAAATAGTTATTATAATTTATCTGAGGTTGATAGAATTTAGATACACGATAAATCGTTTATATATTTTAGGAGATTAAATCTTAATGCTACTCCTGTCTTCTGTAACCTATTATTTCCCAGTAATACTTACTAGGAAATGGACGCATGATAAAACGTGAACTGAGACGTATCTGAGAATTTAAGTAGCCGTAAATTTGATAAACTGAATTATATTCATCTTTAATAGGACTTAATTTTCATAAATTCGCCATGCTTTGACATTCCGTCAAGCCTTAGATTATAAAAAGTCTAATGGGGTGGTCGACTCCCCATTAGTTAGTATAGGTTTGATTCTGGTCGCATTCCTTGTGACTACATGCAATCAAGAGTAATATAGACCAGTTCTGAATGATTTTATTGAAAGCGTATGATTTTTATTCTATATGCAATTGTTTATTAATCCCCTAGTTAGGTAAGGGCTTGCCGGTTAACAATACTACTAGTAGAAGGTAGGAATGTGATCTCTTAGTAGATATAGCTGATTTATATGGTATCTTAATTCCTCGAATCTCAAATAAGGTCATTTACAGGTTTTACGGCAATAGTATGAAAATGGCCTACATTTCTATATTTGCTATATGTTTAGTGTTAATGTCAGGTGTTCCATTTATGATTGGAGGCGGAAGTAATGCATATGCCAGATTTGCCAGCACCAAAACCCAGTCACAAGCAAATACCAATAACTGCAACAACGGTACAAACTGTGCCTTAACTAGCCCTCAAACTCAAGGTGACGGTAGTGCTAGTTCACCTACTAGTTCACAGATTTCAAATTTAAAGGGGGAATTACAGGATTTAGTTTCTTCAGTAAAAACATTTAACTTTGACTTGGCTAACTGCCACGTAGAACCGAGTGCATTTAACTGTCAGATCACAAATTATGTCAGAGGATCGTATTTGATATGTCTTGACAACCCTTTCCGTTGTAATGTACATATCATTTTGGAAATAAAATTTCCCGTCGAATGCATAGTAGACAGTCGTGATAATCCAACGAAAGCCGAATGCCATGACCCTGCTTCTACTTGACACTAAAACGGGGTGTTAATAGACGCATTACCACTACAAGATGTTAACGATGTATATGATCGAATCAAATGTCAAGTGTAGCGTAGAATGACCGCCTCCAAACCACAAAAAGTTAAAGAGGAAGAGACCAAGGACCTTGTAGCAGCGTTAAAGGTAAGCCTACAGAAGACTACAAGAGCCTAGAGCTAAGCATATTATTTACTAACATTTTATGCATATAAACTAAGCACTTTCTGTGTTTCAGAACGAGCGTACTCTCCATCGAGAGGCAGATCAAATACAAGATCCTGAGGAACGTAAGTTAGATTTATTAAGTTTGTCCAGACCTGCTTATGACAAGCTGATCCTATTGATAGGTAAATCTGTCAGACTTAATACGATCACATAAAACCTGACGATCATAAAAATTGATGATGATATGTTAGTATCAGCTAGCCAATGTGCGTCACAATATTGATTCCATAAATATGCAAAAAGCTAACAATTCGGACAACATCGGACTTTTTACACATTCTGGTAATTATTTAGAAATTGATATTGAATTACGATACTGTTAATGCGACCTATCAAATATCATCAAAAAATAGCCTAGAACATGTTCAGAAATTGGCTCGACACTTGCCGTAGTTTAAGACAGCTAAACTTCAATCCTAACTATGTGCTATTGCTAGACTTTAAATTGGCTGCGCGGAGGTAATTCCTGAAGGGTCCAGGTGTTACCATCTGGATCTCCAAAATGAACAAACTTACCCCAAGCTTGTGTGTCGACATCACTAACAACAACTCCCCGTTTTTTAAGCTCATCATGGGCGGCCTGAGCATCCTTGACTACCATCTGCAGGCCTTTAATAGAGCCTGGTTTCATATTGTCGGCGATACCAATCCCGAAACAAATTGAACATGCAGAACCTATAGGTGTCATTTGAACAAAACGTAGCTTCTCGCTCACGGTATGGTCGTGGTCTAAGTTAAAACCTACTTTGTCTTTATAAAAGTCACGTGCTCGATCCACATCAGTTACTGGAATCGCCACCAATTCAAGTTTCATTTCCATTAATTGTCACTCCAATTCTTCAAGTATATGAGACGATCACACAATAAATATTGGCTGGTAAGGTAAAAGATCACTAGATAGATATTCATAAATATCTATTATATATAAATGAATAAAAAGATACGGTAATATCTATTACGACGACTGTATTCGTCTTAGTAGCATTCTCATCAGCAGCAATACCATCTACAATTCCAATCTCCAATGTGAAGAATGTTAATATGCTTATCAGTTGATAATACTACTGATAGAAGATAGAAATGTTCTATCTTAGAAGACTTACCTAACCTAAATTCATTTGTTGGTCTGTTTGTCTCTTCGTTGTTCTTCGTCCAAAATCATTGCGTATATTTGCTGCATAGCCTCTACCTCAGCTAAGTTATACTCAACTATTTGTATGTTGATCTTTTCTGGGTCTACTACTTTTTGCTACTTTTGAATGTTCTTATAAATTATTTTCTTGACTTCTGCTACTGTTAGTTCTTTTGACTTCGGCTCTATCAATCACAACATTCTATCAGTATTGATTTATGATGGCTGAGGAACTGTAGGTAGAGGGAGGCCATTTAATTTATCTGTTTACACTCAATCAATCTAATGGGGTTAAATACATCCATTACTGTAAAGTCTGTACGCATAATTATCCCTGGTCGACATTAAACCACCGTGGAAGAATGGTGTCTGATTTTTGTTCTATAATTCATTTTCCAGTGGAAATGTCTCGTAAAGCAATTGGCTAATCTTTCATATCCCTTGAAAGTGACCAACTAAGCGCAATTCTTATTGCTACAATCACCACGAGCGCTATAAGATCTGCTTCTGACGGTTCTAGTATAGTTTTAATTATATCGCTACCGACTTCTAGGTCTAACGCTAGAATCAGACCATTTCCAACGTATCTTTTTATCCCATTCTCTTCTTTTGTTTGCTCTAGTGGGGACCTTCGTACAGTTCTTATATACATAATAAATCCCCTGATAATCGATATTGCTATAATCACTCCTACAGCGATATCGATCCCAAGTGTTAGGATCCCAAAAAATGGTCTTACGTCTACTTCTAGAGGTATGCTATAAGAATGCATTTCGGTCTACGGCACTATTATTTGCAGACTTTATTTATACGGTATGTTTAACAATATAACAACCAATTCCAACAGTCGATTTAAGAGCTGTATTTAGAGGTCGTATCAATAGGCTAGTTTTTTATAGTACACGATATATTAATGCGACCATAAGATTCGCTTTATATACTGCTTTTATCTTGGTTCGTGTCCAACATGCTTAATTTATTATGATCATAAGGGATCGTTTTGACAGTTTAGGCCAGTAGATTAGCAAACCCTCTCCTTCTTTACCTTTTATTATAACAGAATATTATGCGTATATCCCAAGGAAAAGCTCCCTCGAATTCGCTCAGGAGTGACAGCTAGGTCATTGCATCATTTGTTTTTAGACTTGAACGGGAGGACGCCCATTGGCAGCAGCGACTTTGTTTCCCCACTTGAGCAGTTGCGGAGTGCAGTCATCGTGAGCAATCTGACATTCAATCAAGACTGGTCCACCTCTGTGTTCTCGCGCTTTTTCTATGGCGATAGCAAGCTCTCCAGCGGTTGTAGCCTTCAGACCAAGTCCCTTGCCATCTTTTGCGTTGAATATGTGGACTAAGCCTGCGTAATCCCAGTTCTTGAAGTAGTTGTACGGACCTTCATGAATCTCAGACTCGATTACATATCCCTGATTGTTGACTAAGAAGATGATATTGTTCGTCTTGTATCGAATCATGTTGGCAACTTCTTGGGCAGTAATCTGGAACGAGCCATCTCCAATAATTGAAACGATTCTTCGATCATCTTCCATCCCCATTGCGTATCCGAAGCTTGCAGGAACAGACCAACCAATTGCTCCCCATTGCATTTCTATCTCAAAGCGAGCACCTCTTGGTAGTCTCATATATATTCCATTGAACCAAGCGTCCCCAGTTTCTACGAGCAAAGTTGTTTTCCCATCTAGATCCTTTTCTATCTGACTGACCATTTCAGATCGGGAGAGCGGAGTATCATAATCCGACTTAGTTGTTTGCTTTGTAACTCTCTCCCCTCCTCCAATTTGCCGATACTCCATAAGTGTTTTATCATTAGCATGAACTTTCTTGGCTAATGCTGAAAGAAAATCTGCGAGTCCAATTTCAGTATAAATTAAATCCGAGAAACGCACGAACCCAGGTTGAGCTATTATCGACTTTTCACGTGCTGGTAAGGCTGTCCAACCAGCTGTAGTATAATCTGTAAACTGGGGTCCGGCGGCGAGAATCAGGTCTGCCCACTCTACGATTGGATCACAGGCAGGACTACTCTCGTCTCCCAAGTAGATTCCAATATACTGAGTATGATCTTCAACGAAAGAGCCTTTGGCATCTGGCATTACTGCTACGGCGCAAGCGAGAGATTCTGCAAGCTCACGAAACGCATCCATTGCTCTAAACGAACGGAGGTGCGAACCTGCCAGTAAAAGTGGTTTCCTTGCGTTGTTCAGTATGTCAGCTGCGCACTTCACCGCTGCATTCAATGAATGTCGGTTGGTAACCTTCTGGAACAACGCAGATTCGAAAGGAGCAGGTTTATTGCAAGGTGCTGCGGCCAGATTGCATGCGATCTCTATGTATGCTGGCTTTCGTTCTCGCAGTGCAGTTACAATCGCTTGATCAATTAGTAATGGAGCGTTATCGGCATTTAGAATTCTGACAGCTGCGCATGTGACCCGTCTAAAAATTTCAAACTGATATGAAAAGTCGTGAGTTCCGATAGTATGATGTATAAAGTGATTTGCCGCCTCATCATTAGTGTTATAGCCTCCTGAGACAAATATTACGGGCAGATTTTCGGCATATGCTCCTGCTACCCCGCTGAGTGCGGAGAAAGCTCCCACGTTAAAGGTTGTTACAACTGCTCCACATCCATTGGCTCGAGCATAGCCCTCTGCTGCATAAGCTGCATTTAACTCGTTGCAACACCCGATCTGCATAATATTCTTGTTCCGTATGAGCTGATCAAGTAGAACTAGATTGTAATCTCCCGGGACCATGAAGCAATGTTTGACGCCGATTTGCTCTAATCGGGCCCCTAGGTAGTTCCCGATCGTGAATTTCTGACCAGATTTAGCATCTAACTTTACGTCGCTTGAATACATTTGTCGTGATTGCAGCTCTTTTCTATATAAGAATAACATCAAATCATTACAATAAAGTATCATCAATTGTATAATATTATACCTGTCGAATAAATGTGAGAAATATGAAAAAGAAGAAAGTGACTGGGTAGCATTCAGAATATCTAGGATGTGTGGGCATATCGGTTGCTGTGATTAAGTATAGAAAATAGAAAATATATTACACCTTGAAGAAAAGCCAATAAATTCTCTATACTTTGATTTTCGTTGTAACTAGAAGAACTCGTTTAAGGTACAAAGAAAGTACTCAAAGGGAACTGGAACGACAAGTTCACGATTCCTTCTGCTACCCTCTTATCATCATTTGTGAAGTTGGAACTCTTTATATTAACTTGAACTTCCTCTCAATTTTAGTAGTTCTATGAAAAGCCTACGTACTTATTTGATACTCAATGGAAGAACATAATGGTCATTCATATAGCAATTAACGAGAAAGAGACCTATTTTCCCTAAGCAGACTTTAAGATGTTATTCGTTCTTCCAAAGCACCAAAACATATTGTTACCACAGGATGACTTATCCTCCTATGCATAAAATAGCATGCTTCTCTATTTATAACAAAAGTAGCGACAAGGAGAAATCTGAGGAATTTCTAAGAAGACTTATCCTAATTATTGAGGTCTCATAGGTTTCTTTTTATGTGAGTGTGATCCTGAAAATCTCGACTAGTAACATTGTTTCTCCACAGGGAATCAGGTCGTGATTAATTCCCGGTCTGGGATGACGCATCAACAAGAATCACAGTTAAGGATCTCCCAAAATTTGAACTGTTCGACGTTAATGCTTTGGATGGAGCCCAAAAGCGAACAAAAGAAGGATACAACAAATTCATTTATCTGCTCGAACTGATGAAGTATTATAACTATGATCGAAAAGCGTCATACGTTTAATTCCTTATTTATGTGCCAATTTATTGAATGCTATGTTGCTTGCTGTTCACGCACAGCTAGGTCAAGGTCGTAGTTAGTAACGTTTCGAAGAGAATTGCTAACTATTCTAATAATACTACGTTCGAATATAAACCTAAAACAATATTAGCATGAAGTTATATAATTATAGGATTTGAAACTTCAAAGTAGAAAAACTATAGAAGGACCATACAGGTCACCGAATAGGGCACATTACCATGCAATGGGACTTACTGACGATGACCTAACCAGACCATTGATAGGAGTATCATCAGTACATAATGAGGCCACACCTTGCAATATTCATCTTGGAGACCTTGCAAATTATGCTAAAGAAGGTTTAAGGAATGTTGGATGTACACCAAGAGAGTTTACAACTATCTCTGTATCTGATGTTATTTCAATGGGTCATGAAGGAATGAAGTCATCTCTCGTAAGCCGAGAGATAATTGCCGATTCCATAGAACTAATGATGAGAGCCCATCAATATGATGGACTCGTAGGTATTGCTGGATGTGATAAAAGTAATCCGGGGACATTAATGGCAATGGCTCGCCTAAACTTACCATCTATATTTGTATTCGGGGGAGCGATGATGCCTGGAAACTGGAACGGAAAGAAAGTAACAATTCAAGACGTATTTGAAGGAGTAGGAACATACGAGGCAGGAAAACTAAGTTTGGAACAACTAACCAGCCTGGACCATGTTGCATGCCACAGTCCAGGCAGTTGTGCTGGAATGTATACAGCTTGTACTATGGGATCAATAGGAGAAGCTATTGGAATGTCATTGCTTGGAAGCGCTTCTCCGCCTGCGGAGAGTGAAAGAAAGAAACAAGTGTGTTTTGAATCTGGAGAGGCATTTATGAACTTGATTGAAAATAATATATGTCCAAAGGACATTCTAACATTTGAAGCATTTGAAAATGCAATCACATTTGTAAATGCTGCGGGTGGTTCTACAAATTCAGTTCTTCATCTCTTGGCAATTGCTAGAGAAATCGGTGTTAAACTAGATTATACAGATTTTGAAAGAATACAAAAGCGAACACCACACATAGGTAATTTACTACCCGGTGGTCCATATACAATGTTTGATCTAAACAATATAGGCGGAGTCCCTGTGATTCTAAATAATCTGCTAAAAATGAACTTGATTGATGGTGATGTTATGACAGTCACAGGAAAGTCAATGAAGAAAAGTCTTGAATTAATGAAGCTAGATATTGTTCCCCAAAACGAGATAATCAAAATTATAAGACCAATAGACAATCCTATTGATAAGGAAGGAGCACTTAGAATTCTAAAAGGTTCTTTGGCTCCCGATGGAGCTGTTGTCAAAATCGCTAGTATAAAGTCAACAAGATTTTATGGTAAAGCGAGAACTTTTGATTCCGAGGAAGAAGCTTTTGATGCTGCAAAAAGGGGTATAGACGAAGGAACTGTTTTAGTAATCCGATATGAAGGTCCAAAAGGAGGACCCGGTATGAGAGAAATGCTATCTGTCACGGCAGTTCTAGTGGGTCAAGGAATAGACGATAAAGTAGCATTGATTACCGATGGGAGATTTTCCGGTATTACAAGAGGATTAATGATAGGCCATGTTGCACCAGAGGCGATGATAGGCGGTCCTATAGCTCTAGTTAAAGATGACGATCAAATAGTTATAGATGTCGCGGAGGGAAAGATAGATCTACTAGTTTCAGAGACGGAGCTAACAGAAAGAAAGAAAGAGTGGAAGCCAATAAATCCCCATTATACAAAAGGAGTACTTGCCAAATATGCTTCGCTGGTAGGCTCTGCGGCTGAGGGAGCTGTAACTAGTCCAAGATAGATCACATTTTAGAAATTCTATCCTTCTTTGACAATAATTTAGAGTTTCGTTATACCATATGCTTTAATCATTTTTATACAGAATATTATGAGATATTTTGAGGGTGTAGAATACCTATGTTCTCCTATATTTTATAGATTTGAAATCTTCTTTACTATGATCCTCTTGAGTTAAGCCATTGTTATTATAGTAATCTTAAATTATGACTTTCTATAAGCATTAACATAATGAACAAAAATATCTTTATGGTATTGATAACCGTAGGAACAATTACAGGAATTCTAATAGGAAGCTTATCTTATACCAATGCAGCGCACGCAAGCACTTTCCAACAGCGGCAGACATGTGCCAGTAAATACCTTCCTGAGAATACTACGCAATATGATATTTGCATTGGGGGAATGGGGTCAAATGATACTGGTTCAAGAATACACCTTAGATAATAGACTGGAGACCACTATTTTTCTACATATATCATATCACGGGTGTAAGAAAGGCATAACAAATGTCAACTTATATGGAACGGAGTATGTCCATGAAACTGCACTTGAGACTAGATCATATACTCGAAATCAACAAATAAACACTTTACACAACTAACGATACTTTTTGCGAATTGATCGAAATCCCTAAATAACTATAGTACTGTAGTGGTTCTCTCTGAAAATCTCTGGGAATGGAAATAATTACCAATTTAGCAGAGTATTTACTTTCTTCTCTTTATCGCATGAAATGTTCCTGTTAGATTTCTAAATAATTGGAGTCTGGGGCAACGCATCAGTCGATCCACTCGAGCTCTCAGAGTCTGCCCAGGGTCCAAATGCGATTATATTTGCTATATCGTTTCTTTTTTTATCTAGTAAACACAGCATTCTTCTTTATTATCACATTCACATTTGTTAGGTTCTTGCAGACAATTTGGGCATATTACCGACCCACATCCAATACAGGTATTATTAACTTTATTACATCCCCAATGCTTACAACTAGTCATAGTCGCAAATATCTGTTATGATGAATGCTTTATTTATGACATTTGATTGTAGGTTATTTTTGAATTGAATCGTTCCATACTAGTCCCAATGTGACTTGTACTAAGACTAAAATTAGGTCGATATGATACCGTACACGGCCGAGCCGTGCATCGGTCAACTATGCATATCTATTAAGCAAGCCCACTTTCCATGGTTTAAAATTAATACTATCATTGACTTCAATACTCATGCATGTTACTAAGTCAGATAGCCATCGTGATCCGAGAATTCGATTGGAAAACCATTATGCCATTTATAGTTTTCAAATATTCTATATTAACCAATTGTCTTCTAAATTTTCTACTTATGGATCGATAAGTCGGTAAATATATTGATTGGCAATATGCAACAAAGTGTAGACATCAAATTCAATCAAATTGTGGGTAATATGATAATTTAGGTCTTATAAAAAGTTGAAAGCACACCGAGATGTGCTTTCAAATGCTTGTTATCTTAGTTATTCGCCGTTATTGTTGTTGCTGTCGTCAGGACCACTACCTGAACCGCTGCTGTCGCCAGAATTGTCACTAGCATCGCTGCTTCCGCCGCTTCCGCCTCCGTATGTAGAATCAAAGCAATCTCTTATTTGTTGTTTGGTTGCAGAGCCATCATTTGACGCATCAGACAGGCAACTCTGGAATTTGTCATAATCGCCTTTGCTTGAACTACTTCCACTACTGCTACCACTTCCACTACTGCTACCACTTCCACTATTACCATTGTTGTCATCTTTCTGTGCAAATACATGGCTTGTGAAACCAATCGATGATACAGATAATGCCAATGCGATCGAGGCAATAACAATTGATATCGTTTTTGTTTTTTCCATTGTTTTCTTTTTCGATTTTCATCTTATGTGATTTAAGTGATTTACTCAACATTTTGTTACTCCTTGTTCAGGTTATGTTGTTAAATCATATTTGTAGGAAACAGAAAAATCAAACTAATATCGTCAGAAGTAGTACAAATAACAAATATCAAACCGTTTATCTAAATTTTCCATTAAATTTAGAAATTACTATCTAAATTGTATGTTCCAATTAGAAGCCTATATGAACTCAACATGTTCATAAATGTGATTCGATTCTGCTAGTCATTTATCCAATACAATACTTTACTACTTTCTAATTTAACTAATATTGAACTGAACGGATCTTGTTATCTTTCAATGGTACTCGTCTCTATCTAAAATTTCAGAAATCTATGGTGAGTATGGAGTCTTACTCCTAATATGACCTGCCCTATACATACTAATGTCATAATACTAATTTCGGATACTGACAGTACGTTAATGTCATTCAATATGGCTCCAGTAACTGATAATTTTTATCTCTAAATGGCGAAGACTGAATTTTAGATTACCATGATGTACAATATAATTATACTGGAAGATCTGCATGCGATATATTAATCGTGACTAGATTATAAAACCTAATAAGTATATAACTATTGCAAAACTTAGTACGACTATCGAAATACACGCGGCATAAATACCAAAATTCTTAGGACTAAACTCCCCTTTTTCGATGGCCTTTGTTGTTAAACGATAATTTCTTAATGCAAATATTATTAGTAATATGCCAAGAATTACTACACAGATCCCAAGAAAGGTAGATTGAAAATGTCCTGTTTGTGCGTCAAGTAGACGATTACTCTGGCCATTTTTAACAATAAATCCAAATTGTTCTAGAAAAAAACCGAATCTGGCAAGTACAAAACCGAGAGCGATAAGTGCTACACAAGTTCTCAACCAGGATAAAAAAGTTCGTTCGTTAGCCAAGTGGCCTTGGGATCGCTGCAGATTATCTGCACGTTCTCTGTTCTCATCCGTCACAATCCTTTCTAACTGTATGATCTAGGTAAAGGTTGCTGACGGCTAGATCTAGTCATCTAGATAATTTGCTGCCATGACCCTAGAATGTGACAAAAGAATTTTGTATTTGGTGAAAGTATTTCAATCATTATTAAAGCTTTTGAGATATGTTCCAACTATAGTAAGGCTATAGTCACGTGTTCCAGAGTCAGAGATCTGACTATGATGATTATTTCTATAGGATAAGTGTTTGTAATTTTACTAATTGCTGTAATTTGTAAAAGAACAAGAGAGAATGCAGTTATCTGGCATTCTCATCAACTTCCCATATTGCAAATGCATTATGCTCGGTATCTTGACATAGTGCAAAATAACCCATACCTGGGACTGCCTTTTTAGATGCAACTAACTTACCTCCACATTCTACCACCTTTGATGAATATTCTTCCACAGAATTCACACCTATGTAATTAGTTACGTGATGTTCAGGCATTTGACGTTTCATTATCCCACCACTTAACCCATTATTTCCTTTACTATCAGTTGTTGTGACTATCCAATAATCCATTGGTTTGCCAGCAGCAGAGGTAAGCTGACTTTCACCATTTTGGCTTAACCATTTTTCTATTTTCCACCCGAACAGTTCGGAATAGAATTTTTTAGTTCTTTCGATATCGTCAGCAGGAATTTCGAAATGTACTATTGTAGGCATTAATTATTATCCACTCCTAACGGCCCATATAGACCTAGTATTGAATTAGTTGGCAATCCTATATCTCCATTGATCTCCGCTATTTTGTTGACGAACCTCAAGACATAACACATGCTGCACTTTAATTAACCAGGAGGGTTGTTTACCTGACTGATTGATACTGTTTTGATTCTTATTCAGAACCGCGTAAATAGAGGACAGGACTTTACTATCAACGTTCTCCTTTTGCACTTTCCCTGTGTCTGACTTGCTCATGCGTAACAGTATATAAAATATAGTTTATAAGTATGCAAGGGATCAAAAGTATAGCGATTGCAATCCATAAAACGTCAAGAGGATACATCAACCTATGAAAACAATTGGATCATTACACCCAAGGTAAGATTCATCAAATGTCCAATTCGAACTACTCTGGGAGTGCTAGGTAAAAAATGGACGATTTTGATAATTAGAGATATCGGCTTTCGTAGAATTGCACGTTTCAATCGATTGCTGGAATCAATTTCAGGTCTCACTCCAAGGGTTCTTTCAATGCGTTTAAAGGAGCTAGAAGAAGAAAATTTTATCGAATGTGAGCAGGAAAGTAGATCCCCGAGTATGGTAATATGGAGACTTACACAGAAGGGCAAGGATACGTTGCCAATCTTGATGCAATTGACAGCCTTCGGTTCTAAATGGTATTCTGATGTAATATTCGAGGACAAGGTCCCAAGAGGGCTGATAGAGATTTTCCCCCAACCTGAAGCACGAGAATTAATAAGCAAAATTGGCTAAAAGATAGTATTTGAACGGTTCATAACGCACTATCTGATATGTTCTGGACGAATAACTTTGCAATCACGTGATTTCCGATTTCATGGTTGATGCCATTACGTCATATGTACTACCTCTCGCTAAGCTAACTCCATCTAAATCTGTATTATTTATCTGTATTATTATTTATTGTGGACGTTCACTTGAATGTAAAATTGAATCTTACCACTGCAAGACTAATTGTTAATTTGTCTGGGTTCCAATTGATGCTACTTTTTTTGTTTTCCACACTAAACCCAAGGTCAAATCATCGCTTATCCCATCACATGGTATGGTGATTACGGTAGATTACTTGAAGTAAGGCCTAATCTGGTTTATTGCTCAGATCCTGGGCGTATTAGCAATCGGATTACTAATTGTGACAATTGTTTGTCAAATTGAGGCGAATTTTGATGGCTTCGATGAAAAACAAGTATATACAACTATTGTAGAGTAACAAAAAACATCATATAGAATTATTCTTATACTGTTAAATCTGTCGAATTACATGTTACTGCCTCGACCAAACCTGGTCCTGTGCATGGTATTAGATGTGATCTATAATCCAGACCAACTTCAAGAAGCAGATAATTCAAATTAAGTGTCTTTTAATATTCATTCCAATGACTGGACAGATCATTTAGAAACTGGCAAAAGTTTGACAAAGATATAATGCTATGATAGAGACAAATCACTCAAGCAAGGAAGAGAAAAACAAACCAACCATTCCATACTTGTAATATCTTCTAATTCGTAGTAAATAAAGAAATGTATTCTAGCAAATTTGGTCGACCGATATATTAACAAAAAACAAATAACGTCATGGAAGAATGTTTTTAGTATTACTCGCAGATGCTAGAAACTTATTGAGATAATGGGGTCAGTAACTTTTATAATGTATAAATAAATGCTAAAGGAGCAGTTAACTACAGTTAACTACTAAATTATTATTCATTGTATCAATACAAGTACTACAGAAAATAAAAAAAATATTTACTAAAAGAGTGTGTTGGTTGATGGTGTGGCCCCAAAGCAATTTGCACGGATGAACATGTGTCATCAATTTTTGACAAATGTGCTACCGGGGTTTCCAGCCAACCATATTGTTGAATGACAGTAGGTTCATGTGTGACTCATAAGATTATATAGTTATTCGAAATAAATTAATAACATCTTATGATCTCTATTCGAGATATATGATCTATATGAGAAATGGACAAAAAAAGCGATCAAGTGCTATTTTCGCATTTTAACCCAATTCATTGTTCATTGTTCACAAATTAGCAATTTCTATCAATGAATCAATCAAAACAGTGAAATTTTGTCAAGATGAGTAATTTTTTCTTAATTATAGGGTTAAACATTTTATAACCAACTAGCTGGACAATCACTAGTTCAACCTTATCTCAGTTATACTCCTAGAAATTGAGTCGTTGATTATTTTTAGTATTTGTTAGACAATCATGATCTGTCTTGTATCTACAACTCTGCATATTTTCGACTATTTATCTAAAGCTTGGTCAGATGCAGCAGCATCTCCATGACTATTTCTGTAATTTTGCTTGCGATCAACCTCTTAGACTTTTGTTTAAGGGCTCGGTATACAGGCTGAATCTCTTGTGAATAATAAGAGACATGTCGTCCTTCTTGCTTAGCTTTCTGAAATTATTCAATCGACCATATTAATGAAGTTTGGGACCACTATTGAAATTAAATCTACTAGACTATATCTTGTCTCATGATAATACTTTGCCAGGACCAAGTATCTAATTAACGGATTTTTTTATTATTTTATCTGCAAATAATTCAACTTGTGTTTGTTCACTAGATGGATCTAGATTAACTATGAAATACTCGATTCCAATATTTTCAAACAACTCTATTTCGCTCAACACCTCCTCTGGAGTTCCAGAAATGACAAATTCTCTAACCTGTTCTTTAGGCATTCCCTTAAATAGTTCGCCCAACTTTTTGTTTAGTACGTCTCTATCATTATCAATCAAAACTATACCCAATTTGGTTTTCAGAATTGAATCATAGTCCCTTCCAACATTGTTACAGTGTTCTTTTAATACATTCAATTTTCTCTCTATTGTCTCGATAGAGCCAAACAGGTTGCACGCATTTGCGTACTTTGCTACGATCCGTAAGGTATTACGTTCCCCACCTCCACCTATCATAATTGGGGGGTGAGGTTTCTGTATTGGTTTAGGATTGCAATAAGCATCTCTTATCTGGTAAAATTTTCCGTTGAAGGTAGCCGTAGACTTGGCCCACATCTTTACAATAATCTGAATGACTTCTTCAAGTCTTAACAATCTCTCTTTTGTGGGGGGAAAAGGAATTCCGTATGCGAAGGACTCTTCTTGATTCCATGCTGCCCCTATTCCCATAAACAATCTTCCTTTACTAAGGACGTCTAGAGTCGCACCGATTTTTGCCAGGATTGCTGGATGTCTATATACGATACCTGTTACCAGTGTTCCAAGTTTTATTTTCGTAGTCACGCCTGCGAGGGTAGCGATTGTGGTCCAACTTTCAAGCATAGGTTCATCGGGGTTTCCCACAAACTTTATCTGATGAAAATGGTCCATTACCCAAAAGGAATCAAAGCCTACTTCTTCAGCAAGCAAGATAAGATCTTTTAAGGATTTAACTATTTGGGTTGTCTCTCCATCTTTATAATCGAAACTAAAATTGGGGTGTTGCAATCCGAATTTCATTTAACCAAATCTAAATATCTTTATCTAAGATATAACTCTATGTCTAAGGACTTTTGATCTATACCCTTTCAGAATACATAGATAGTTTCAAATATTACTATTTAGATTCAGGTCTTATCTAGTTTTCAAGATTAAGAAATAACTATGTTAAACTTGTGTTCTCCAAATTTCACTTTTTGCTAACCTAGCCTGGCAAATCAACTATTCTTTTATGGTGAAAGATTCGAAATACATCACTATAATACAAATACGATGTAAGGATTAAGATTAAGATCTCAACACAGAAGCTTAATCTCACACATGATTTTGTATATACCAGGCTTCTTGTTAAATGATATTTCTATGATGAATAAACTAATACAATAGTCATACAATTTCACACTGACAATTTAACTATCTACCCCCTATTTGTATAATTTCAACCACGAAATGATAACTATCTTAAAAGTCTTACTCTTGCTTTTCAAATATCCAAACATAAACTGATCCACATTACTTGTCATCAGATTGTTGAATACGAGTAAATATCCAGATATCTATACATTTTATTCAAGTTATCAAGCAGAAATAGTTCTAATTTAATAGTAACTATGACCAACAAAATATATCTAGTCACAGTGACAAAACATCCATTCTCACTTTAACATATAAATCATGTCCGAACGATTAGTCAGGTATGCAAAAAGAGCTAGTTTGAGATCTTTAGCTTTATGTCCTAATCGAATTGCTGGTGCAAATATGTTGCTAACTTCTTCAGCATGAGGGCCCAAAATGTCCGCGCCTAAAATATAATTGTATTCTCTTTAATTAGCACTTTGTATCCTGAACAGCTCTCACCAATATGCTCTTAGGAATACCAATTAGTAGTAACTGCTTTATTAGTTTTAAACCGATAATTTTGTTCCCTTGCTGATTCTTCTTGCAACCCACTGCGGGTACAGGTGGAATCGTAAATACTGAACCTGGAACACCTTTATAGTCTTACTTTGCATTCTTTGATACCAATCACCCGATTCGGTAGCACTTACGAGGACATTCTTTGGATCACATCCTCTAAGAACACATGTGCCGCCAAAAGGGCTTGAATCGATTAATGCGACGCTCCAATCAGATGAGTGACATCTTAACGCTGCAGTCGAACCAGCCGTTCCAGTACCGATTACTATAAGATCAAAAGTCTTTGCATTTGACATGGGAATATTTAGTCAACTATCAATAAAGTCGTTATCGTTCAACCTGGAATATGTCAATTTTTAAAAGTTCAAATTAATCAATTAATTAAATAGTCCTGGAAAGTAAGTTATGCTATCAGGAGATTTATCGTTCTTGTTTTCACAAGTCCTCTCTAAATCAATAGAATTACAGTTTGGCTAAACTTGTTCTTATAAATGGAAGTAGATCATGCTATACTTATTTAAGGTTCAAATATCGTTTAGAGTTCTGGTATAGATTCAACTTATCCACTAGTCATTTTACGCTGTCGTGCTTGTAACTTAACTTAGCTGGATAATGCAGTCTACAAGTACATACATAAAAATAGGTACATCCAAATATTTTCGCATGATGTGCTTTTAAATGCCCACAAACACAATATTTTTCAACGTCCAGATTCAACTCATCACTCTTGGTCCGATATTGACTAGGTTTGATTTTTCGTTTTCTATTCTGCTTCAAGGCATGATATAATCAAGAATCGGCATTGCGGCGTTTTTCCATTTTGTCTCATGATTTTTCCTTCCTTAGTAAATACATCCTATTTCATCTTACAATTACATTAAATATAAAGACAATCTGCTTTGACCATTTCAAATCAAAGTTACTACACTTTGTTTAATTTATGCCCCGGTCACATATGCATATCATTGTAGTCCAAAGCAATAAAATTATGTTGTGTAAGGAATGGACATAGGAAATATCAATTGACTACCAGTGTTAGTCTACACATATACCTGGTACAGCTACTTTTTTGAATAGATGCGGAGACATAACAACATCAGGAAGAATTCCAACCATGTTGGACAGAAACTCTGGTCTCTCAAAGGCTCGTTTAAAGTGTTGCGCGGATTCCCATACAACATAATTAAAGAACGTGGCACTATTTCCCAAACCTCTGTGCAATTGAGCTGAAATGAATCCAGGTTGTCGCCTAAATACTGCTGTTGTATCTGCAAAGACCCTTAAGAATTGATCCACATCCTCAGGTTTCACCGTAAATTTATTTAGCAGTACAACCGGGCCAACATCTTCTTCGAATTGTGCTTTTAGTGTTATATTTTCATCCATTTCCACGATTTTTACCATAACTTTGATTAGAGATACATTGTTATTTGAGTTTTCGATTAATCACTGCCAACTCATATCTGATTCCAATTAGAAACCAAATTGTAGTTATTAGGATCAACTGTTTCTAGATATGCTCGTCAATATTATGACACGATAATTATTGAAATAACAAAGAAATTATGAAAGTCTTATTTTCTACTTCTCTATAGGATTATCTATCATATTTCCCCATTCTGTCCAAGAACCGTCATAGTTTTTCACATTTGGATATCCTAGTAAGTAAGAAAGAACAAACCAAGTATGCGAGGATCTTTCACCAATCCTACAGTATGTTATTACTTCCCTTTCAGGAGTTACGCCCTTGGATTCGTATAATTTTCTCAATTCTTCAGCTGACTTGAATGTTCCATCGGTATCATTTACGGCTTGTCCCCATGGAATGTTGATAGCATTTGGGATGTGACCCCCTCTCTGAGCATGTTCTGTCGGATATTCTGGAGGAGCTGTAATTTCTCCAGTGAATTCTTTTGGACTTCTAACATCAATCAATGTGTTTGTTCCTAATGTATTTCGTACATAATTAAGAAATGTTCTAATATTTTTATCAGGCTCCGATTGTTGGTCTAGCTTAAAATTCCCTTTTGAATATCTTGGAATATCTTTAGTTACAGGCTTGTCTTCAGCCAACCATTTCTTTCTGCCGCCATTTAAGATTCTCACATCCTTATATCCGTAATACTTGAATGCCCAAAATGCAAATGCTGCAAACCAATTATTAAAGTCTCCATACAAAACAAGAGTCGTATCATCATTGACTCCAATTCTTTGCATTAGCTGTTCAAAAGCCTGTTTACTTAGTATATTTCTATTTAAGGGATCGTTAACATCATGTTTCCAATCCACTAGAACTGAGCCAGGGATGTGTCCCAATTCGTAGTTGGCCACGGGGTCGTAATCTACTTCTACGATTCTTGCATTCGGATCTCGAAGGTGATCTTCAACCCATGGTATATCGACCAACACTTCTGGATGTGCGTATTGCTTCTCAGTTGCCTCTCTCATATACTATCTTGTACATAACAAGATTTATTAAGATAAATATTATTGCTTAGTTGTGTGCAGAATAGTGTATCATTGGATATACTAGCATACATCTGTGACATTAATCAATCAAATAATAATAATTGCAGGAGATTTGATCTCCTTTAGTCCCAGGGGAAAACTTTAATATTTGCATAAAGCCAGTTTGGATAGCCATGTTTTGATGGCGTGGCATTTTTTATTGTTCAGCTAGAAATCAGTTATCTGATTAATCGCCACTTCCTTGATTTTTACATAAACGACATAACAATATGCAAACGCAAAATCACGACAACTTGACAAGGACTATAATCTCTATTTATTGTTCAATGACCCATGCCAACGTAAACATAAGCCGTTGTGACTCCTAGCTATTAAAAACAGGATAGTACTGCTCTATTACTCCTGTTTTCAAACACTTACCTTCCATATTCAGTTTTGCACTTTCAATGGCTATGCCTGACTCAATTGATATATTTTTACAGAAACGATATAATCTACACAACCCTGTCTATGCAATACAATATCATTAGGCCAATCCTAGCTGCTTCATCATTCCTACTTGGTCATAGAATAGATTCTCCTCAACTATTTGGCCATTTATCCAGCGGGCTACTGTGCAAAATTCGACTATGAATTTCTTATTTGTAGGTGGGATGATTTTGTCTTCAGTGCCTATTATGGGTCCTTGATGCGTGCCTGTGAAATTTGCAATTGAGCAGGTCCATTCATCTTGACCAAAAAGCACTTTATAAGGATCATTATCAACATGATTGTCTGGAAAGATCCTGAACATTTCTAATCCTTCATTTTTGTGTGCAGCAAGACCCATTGTAGGTCTATCTTGACCAGGCCATCTTACGATTACATTATCCGCATGATGTTTAGTAAACAACTCCCAATCCTGACTATTCCACGCATCATCCAGGACCTTCATCAAATGAAGATTTTCTTCGGTACCCATTGTATTCATAAGATGTCCTGATGGATTGAGCATTTATGAGTTATCAATCCTAGTACAGACTTGAATCAGTTAGGTATCTATAACACGACGAAATGAGAGTTCAAAGTCATGTACGGGAAAAATAAATCCTAATTACTATGGTCTATTATGGCAGATTTCAAGTATCTCCTCCACCAACGTTACTTGTCTTGGCAATATGGATGGTTTTTCTGACCAGACTATATACAATCGTGTCTTTGCAAATCGTGCATTGGAGATCTAACGCAATCTGAGTCTTGTAATTCAGCTTGGGTTCAATATTCACCTGACTGCCCCTAAGTGGTGAAAGATATAACCCAAGCGAATTAGTTAGTTAGCTAGTTAGTTTACTTAACTATGCAATAATAATCTCAATCATTAGATGCACCTGACATACTATGCCAAGCAAATGTATGCCTTGTAGGAAGTATGAAAGTAACTAACGAAAATAATAATAAGAAATAATAACATCAACAGAATGTCGTAATCTATGAAAGCATTTGATCTTACACTTGAAATTACCTCCGACATGATAACCTTCCCAGGATATCCAATGCCTACGCTCCTAAAATGGTCAAAATTTGAAATTCAGGGATATATGTCGGAGGTTGCATTTCTAAGTACTCATACAGGAACACACATGGATGCTCCATATCATTTCACTCCTAATGGACCAACGATCGATCAAATTGAAGTTCAGAGGTACATTTGTAATAATGCTTTACTTATAAAAATACAGAAAAGTTCTAATCAACTGATAACACGTAATGAAATAGAAAGTAATAGTAAATATGAAATAAGAGAAAAAGATACTATTGTCTTCTCAACTGGTTGGGAAAAGGAAATAATGCAAAAGGATAATTACATTAGAAATAATCCAGGGTTATCAAAGGATGCTGCAGAATATTTGGTCGAGAAGAGGGTTAATGCTGTAGCGATAGATTGTCCAAGCATTGATGTAGGCAATGAATCTGAATTCATTGCGCATGAGATTTTATTATCACATGATATTCTAGTAGTCGAAAATTTATGTAATTTGCACAAATTCTCAAACAATAAGATTAGTCTTATAATCACTCCTCTAAAATTCGTAGGTGCCTCAGGTTCACCTATACGTGCAATTGGTATCGAAGAATGACCGCCAACTAATTCTCTGAAAAATATATAAAAACCCTGCTTTTAAATCTACAGAGATGATCTTCATGATGAGATAATTATTATACAAGATACTAAATTTTTCAAGTCATTAACTTTAACAAGCTCTAAAAACACTTTGGTACATATACATTCGACATTCTATAAAATGTAAATCTATGGAAGAAAAAATGTAAATATTACTGAATTCTTACTCAGATGTGTTTTTGGTAGAATTCCCAACACATTCTTAAATAAGCCAATGGATATGGACTCTCGTAACCAGTAGGACCACTTTTCGCCAAATTTATGATGAATCGTGACCGTGTAATTCCGCTCTTGCTCTATCTGAACGTCGTATTTAAACATCCCAGCATATCTAGACAGAAAAGATAAATGTAAAAGACAAGCTTCAACATCTAATTTCCTATAATGAAACATGATGTAATCCTTAGGCACTGATGCCGCAAAATCTTCAGCTGCTGCACTCAACTTCTCCTGTTCAGTAGCTTCGATAATTGCCTTTAACGCCTCACTTGGCAAAGAAACGCGACCAAACTTTTCAGAATATCTATCCCAATCAATATACTTTGCAAGAATAGATGATATAAGTGCATTTTCACTAACACCGTGTTCTTCAGCATCCTTATCTAGGGCCTCATCTAAATCCTTGTCCAGGCGAATAGTTCTTAGTATGGTCTTTTTCCTGCCCTTCCCTTCTACAGCCAATATTTAACAACCATACACCTGAAATATAATGTTTGAATTTAGCTAGTCCAATAGATAATGCAATTTTCCTTTATAGGTAAAATCTGCTTAGAAGTGCTGGCTTGTTGTCATAGGTAGAGATAGGTTGTCAAGAGTGTATATGTTATGATCTTGTTATATGAGGAAGGCACTGCCTTAATGATGATCTGTGATCTGCATTAACTTATTTGTCATTTTGACTCTATCACTTGAGGAGATTGCCACAATATATCAAGTTTGTATTATCATCAAAGTGATGATATAGATTTTGATAGTTCAAATTAATTTCATTTAATGCGTCTATGACTGGCAAATATACCAGTATCAATGCGTTTCAAGCATCCATAATGATGAGCACAATACAAGGAGTACTCCTTAACGATAATCATGCAGGTAATTTTTGAAGTATCAAACTGTACAGCCTGAAGATCAAAACAAGCATAGCAATAGAATCCCGCCCAATAAATATTAGAAATGACTGATAGTCAACGATTTCATGAACATATTATAATATCCCAAGTTAACATCTTAACTTGGAAAATAAATAATAACATGGATTCCACATCTTCTAATGGTAATAGGTATGATGTTGGTCAAAACTCGATCTGGAATGGCAGCGCCCAAGGCTATCGAAATTGGTGGCCACATATTGAGAAAGCAGCTCAAAGCCTTAGTAATAGACTCGTTGAACTTGCAGAAATTAGGGCAGGACAAAGAATACTAGATATAGCAACTGGGATAGGAGAACCCGCATTAACAGCGGCAAGAATTGTTGGCAGTACTGGTCATGTACTTGCTATTGATATTTCAACAGAGATGTTGGCAATTGCAAAACAAAGATCAATGTATTATGGGCTGCAAGGCACTATCGAATACAAGGAAACCTCAATGCAAAACTTGATGTCGCCAGATTTATCCTTTAATTCTGTACTATGTCGATGGGGATTAATGTTTTTGCCTAATCTGTATTCAATACTTGTTGCAATTCATAGAACATTGCTGCCAGGTGGAAAGTTTGTGGCAGCAGTTTGGGCTGATGCACAAAAAGTCCCAGTTATTAGCCTTGCAATGCAGATTATAACAGAGTCAGTACGAACTACCAGTGAGAGTTTTCCTTGTTTACCAAATCCATATATCTTATCAGATGAAAATATACTAGCAAATCATTTCATTAAAGCAGGATTTGAAGACGTTAGAACCGAGAGAGTAACAATAACCTTCGAATTTTCATCTGGTCACGATTATAGTCAATACTGTCAAGCAATTAGTGCTAGCGCACGTGTGGTGCTATCTAATGAATCTGATGAAACAAGAAAGTTGATCTGGAAGAACGTGGCAGATTGTGCGACATTAAAATACACAAATACCAATGGAACTATAAGAATGGACAATGAATGTATTTGTATTGTCGGTACAAAATTCTGAGTATAAAGCCAACATTTTTGACTACTCACTTTAACTGTGGATAATTAACTAATGGCTATCTATAGAAATATTAGTAAATATCTGATCTTAGTGACTATGTATATATAGCACTAATATAGATATTTTTAACAATAGCCTTATTTTACTAAAGTAAGGACTCCAACAATTGGTTGATTTTAATGGTCCTTGTGCATCTATAATTCTCTCAATTGTGTCTAATTAGTTTTCATTGTTCATATTCTCTGGGATTTTATGTATTACCAAAACTCAGATTTGAGTTTCGAAAATATTTAGACATATTATTGATTTCGCAATGCACTTCTAGTAATTGATATTTGAAGTTGGAATCAGTTATACAAGGGGCTTGTCTATTATTGCTGTATCTCCTATTTGCATTTCTTGTCCACAGACTATTCTATTTAATATTTCTTGAGCTGACGCTTTCTGCAAATATTCGTTATTGTTTCCACATCTATAAGAGAAAGTGCATCTGGGACAACCACTTTCATTTATACATGGGCATCCTGACAAAATACTTGAGGCCCGTACAATCGCCTTATCAAACTTGTCATATAAGGATTTACTGGCCCCGTTACCGCCCACACTACCATCGTATATGAATATTAGACCTGTTGAGCCAAGAGATATTCCACCTAAATCTTGAGATGCACCTCCCGTTATCATTGAGCTTCCTTCTATTATGACATGTTCTGATGCATGGTATCCACTCATCTCTACATATTGTTCATCCTCTGCAGATTTTACAATAGTCTCTGGCAAAGGGGCCCTGAAAACAAGGCCTTTTGTAATAAATTCAAGTTCTACAGGATCTTCAAGCATAATTTTTGTGCCTTGAAATGCTTCTCTACCAACTTCTATGTTCGAATAACCTGCCACTTTCTTTAGGATTTTTAGTGTACAATATAAGACTTGAAGACCAAAGATCTTTTTTTGATCATGAATTTCTAGAATAGTGGGAAACTCATTAACAATTGCTCTAGTATAGTAGGGATAGTCATGAGGAATAGATTTCAGCTCTGCGAAAGGCACAGGTAGCCTTTCCATAACCCGAATATTACTGTCTTGTTTACTATTGCTAAAATGTAACTTTTGAACTAGATATCTTCTCCCACTCAAGAAATATATGGCATTATCATGCAATTCTTCAATTGCTTGCGGCATCTGCCGTTCACCGATTAATTTTCCGCTGTAGGTTATCCCTACCTTGGATCCAATGCCCCTAATACTGTATTCCTTAAGAAACTCCATAGCTTTTTTATAATTGGGCACGAACTTGCCGTTTGACAACTTGATGAGATCCTTTGAAATAAGATGATGAATTACAGAAATTATTGAAGGTGATTCCGATATAGATATCGGCCTATCGCAAGCCATTGCTAAAACTTGAAATTCTACTACAAATGGGTTACTGGGATCAGTATATGCAGACTCTTGATCCTGTAAATAATCGTTTGGATGTAGTTTGTAATATTGACTTATTGGATCGTTACCTAAGGCAAGAAATGCATACCCATCTTGACCACTCCTTGCTGCTCTTCCCAGTCTTTGAATCAACCTATTAACAGGGACAATATCTGAGATAACGACGTCTATATCTCCTATATCTATACCTAGTTCCAATGTTGGGGTTGCAGAGATGGCATTTAGTTTACCACTTCTAAAGGAGGCCTCTATTGATTTTCTCACAGACGAAAGCAACCCAGCTCTATGTACTTTTATTGGTATACCTTGCTTTGATGAATAGAATGCCAAGAGTTCTGAAGATAAATGTGATTTACTAAATGCAATAGTTTTACGCTTCCTCTTGGTGGTCTGCTTGAGTATTTCGATTATTAGTGATCTTTGTGAGTGCAATGATGGGAACATAATTGAGAAGTTTATCCTACCTTTTCTACCTATTCCATGTACTATTTCCATTTGTCTGTCAAACAACTGTTTACAGAATTCGTTGGCATTTGATAGAGTAGCCGAAGCAGCAATAATCTGCAATTTCTCCGTGTTTTTTGTTGATTTCGTCAGTCGGTGAAGTCTTTTTATTACATGATGAATATTTGCTCCAAATACCCCAGTATAAACATGAACTTCGTCGACCACCAAGAATTTTGCAGTTTTGATCATCTGTGCAAATTTTGTTCTATTTAGTAGATGATAGTGAATTACATCAAAATTCGTGATTATGATTTCTGGAATTGACGTCTTAACTATTAACTCTCTGTCGACAACCGAAGTGTCGCCATCAAATATATCGACTCTAATTCCCATCCTTGCTGCTATTTGTGTTATCTTAGAGAGTTGATCTCGCGCTAACGCTTTAGTCGGATATACAAAGATAGCTAACACGTTTCGGTTCTGTTTAAAGATTTTGGAATTCAAAGCAGAAAAGGTGATGTTCTCCTCAGTTATTTTTTGTATTATCGGAATACAAAATGCTTCAGTCTTACCAGAAGCAGTGGGCGCGACAATTACAACATCTTTTCCATTCAAAATTTGTTTAATTGACTCTTCTTGAAATTTGTAAAGTCTATTGATGTTTTTTACCTTCAATGAGTCTATAATTCCTTCGTCCAACGGGAGCTGTTCGATATAGTCTCCTTCTTCCGGTGCAGACTCTTTAAAAACTCTGAAATCAACAACATAATCTTTTTTAGAATGGAGTATTGTCTTGAGCAAGTCATTTTCATTCAAGTTATTATCTGACAATAAAGAGTCGATTTCAGATGCAGGGCGTAAGAACTTTTCTATACTTGGTAAAGATTCTAGGTCACGTAAGTTAGAGATTTGTCCGTTGTCATACATATCCAGGAATTCTAAGTATGCTTCATCGTAGTCCTCAATTGATTTAACAACACCACAGATAGTGCATTTACTACAGATAAAAATTAATCCGCCGTTGTAAATCTTGCTACTATCAAGAGAATTCGAAGAATTGCAATTCGGACATCTGTACGTAGACAACAATCACAATTAGTCAATACCATGATATATTCCTTAATGAGCGACTTGTGAATTTAAACAGCTATTATAATGACAAAACGTTATGATTGTAATGATTAGATGTATGATGGGATGGAACTCGTTGCCTCAAATCGTATTTCGAGGCGTTCTATAATTTTTGTGACGCTGAAAATGATAATTATATTTTTAATTCAAAGAATCAAGAGCTGATTAGTAGCAGACTAGCAATTATGTCTGCATCGATTAGTATTAGTCATTTTTACCGGTTAGCTATAATAACTTGTTACTAGATACAGATAACTACATTTAATTTTTTAACTATATACTCTTACCGTAAAGTCTTTTAACTCTTCGTAATAATCTTTGGTAACTGTGGTAAAAAAAGAGAAGAAGGTATTGGTCTAAGACGTCTTAAGCACTGATAATTGCAAATATATCAGACTAGTCTATGACCCTAATTTACATACGGCTACTGACTATTGTCCTTTCGTGAATTGGTGCTGGATTGATGAATAGGATGATGCCCAAGCTTTGGCTAGATTTGAGTTAAATTCAGCACTAGCTTCTATTGTTCTACTATAGTTCTTCACGTTCTCTCTCAATGCATTTAGGACGTTTAGTGTTAGCTGATGATTAATATCGGCCATCCTTATGATGTTGTTTGTTGAATCATTTGATTGCTTTATTAATCCTTGAATGTAAGGAGTTGCTGTGTCAGAGACGATCAGGTTATTGAAATTGCCGTGGTTGTTCGCAAACTGTTTTTGAACTGAGGTTGTTGTCTGAATTGCGTTCCGAGATGCTTCAATATATTCTTGTTGCAAATTGGAAATCGCTTGCGCATACTCTGGCTGAACCTTTGCAGATTCGTTAATCAATTTTGTGAAGTTTTCGTTAGCCACGTCGAAAAGAGTTGTACTAACTGCAGCTGCTGTTGTATCTTTTGTTACTCTATCTTTTGATGTTTTACCTTCAGATGATGACATGATTAAATCTAGTGCAAATCCATATATAAACATTGGTATTAAATGGTAATAAATACCATCAACACCCGGAAATATATCATGTTGTGCATGAGTTGCGAGGCTAAAGATTCCCGTCCATCTATGAGAATTCTCTTAACATTCATCATTCATCAATATCCACAACTATAGCACTAGTAATGATAAGAGATCCCATTATCACAAGAAAGTTAAATATCTTTCAGATCATGTGTGGTTGCACAGTAAATATGGCAATGACTTGCCTGTGAATTCAAATTCTCTCGAAAACTCGAGTTGTTATAATTAGACTGTATTATAATAATTTGGAGTCTAAAAATACTTGAAGACTTTGGCATTTTATAACATGATTTTTATACGCTACTTCTTGATTCCATCGATTTGATTCATGCAAATTTTTTAGAAATAATATCATATAATAAATAATAATAAATATTAAATTATTTACTAAATTACATTATCTTGCTGAAATGCTAGATAATGATGATTATCATAACAATAAAGAAAAGAGATATTTCTCAAGATTATTAGTAGTTACAGTTACTACTTCATCGTTATTCTTGATATTGTTACTATTACCTTCAGATGCCATAGTTCCAGAGATAAACAACATGCCTACTAACTCAGCAGCCTCAACACCAGATAGTGCTTATGCTATTTCTCCTTCTGCTGTACTTCCTCCAACCTCTAATGAGAACTGCATCGACTATGATTCTTCTGCTAGGATGATTACTATAAGATGCAAATCCGCAAGTATGACTGATATAGATAATCAAATCAATGATGATAGCATTCTAACCAAGCAAAATGGTAATGGTACCTGGCTACTAAATGCGGGTATTTTAGTTGATAAGGGAGCAGTGCTTAATATTGATTCAAAAGATGTAAAATGGTTAAGAATTTCTGCCGATGGTAAAACAGGCTATGCTATTGATGTGTTGGGCGGTTTAAGAATTGATTCTGTAAAACTAACTTCTTGGAATCTCAATAAAAACGATTATGCATCAAGTAATGGAACACGAGATCTTCACGATAATAAGATAGAAAGTGGCGACCCTAGACCATATATAAGAGTAGAGGATGAAGCAACAGGCACAACCAATATTACAAATTCCGAAATATCTTATTTAGGGTACGAGTCAGGAGTAGGGGGAGGAAAAACTGGCCTGAGATATGACGGGGGGAGTGGCAGTATTTTAAGAGGCAATAATATACACAATCTCTACTTTGGATTCTATTCGAATGGTGTAGGTGGAATGGTAATCGAAAACAATCAAATACATCATAATAGTCACTATGGTTTTGACCCTCATACTGGAACTCACGACATGATCTTTCGCAATAATACAGTTCACGATAACGGTGGAATAGGCTTTATTTGTTCACTGGATTGCCATCATATAGTTATAGAAAAGAACAAGATCTATGATAACGCCAAAAGAGGCATAATGTTTAGCAGAAATATGTCTGATTCGATAGCAAAGAACAATTTCATTGATAAGGAGCAACATGCAATTACCATTTCAGAATCACATAACAACAGGATTTATAATAACAGAATTTCAAATAGCGAAGGCGGAATAGATATTGATAAAGAGTCAGCTAATAATGCAATATATAATAATACTATCATAGTAGCAGATTCGATTCACTCAGAAGCGCAAGACTCGTCTGATGCTATAGCTGTTGAAAAGGGAGCTGAGAAGATTAACAAAATATATTCTAATACAATAATAAATGACAAATCTGCTAAGGATATTGATCACTAGTAGCGATCATAGAGACCCTAAAACCATTCTGGTTTAGCGAATTAACCTTCAAAGATCATCTAGAGATATGCGTTAGTGTGGCGTCGAGCCAAAATAGATCGACTGTGGCTGTCCGGGTAGGTGAATATCAGAAATTGAATATTAAATATAGAAAGGAGTAAAACTATGTGGGCTTGATCACTTTAGGCTAGCGTCTAAGACTTTAATAATTTGTATATAGCATAGCCTTAGACGTCCCATCTTCATATAAGATAACCACTCTAGAATATCCTTTCCCATATGTCTCGTAATTTGTAAAACTTTTATATATCTATGTCAAGAAATTGCCCTGCTTGGTTTTCACATTTTTAGTCGACTCACCGTGCGTATCTTGTATGCAGCAGATTATTATGTCATTTCTTGTTCCAGACTAGTTCATCTTTCAATCCTCCTGAAAGCCATAGTGGCAAAAAATATGAATACTGTTGTTGAAATTGCTAACGCAACTACATCAGTTAATAACCGTCCAAAATTTCCAGTAATCATTAGTATTCTTAGAGCATCTACCGCATAACTCATTGGATTTATGAAGGAAATGATCTGTAGCCATTCTGGCATTAGCTGTGTTGGATATAATGCGTTGCTTGCAAAGAATAATGGCATAGTTAGTAACTGTACCAATCCGAATATTCTTTCTCTACTTTTTATCATTGTGGATATTGCAATTGAAAGACTAGAAAAGCCAATTCCAAAAGTAAAGACAACTGCTGCTACTCCAATCAGATATAATGGATTGAAATTAATGCTTATCTGCATCACAACAGCAACAATAAAAATGATAGCTGCCTGAATTAATCCTCTTAAACCTCCCGTGAATGATTTGCCTAACACTATTGCAGATCTTGGAACTGGAGAACAGAGCAAACGGTCAAGTTGACCTAAATCTCTTTCCCATATCATAGAGATCCCAGTAAAAATAGATATGAATAAAACAGATTGAGCTAGAATACCCGGGGCAATGTACTCGAGATACGATATACCATTTAGGCTGCCGTTTATTGCAATAGCGAGCGATGGTATGGAGTTCTGTGAAATATGACTAAAGGCAGTCCCAAAGATTGTTAACCATAATATGGGTTGTATAGCCCGAATTAACAGATCAGTATAATCACGTCTTATCTTTCGAAGTTCTAGTTCACAGACATTGACCGTCTTGCCTAAAGTCCTAATCAGAGCTGAGATAGGAGTATTATTACGAGTGGTACTGATATTGCTACTCCTATTTAGTTCTCTATCCCATTTGTCTAAACGTTCTTCTGACATTTCTTATACTCTTCCAGCTCTCTATTGTTTGTGATTCATCTTCTTGGATCCTTGTACCGGCATACTGTAGAAAAACATCATCTAATGTAGGTGTTTGCACATCAATTGAATCCAGTCTAATTCCGGCATTTACCAATGTGTTTAACAACTTTGAAAATAAACTGTCAGCATCTTGTAGTATAATACGTAGCGACAAATCATCAACAATTTCAGCCTTAATCCCCATTTCTCTGTCAATTATTGATATGACATAAGAACGCGAGTCTGACGGAATCCGTAGTGTAATAATATCACCTCCTACAGTTCCTCGTCCTTTGCTAGATGCTCCTACTACTACATTACGTTTTAAATTGGTTGGTGTGTCTATCGCAGCTATCTTACCATTATTTATTATTGCTAGTCTATCGCAAAGTCGATCTGCTTCTAGCATATCATGCGTCGTCATAAAAATTGTTGTACCTAATTTACGTACCAATCTTCGTAGGATTTCCCAAACCATACGCCTGCCCTGAGGATCAAGTCCTATAGTTGGCTCGTCTAAAATAATTAAAGGGGGATTATGGACTAGGGCAGTACCAATCTCAAGTCGTCGCATCATTCCTCCAGAATAATTTCGAACCTGATAGTCTGCTTTTTCGCTAATGTCGAGAAGTTCGAGTATACGGTAAATATTCTCATTTCGCTGTTCATTTGGGACATCATATAACTTCGAATACATGAGTAGGTTTTCATAACCACTCAGCTCACCGACAAGTGACAAGCTCTGAGGAACGTAACCAATATTTTGTCGAACTCTGTCTGGATCCGAAATTGCGTCTATTCCGAATACTTGGATATTTCCCTCGGTTGGTTTTGTAAGTGTTGTGATACACTTTATAGTAGTTGTTTTGCCAGCGCCATTTGGGCCGAGGAATCCAAATATTTCGTTAGGAAATACTTCAAATGAAATACCATCCAATGAATTGAGTCGACCATACTTTTTTCTTAAATCATTGACTTTAATTGCGCTAGATGGAAACTCTCTTCCACGAATAATACCTATTTGATGATCTTCATGTTTTCCGTAATTTAAATTGACCACCAATGTGACTCATCGTAGATACTATTTATCCCTAGTGGAACTATGAATGGAAAATATTAAACTAGATCTGAAAAAATCCCTTTTGTTATTTATATTACCAAAATATATCTACGATACATTCGTCGAATATATCGAATCATTTTTGTAATTTTTATTCTAAATGCAAAATTGATTGTTATTCAGTCAAAATAATCTCTATGATTTAAATATCCGAGGTGCTAGCTAATTTTTTATGTCACTCTTTAACAAGTCAGAACATGTTATAATGTTGACTGCATTCACTGCATCCTTGGTTATAATATTATCCTTAGCATCTACTTCTACCTCTATTGCCTTTCTTCCTAATGCATTTGCATTGGATGTATCCAATGGTACTGCTGCTGGTAACGAGGTGCCAACTGCTAAATCTGTGTTTGATACAGGCACCATGTTATTACCGTCTTCTGTTAAAGGATTCTTAATATATATACCAGATGAAGCACATCACCCTCTATCGGATGATAAGACCATTAGCCTAAAAAATGCGAACTACATTCCAACCCATCTTATTATACCCAAGGGAACTAACATTGCATTTGTTCATGGAGATCCTAATCATATCCATATTGAGCTGTTAAAAGATAATAAAACTAATCAAGTGGTATGGCAAACTATACCTATTAAGCATCCTGGTGGCTCAGACACTAAGGTACTTGATCCTGGATCCTATAGTGTCTCTGATGATAAATATGATCCAATGAAGGGATCCATAAAGGTTGACGGGAATGTACAAGCCACGGGTGATCTCACTGTGGGAGGCATCTTTGTTCCTACCAATTCTTTAGCCAAATACAAATCAGATTTTACATCTGCTGGATTCCAAGTCATTTCAAGTAACAACTTTGTAAGTAATACCTCCCAGAAGGATATAAGCGGCCCAAACACGCTTATCATTTATTCGACACATATGCCCATAGATAAGGCCATTACTGGTATTAAACCAATAATTCAGTCGTTGCCATATCGCTAAGACCGTCGATGATAACGACGAAAATGGCTACGGTTCTAGCTATATCTATAGATTAGGTATTTACCATTCAAATGGCTTTAAAATTTATTTATTTATCCCGCTATTTACAGTTCTATAGTTCAAATTCTTTAGATAGTTTTGTCAATTACTAGAATGATTTGAATACCGTTCGTATCTTTTAGATTATTTAGCTATATTCAAGTGATTTTGGATACATTTTCCGTACTACTATTTTTACAGCAATTATTAATATCCAAAAATATTGAGCAACCTGAAGATCAATAAATGAAATACCAATTGAGATCAGGAATATGCCAACTGGAATAAGTAGATCGTAGAGCGTCACTCTTCTTTGAAGCTTGGTGATGGATTTATCTAGCAGATTTGCTTTTGACGCGTGTAACCAAATTATCGCCAACGATGCACCAGTTATAGTAAGTATTCCCGCATAAATAAGAAATATGAACTGCAAGTTTCCGTATTTAAAATCAATATTGGTAGCAAATGATATGAGCGTAATGAAAAATAGGAACAAGAGATTTAGCCAAACTAAAACTGTATGAGAAGATCTTATCTGATTAAACATGCGATGATATGAAATCCAATATACGCCAACTACCATGAAACTTATTGCATAGATCTCAAGCTGTAGTTGCAAATCCGAAAGAGTAGCAATTATTTGTTGCACAGTCAAGTTATTTGCTGGAAGGTTCGGAATTTCTATCGATATTGCCATAAATGTAATCGAAAAGGCAAAAATGGCATCACCAAATGAAATTATGTGATCTAATCTAATTTTCCCTATAGAGCTTTTATCATTATTATCATTATTACTATCTATATTGTTATCTTTATTCATTATTCAATACCTGCTTCGATTGATTAAATTATGAAATATAAATTCGTTAAGTCTGGTTACTTTATAGTAATAGATACGTGCTTCTTTAATACAGTACCTTACCTCTGATTAGTAACTATATATTCTAAATAAGACGATTTTATAAGTACTATAGTACATGAATGGATTAATGGATTAATATGACTGGCATATATTTATTCTACAATTGAAATAATAAAGTTTGTCTATGTAGAGTTAACAAAATCTATTAACTCGTCATCACCAATAATGACATACTAGCCAACCCTTGTTTGATAGTGATTAGTGAAAACTAGTCAGCTAGCCATCTAACCCACAAATCGGAATTGCTTTTTTATACTCTTTATCATTACTTTGTATTAGTAGATCTTACTGTACTGCAGCAAAATGCCTTCTGACAGGATAGCACTGTAATGTTAGATTTGCGCTGCACCGCCATCAATTGATAGCTCGATGCCGGTAATAAAGCTAGACTCATCAGATGCAAGAAACAGCGCAGCAGATGCGACCTCCTCTGATTTTCCCAATCGACCAATTGATATTATTGAGATGATGCAGTCTTTTCTTGAGTATCGCCTTCAAACACTGCTGTATCTATAGGACCAGGACTAATGACGTTGACTCTGATTCTTCCTTTGAGCTCTGCAGTCCAAGTCCTAGCAAAAGAACGTGCAGCTGCCTTGCTGGCTCTATATGCTGTAGAACCATGAAGACCTTTTACTCCCGCAATACAACTGTTAAGGATGATTGACCCCCACGTCTTTCATGAGCTGCAGAGCCTTTCGTACTGTAAACAAAGGCCCACGAACGTTAACGTTAAACGTATCATCAAAGCCTTTCTCGGTAATAGAGCAGAGTGGATTATCAATCTCTGATATACCAGCGCTAGCAAAGACAACGTCGATATGACCCTTCTCTTTTTTGACTATCTCAAACAGCCGATCGAGGTCAGAAAGATTGCCGGCATCGCCCTGAACTCCAGTGACATTCTTATCGATTTCATTGACTGCTTTGTCGAGTCTTTCTTGGTTGCGGCCTGTGACAAAGACATATGCGCCTTCCTCAACGAATAATTTTGCTGTGGCAAGAGCCATCCCACTGGTTGCTCCTGTGATGACCGCTACTCTATTTTCTAATTTTTTAGACATCGACAAAGATATGTGCGTTATGATTGAATAGAGTTAACGAAATGTGCTATGTCGTAGTTAAGATTGTGCATCTATAGGAATCGATAAACAAGTTTGTAAGGAGAATTACGATTCACTGATGAGTGAATACCAGACCAATAATTGAATTTTTGTTATTGACCAAATCATAAAGAAAATCGATTAGAATGTGGTGCATTACTTTCTTTACATAATTATCCAAAACATTCACAAAACTTTTATGACTTGGTTTCGACTGAAAATTATTTAATGAGGGTTTGAGACTTGAGTTTTTAGCTTGACTTGAACCTTACTAAAGAGATTATCATCTTGATCTTCCAATACTAGGAAATCTGTACCTTTACTATATTTCCAAGAGTAACGAGTAGATCATCTTGATAAACTGGACTATTTCCACCTTTTCAAATACCATTGTATAGGTCAAGGCATAGTATGATTCTTCTCTTCTTTGATTTCTTGAAACTTGATTCAGAGATTAGCTTGGATCCATTTGTCAAGATCACGCTGGACCACCCAATGGTATTCATCTAGCTCCAGTATGATGTAATGCAACCGTATGTGCATGTTGTTATGCAGAATGATACGACAAATGAAAATAAGGTCTGATGGCTAGTAGAAAAGATATTACGATATCGTTTGTGGATTAGACATCAATTTATATCTACAAACTCCATTCATCGTCATAAACAAATCAAGCTTACCTGTAGTTACAATCGCACTTGTGATCTTAAATGTGACTATCCTTATTTTTGGGTTGATTTCACATTCACAAGTACAGATCATACGCGATTATAGCTTCGTCCCTGATCGTCTGTATTTAGTGTTATCGCCAACTTCAACGTCAACGTTATTTGCTGATGTTCTAATACGATTGTTCTCTTCGATGTTTATACATGAAAATATTGGACATCTTGTCTTTAACATATTGGCATTGGCATATCTTGGTGGTTACGCAGAGAGATCAGTTGGATCTATCAGATATCTCTTTATTTATTTGGCCGCAGGAGTCGTTGGGGCACTATTTTATGGTGCAATATCAACTTTCGTTTTGGGAAATAGTCATACTCTATTAATAGGTGCATCAGGAGCAATCTCTGGTGTATTGGGAATAGCAGCTGCTACTGGAAACAATAGGGCTTATTACTGGCTACTAATTCAAATTGTATTTGCTATAATAGGATCATTCACTGCACTTCAAATTGCATTTACTGCACATATCGGTGGTTTCATTGCTGGTATGTTGCTAACTAAGGTATTGGCTATGGTGGAATATAAAAGGAGAATTAAATATCTGAAATAAGATGTAAATCTATTTCTGGTATTTCGACATAGTTTGATTTTTTCTATACAATTGAAATTCATCAAGTTTTCCAAAACTCGAACTATCATTAGTATTCGTGTTAGCAATTTTTATTGATCTGTGTAAATTGGAAGGCTCCTGTTATATAACCGTGAAAAATTGAAACACACTAGTCTACTGCTTTTCATGTTTGGATCGAATGCTTAGTCAAATGTCAAAGAATCTCTGAACATGTCTACTACTTGATTTCTTTGGTCAGGAGTTAGTGTGTCTTTGCTTTTTGTTGTTTCTCGAGCAATCTTCTTCATCAAGTCCTCTGCTCTATCATGACCTAGCAATTTTTCAAGTTTTGCTTCTGATTCGTCGCCCTCCCAAGACTCTATTATTTTTAAGACATTGTCTTTAGTATCAGGAGAAAGATCCTTTATAGACCCTCGAGCTATTTTTCTCCAACTCGAAGGTAAATCCTTAGGTCTAAATACTGCTCCCATATTATTATGCCTCATTATATATAGCAATGTATCAGTAAATAAGCTCTACCGTAATGTAGATATCTGGCTCATTGAGCTATTATGTTAATTCTGGTTTGGATACGAGAACATATAACACATGATTGACATACGTGGCGACTTGAATGAGATAATATCCATATTGTACAAGGTCTTTGAAATGCCCTCCTATAAAAGAGATTATGACGTTGCATTTGCAAAGATTGCCAATATATTGAGTAGATATGGAATGATTGAGAATCCAAGGAATTTACGCTTTAGATTTACTTTGTGCATGCAAGAGTTTTTTGATTCAATTCCTCAAGATCAATGGAAGATTAAAGACTCAACTTTTATAAAACAAGCGGAAGAATTTGCGATTACAAAGTTTAAAGAGTGGATAATGGAGCATATAACGTAACTTATGTTTATTACGAAGAATCTAAAGAAGAAAGTTCGTTCTTACCAAAAACAAAGATAAAAAAGTAGAAATATACAAATCACGAATATTAAAAAAGATTCATATTGTTGTAATCGATCTAAATTTTAGTAGTACAAATTTAGTTCCATCAACGTTACTATTTAGTGGTTTCTTAATAATATGAATTATAATTGATATAGTAGTACATATCTTATGAGGAATAGGAATAGTATATTCTACTCGACGATTTGATCTATAATAAACTTGGAGCGCTGGTTTGAAATAAGCAATATCTCTGTTATTGTTTGAAACCTCTAAGCAATGGAAATATACTATGAATTATTGGTAGTTTTTGGACTCTTATTTTCAAGGTTAAGCATAATATTTGTATGTTGTGTGATCTATTGGCTGCTGAGAATCGGCTTAGTATTCGACATTGCAAACTTGATCCTTATTTTAAAGTTTTGATGTTATTCAGCTATTCAAGCAAGGCTCATATGACAGCCTTCTTATGTAGGGCACAGAATGCAATTACAATAGTATTTGCGACAAGCTCTATCTATCAGTAATTAGGTGTTCCAAATGCCCCTACTAAAAATAATACTAAGCTTTAATTCATAAATTAATTTGGCAAAACACTAAATCTTGATCCCCAGGCAACCTAGATGTAATCTGTATATGCTATAGAAATCAGATGCAAACACGCATCTGTCTATCTCTGTATCTATAGTATCGCTATAACTTGTTTTATATCATAGACTTATAATTTCATTACCATGTGTAGCTCACTTTCAAATTAGCGCAGAAGTTTGACGATATGACGACGAACAAGTACAACACCAATATAACAAGCAGATTCTATTCCTGTAAAAACCCAAATTAGATAAGATGAATGTGGCATGTTAGTGAAAAATATGATCATTAAAAAGATAACAATATTTGCAAGGCCGATCGTTGCAAGTGCTTTCCACAAATATTCCCAAGATCTTAAATTCATATGATAGGATATAAGAAAATAAAGGAACATAAGAATTTTAAAAGAAATAAAAATTTCTGCTCCTAGGTTTATTTTATTGAGAATAATATGCAGTAGATCTATTATAAGAATCCATCTTCATTTTTTGCAGAATGTTCAGTTTAGTATATTTTTTATCGTCTAGTTTGATAGGCTGGCCAAGTTAGGCTAGTTGACCAAATGCTGCTTTTTCCATATGATGTACATACCGTCTTACCTACGGTTTTTGTAATGGGGGTTTCTTAAGCTCATCTTCTGAAAAGTCTCACCCATTTCTTCAATCCAGTTGGTTGGAAGAATACATCAACAGACTAGATTGCCCTATAACCTCATTTGATAATCGGTCAGTCTGTTTCTTAATCTTTTATCATCCACATTCCTAGCAAGTATAAACTACATATCTCAAATTGACTTCAACCATTCTAACATCATGTTTTTGAGCAGACTCACTTGTGCCTCTTTTAGTCATAATTCACTTCCTGATATGGTATTTGAATGTCTGGCCTCTGACTTAATCTCATCATGCAATCTACATAGCTGGATCCTTCTACCAGATTCTAGGTACTGATTATTTTTATACTCTTGAGTAGCTACAGATTCTAGTATAATATTGTATGTATCCAAATTACAATACCGATCTAAAACTCTTCATCATTGTTTTAACACTAATCTCTTCGATATCTCTTAGCTTCTCGTTAAATACACCTTTTAATATCCCAGGTTTCCACAGTTTAGCCTTCGCCCAGCAAAACCCTGTGCTGCCTAATTATAAGGGAGGTCCACAAGCTATAAAGCCGGCCGTAATTCTAGATAACCGAACTAACTTGGCTTCTAGTGTGTTAGAACCCACCTTAAAGCCACATTATCAACCTATCACTCCTTCTACCTCTTACTATACGAACAATAACAATAGTGAACAGATAAACAGTTATCCAATATCTGCAACAGATGCGATTAAACCTATTCCAACCAGTTTGATTCAACCTATAACGTCTACAAACTATCAACCTATCACACCTGCTGCAACCTCAGGGGATTCTACTAAAAGCATTGATAATAGCGAACATGTACAACACGAATCTTCTTCGGGTAACGAGGATTATAATGGTATCAATAGTAAAGATAATTATCACCAGACGAGCAGTAGTAGCGATCATCATCACAAGACTAATAATGAATACTACTTCGGAACGAGTGATTCCCATGACTCACATAAATCATCTTCTAATCATGACAATGGTGATAAGAATGTTGGGACCAATAATTATGATGATTACCACAATAGTAACAAATATGGTAGCAATCATAATGATGACAATGAAGGAAGTAGCACAATTGTTATCTCATCGAATAATGAGTATGGGGATTATGAACACAATTACCATTCACATAATTATCACGATGATTTTGATAATGATAACAATGATGATGAAGGAATTTCCGTGGAATCCGGCAGCAGTGGTGCATTTGCATCAGCAGGTGGTAGTGGAGCATTTGCATCGGCGGGCTAAATATGTATGTCATATCTAAATTGGTAATAACTAGAATAGTGCGCTGACCTTGACGTTTCATTTTCTCATTATCTTCTCACACCTTATGATTGGTGTAATTGAATAGAACCCTTTCTATTTCACATATACCCACATTTGATAAAATTTGATTTGCTGCCCAAGAATCTATTTGGTTATACAAAAACTCAAGAAAGCATATCACCAGGAATGATAAGTCAGGTTAGATTATGATACAAGTCCTAATGTGGCATGTATGTATCATGATAAGATTGTATTTTCATCATATCAATTTATGATGATCATCATCACATTTTTTTTATTAGGTTGTTCTTCATCTGTACAAATTCTTCTTCTGAAATTACTCCTTGGTCCCTTAACTTCCCAAGTTTAGCTAACTCATCAGCTATCGATGATATCAAACTGCGGTTTGACGATTCCTCTTTAATGAGTGGTATAGTGGGGGTATGAACTTTTTTACTTCTTTGCATTCCAGATCTTATTATTTCAATCAGATCCTCAGCTTTTTTCTTTGAAATTGATTCTATTTTTCCACCTTCTTCATCGTCCTGTCCATCAATAATCTCTTTCATCATCCCTAGTCGAGTAGAACTGACTAGACCTGGTGCTTTGAATCTAATCGTAGATGACAAAATGTTCTTCTCAAGTTTGACACTAGTAATAATATCGTATGGAATATCCACTATCTTTTCCTTAAGTCCCAGAAGATATGGATCTCTTATGATGATTCTTCTATCCGTAGCGTATATTATATTAGGTGTCATGTAAGATCCTCCAGGCTTTATTCTGGATTGTTTTGCAACCAGTAGGATTGTTTCATCAGAATTTAGCATCCCGGCAATCTTGGTTATCTCTGCAAGTTCTTCTCTATTCTTTATACTTGTAGTGAATAAATTGGCATTTTTTTTCTTACCGCTGCCAAATCCCAATGGCATATGTGTGCTGTTATTTGTTAATGGTAAGATGTATTAAAATTATATCTAACTACCTACTATGTTGTTAATATTTGGAGTCACTACTATGTAATGCAGATTCTAGACATGAATCTTTAAGCCCTACGTTCTGTTCAGATAGTATTTACGTAGAAAGTAACTTATGACTTCGTATAATAATGTGTCATATTATTGCGACAATAATATTGTCAGAATATTTATTAAAGTATCACAAGAGTACGTCATAAGACAATATATTCAATTTTGGAAACATTAGGTACCGACTAATTCTCTTTTAATTAATTACGATTATGTTTATTTGTTGTAGAATTCACTTCACCTATTAGGATCGATTATCTACTAGACAGAATCTCAACTCGTCTAATAGATTTATCATCATCGGCAATAGTTCAGGTCTGATCCTGCTTCGTTATGTATGTTATGAGAGAGTCCTTTGGGCCACCAAAGAATGTAGCTCAGAGTCATTCATTTTCTTCTTTGCTTCCAAATAGAATTTTGCATCTTGGCCTACTGGATATCTAAAGAAATTCCCTCTGTTAGTTGGGGCAGCTGATCTCTTAATGCTCTCAAATATCACTTCCGCAACTTGTTTAGGATCTGGTCCATTTCTCACGCCGTAATAGTAATGAGATAGAAATCGTTTGACTACATCGGCATACTCGGTAATCTCTCTCGGAGATTTATTATCGTCAGAACTGTTTGAATTTGTAGTGCTTGTTGAGGGGATCTCTGCAGATGACGAGCTATCTGAATTTATCAAAAGCGAAGATGAAATCAATCGAGTATTAACTGGGATCATCATGTTCTCTACAAATTTGGTCTTAATTATGCCAGGTTCAACGAGAACTACTTTTATTCCGTACGGCTCCACCTCGTAAGCCAAAGATTCACATAATCCCTCCAAAGCAAACTTTGTACTAGCATATGCAGATTGTGTTGGGAAACCGACATAACCGGCCAAGGAGGAGATATTTACTATGATTCCGTTCTTTTGAATTCTCATTCTGGGAAGCACTTGCTGGATTGTTCTAACGGCACCGAAGAAATTTGTCTCAAATTGTTTTTTTATATTCTCAATTGATAGATCTTCTAGAGCACCAAATAGGCCGAAACCAGCGTTATTGATCAAAAAATCAATTCTTTTGCTTTCATCAAGTATTTTTTCAAGAGCTCTTATTACGGAATCGTCTTCATTCACGTTCATATCGACGAATTTAAGGGGAATACCTTCCTTTTCAGTCATCTTTTTAATCAAATTAGCCTTATTCAAATCCCTTATCGTCGCGTAGGTGCAAATTCCGTTACGTGCTAGTAAGAGAATCGTCTCTAGTCCAATACCAGATGAGCTACCTGTGACAACAGCGACCTTTTGATTTTCTAGTACCAAATTTTCGTTCTAGTGTAATAAGACCCTCATTTATATTGTAACCATTCTTTATTATTGTGAGCTAGATTGAGCTAAACTGGACGGCATTTGTATCTTTAGTGATAGCAAGATAAAAAAGCTCCCTCGACTCATCATACTCCCAATAGACAATAATCTGAATATCCATGTAATTCTGAAAATGGTATGGTCAGTTTATAGTCAAAGTTTAGTCAAACCAAAGTCAGATAAGTGTCAGATCACAGTCAAACGACGGTCAAACCTCAGTCAAACCATGGTCATTTGGAGTATACACCTTATAGAATTGGTTTCCCTAGTTCAGTTTTAGCATATTTTTTTTCAATCTTTTATAAGCCGAAATCATCTAAATTAGCTGAGATAAATTGGGTACCAGAACTCCTCCTTCAATAAAAAAGGAAGTCGTTAGGCTGTGGCTTAAAGGCCTTCCCAGAAATCAAATCGCAAGCGAAGTAGATATTGGAGCAGGGACAGCGAGCTCTATAATTAATGAATGCGACAAAACGATCCAGATTTTGATCTATTAAGAGAAGTTGCCGTAATTACTAAAAATGAAGGTATGAATTTAAACTTCGTAGCTTATTCAATCAGACTAAAAAGGATATTGGAAGGCAAAAGCTTGAACGAAGAACAGGTCGAATCATTTACTGAAAAACTTGAGATTCATTGCTTTAAGCGTAATCTGGATGTCGGTGAATTTATTAATCTTATATTCAAGATCTCAAATATTTCAAATAATTTGAATGTGCCTATTGATAATCTTCCTGAATATATCTCACAGAAAAAAGAGGAGCTATTAGGAATCATAGGGAAGGTAGCCAATTTAGAGTCAGAGAAAGAAGATTTGCTAAAAGAAAAGGAAGTAACCATAGATATTCTTTCAGATTATGAGAAAAATAGGCCTGTAGCAGAAAAGCTTGCAGCAACAAAAAAGGAATTGGAAATGATAACAAAGGAGAGAGATGACTTGGAAATCGAGATAGTTGATAAGGGGCATGAATTACACAAAATGAAGTATGAACAGATGATTCCTTCAGAGCAGGTAGATATTGCTAACAAGAAATTGAATGTACATACAGATCCTGAAGAATTATCTGACTTGATGCTAGACTTTCGACAACACTTAGGTCTGTATTCAGATGTTATAAGTATCATGAGAGAACGTAGACGTTGTACTCCTTTTGACATGAACAAGTATATACACGATATATATGCGTCAAAACGGAGCAGAAAAGAGCAGGATGTTGCCTCTTGAAAAATATTGTTCAGCTGTAGAAAAATTTGTAGTTGTACCACAATAAATGATATTTTTTCCAAGATGGAGGCATGCATTATGCGAGTATGTCAATTGTTGAGTTACTAGGTTCAAATTTCTCTATTAAAAGAAAAACACAACCTTGAGATCCATAAGAGATTAGAATTATAATGGAAATCAAAATTACTAGAGTCAGTTTGTTGTCTAAAAAAGATAGCTAGCTAATTTTAGCTGAAAAAACGTCAAGAACTTTTACATGTGACTTTCGAAGTGTAATCCTTGTAAGAACTCACCTAAGGCAATTGGCTTCGAGGATTTGCTCTTGTTCAATTGAGACTGCTATTTTGGTAAATTTTGGATTCTTTTCTCCAGTTTCTAGCTTTATGTAGATAGAATAGGTACAAGAGGATAGCTTAATTGTATATTCAGCTCATGTCATCCTTATCTGGACCAATATTTGTATATATTATCAAGCTAGATGGCATTAACATATCTGCCTTAATATGCACGATTAATGCAATTGGAACTAAGAGTGATGCTTTTATTTCAATAGAATGAATCAGTCAGTTGAACTACCTCAGATTGTCAATGACTTGAACACAAGAAACAGTCTATGCTCTTCAATATCGTCGGATTCTACCAAGCCTACCGGTGTTTTTGTTGCCAAGTTATGGGAAATAATTATAGAACAGTTTGGAGTAAACCAGTTTGGCTCCTGTTGAAAAGCAATGCTGAGATTTTTATATATATCAGAAGAAGGTATATTGCAGCTGAAAAAGGTCTCTAATTTGGATGCTTATCTGGAAGAAGAACTATTTGATACTCTTGTCTACTGTATTCAAAATCCACATGCTGCTGATTTTGAGAGCAAAAGAAATCGAGCCGAAGAAATCGGAAAGGATCTATTTAGTGATGGTGGCATAGATTCAATGGAGAACATGTTTTATTCAATAGAATGTAGGCTTAGAGACGAAATACATAAGGATGCAAAGCCATATCGCTCGTGGTGGAACGGAATAACTACCGATTGGAAATATTGAGTGTAGTCTTCTTTACTTCTTTGCTTGCTGATCTTATTTCGTATCAGCAGAAAGGAAGGCGAGGTCTCTGTCCATGGCAATAGGGAAAGCAAACCAGCTGCATTTTTTTTATATTCTTTTAACAAGTGAGTTGTATTTTCTTTTCTAAATTTTGGTTTTTAATTTCTAGAGGTAGAGCATGTCCAATGTTCCACAAAGTACTTTAACGTCTATTAAAAGAGTGAACAATAATGAGAAATCAAAAATGTAAAACTGGCTTTGTCTTTTCAATATCATTATTATCATTCTTACTGGTCTTGATTTTGTCTACTACATTCATCACCGGTGGCTCATCGCCATTTGGTAGAACTACACTCGCTGCAACACAATCCCTGGACAAGGCAAATACTGCTAGTACCATCAATAACGCTGGTCCTAATGCTCAATCGGTTTATCAAACAGAATCAATGAACATTCCTCATTCAATTGGAACGTTCATTTGGTATATTGTAGATGAAGCTCATGAAAATACTGCTACACAACCTTGGAAGCACGTTAGTGATCGCAATGGCATCTACATTCCGACTAATCTTGTTATCCCTCAAGGTACTGCTATCGTCTTTCTTGATGCCGATGCTCCATGGGATACTCCCCATCCTCATACGATAAATGTTATGGATAGTTCTAACAAAATTGTTTATACAACTGGTAAATTAGACTATACTAATAGTTCGACTGCAAAAGTCTTACCGGTGGGACACTATACAGTACAAGACATAAAATATCCATGGATGAAAGGTGATCTGACTGTAGCTTCTAATCCTCAAAAATCAGTTGGAAATCTAATAATGGGTGGATTTTACACTCCAACAAATCAAGTGGCAAATAACAAAGATAATGATGGTGGAACACACCCTGGATGGCTTGGATATTACAAAGACCAATTTGTAAAAAATGGATTTAAGATATTGGACACCTTTAACTTTCATTATGCGACATGTAAATACTGTCCAGGAGGATTTTGGCCAGATCAGAAATCTGCCGACCACACACTTATTTTATATAGTACTTCACAATCGCTATCAGATGCATTGAATAAGCTGTCAAAAATGGTTTGGGAGAATGTGTATATTTAGAAGAGCATTTTCCCCGATAATCTTATTTTAATTCTAATTAATAACATGTATATGTCAATTTTTCAAAAGCTGTTCGAATAGCTTCAGTCCTTATAATTCGAATTTTGCCTAACGCATAATCAACATCTCATATTTTCAATATGTATGAAAAATAGTATACGGTCTATGATCCCTACGTCTATCCTCATTCTGTTTATTATGGATAGATCACAAGTCATTAAATCACAATTGCTGGTTAGCGAAATCCTCTCACTTACCAATCCTGCCAGTCCTTATCTCTAGATTATAAAGCGCGCCCGTCACATTGACCGATTACTATTTATTTAAAATCGCAATACTTCAAAGTATGACCATATTTCTTTAAATGAAGCATGATCATAATCATCATTTTTTCAAGCATTCGATAAATATGATACCTATTACTAAGCAGATCACATTTATTGCATTTAATTCTATAATAGAATAGATGAACACATGATGAAAGAGCAACAACAACAACGACAACAATCGAATTACACTTGTGATGTTTTGATTATAGGGGGCGGCTCTGCTGGTCTTAGAGCTGCAATTGAAGCCCATGATGCAGGTGCTAATGTTCTTATAATTAGTAAAAGCAAAACAGGTGATCCACATACAACACTTGCAAGAGGCGGCATCAATGCAGCTCTTGGCACTATGGACCACGAAGATAACTGGGTGATACATGCGGCTGATACTCTTAGAGAAGGCGAATTTCTTGCTGATTATGAAAGAGTTGAGATACTTTGCAAAAATGCACCGGATGCCATAAATGAATTGGTAGGCTGGGGTGCCAGGTTTCACAGAGAAAAAGACGGTAGATTAACACAGCGATTTTTTGGAGCTCACACGTATAGAAGGACGGTATTTTACCAAGATTGGACTGGCCAAGAAATAGTTCGTATTTTAATGGAGCAGGTAAATCAGAGGAAAATCAAAATGATAGACAATGTTTACATCACAGAGTTATTGCTAGAAACAAATGTTAATGATGATGATGCAACTAGAGAAGGATCTGCAGCACAGCCTGAAGACCAAGAGACAAATGAACAACAAGAAGTAAAAGGACGAAAACAAATCAATGGAGCATTTGGAATAGATATCATAAAAAAAGAATTAGCTAAATTTGAATGCAAGTCTTTAATCTTAGCGACTGGAGGATATACTCGAGTTTATGCAGTAAGTAGTTCGAGAATTTTTGAAAACTATGGGGAGGGTATATCTCTAGCATATGAAGCAGGAGTAGATTTAGTAGATATGGAAATGGTGCAGTTTCATCCTACTGGAATGGTTTGGCCAGAGGAGGCAGTGGGTACTTTGGCTACTGAAGCAATACGTGGAGAAGGAGGTATTCTGCTAAACTCAAAAGGTGAGAGGTTTATGAAAAATTACGATCCTGAAAGAATGGAGCTAGGGCCACGTGATGTAGTGGCCCGCGCTAATTATAATGAAATAATCTCTGGACGAGGCACAGAACATGGTGGAGTCTGGTTAGATGTAACTCACCTACGAAAGGAAGTAATTCAAGAAAGACTTACTACTATGTATGAGCAATTCCAAAAATTTGACGGTATCGATATTTCAAAAGAGAAAATGGAAGTTGGACCTACTGCACATTATTCTATGGGTGGGGTAGCTGTAGATAAAAACTGTCAAACTCGTGTCAAGGGCTTATTCGCAGTTGGAGAAGTAATAGGTCAGATTCATGGTGCTAATCGTTTAGGTGGAAATAGCTTGCTAGACACAGTTGTTTTTGGAAAAATTGCTGGTGATAAAGCAGCAAAATTAGCATTGCAAGAAACGAAAGTAAGTACAGAGAAAACCAAAGACGCAGGATCACAGCTAAAATCCAGTCTTGTAAACCAAAAATATGGATTTAATACTGATAATAATAACTACGAAGGGATCTTCGTAATAGAAGAGCCGATAAAGTTCCGCAATGAGTTACAAAATTTGATGATACAAAATGCAGGAATAGTAAAAGAGCAAGCTAGGCTTCAAGACGGATTAAAGCGAATTTCAGAACTAAAGGACGAGTTTTATTCTAAGAGACACAATATTGATTTAGAGTCCAGTTTTGCAGTTGATAATGATAATATTGAAAATATTGTTCTAACTTTGCAAGTGAAATCATCACTTATTGCTTGTGAGGCCACGATTAGAAGTGCATTGATGCGGGAAGAAAGTAGAGGAGCTCATTATAGGTCAGACTTTCCAAGGCTTGATGATGAAAGTTGGAAGGTAAATATTTACTGTACAAAGAGAGGAAAGATAGTACCTAACGGAGAGGAAATGACACTGTTTAAACAAAATATCAAAGAAATCAGTGGACCACTAGCAGATTTTCTACAATCGCATGTCAAAGCAGCACACCACCGAACGTTCGAGTAATGCTAATTGCTCATTTTGACTACAAATCGTAAGTGAAATTTTTTGTATATGTGTAACATTTTTTACCATATACGAGCCAATATGTCTGGTTCTGTTAGTACCTGATTCGTTAGCACTTCAGACTCTAACACATCCAACATAAGCCCCTGGAAATAGCGTTATAACACTATAGGTAAGATGTCACATTTTAAATATTATCAAAATGTTGCACCCTAGATATAGACAGTAGCCTCAGAATGGTGATAGACGATAGTGTGTCTATCATGAGGCACACGTGCCTGCTCATCTTCACGTTACCAATCAAACTAGCTATGAACATGGAAGACAAAATTAATCTAAGCTCGATAAAGGATAAGACTATCAGTACTTATGATGGATTCACCGGCTCAGAAGCAATCTGACTACAGTACAAATGCTGATATCTGTAGATAATTATAATTAATGAATGTTAGCTGAAGCATTTTGTTTCATTTAACAATTTATAACGTAGACTACAATATCTGATAAGTCTGGTTGGCTTATCTCAGAGAGGTGCATCTAATAATGATAGTCACATGCCAGATCATAAACTCTGAAAATGAGACGTGAGTATAGATGGACTGTTGGATATTGCCCTTGAATAATAGAATATGATCGGCTATAGGAAAGTTTGAATTCATGATGGTCATATTCAATCCTCATGATGGATAGACCGATGAATAGTCTTGGTTTTAGGTTTATGTCCATATACTTCCGATTTCGTGATTATTTCAATCCCCCACCTAAAATACTTGAACAAATAGGAATTCAAACAGGCTCAAATGTCCTTGACTTTGGTGCCGGATCAGGAGTTATTCCATCCCAGCAGCACAGTTCGTAGGATCTACGGGAAAAGTATATGCAACAGATATTCATCCCTTAGCCATAAAAGAAATTAGTAAAAAAGCAGATATGCAAAGGATCAAGAATATATACGCAATACTCACTGACTGCGATACTAAATTACCAAATGCATCTATAGACTTCATTCTGTTATTCTATGTTCTTCATGACTTTAAGAATCCTGATCAGATTATAAGAGAGCTTGATAGGGTACTCAAAATAAAAGGTACTCTAGCAATAATAGATCATAAATTTGATGTGACTAAAGTTGTTTCTACTATTAACTATGCTACGAGTGCACTGCAGATTTGTGATAGAGGAGAAAGCAATGGCGAGAGCAAGGATACATTATTAGTCTTTTCAAAGTAAGATTAAATATGATGATGTTCGTGCACTAAAAAAGAAAGAGTAGCTCCTAGTTCGACGTAAATGCTACACTAGAAGACCTTCCTGAACGTTGACTACTTGTGTTGAATGTATGGCCGTGGATCGAAAATTACCCTTATCGAGCTTATTTTCCCATTGTCATTGACATGAAACCACGCACACACAAAGGTAGTTATTGGCGGCTTGCCAATTGGTAACTCGTACAGAAGGCACACATCATTACTATCTGCAAATTCCTTTTTGATTTCAAATTTTGGTAGGTTCAGGTGTTCCAAATATTTCAAGTATGGTTCAGCACTATTAAACGAATTGAGAGGCCCTATATACGATATGTTATTGCTCACAATGCCTCTTAGCGATTGATAGTCCCGCGCTCTACAGCATGCATCCACTCCATCACGATATTCTTTGCACTTTTTACAGAAGGTTCTATCTTTTGCATAGCATTACTAAGGTAGCAATGGAACTTATCCTTAGGGGTAGTCCTACTTCCGGAATCGGACATCTGTATTACTAATCATAATGCAATGCGTAAACCTGATAAGACCATTTGGGAAAAGCTGCGTTCAGTAATTTCTTATCGAAGCCATAATATCGCTAAAGACTAATATTCCATTTATGCCGAAGTTTTTTGCCTAAAGCATATGTGATAACAAATAGAATATAGAGATAGCTGTCAATTAATTTCATGATCTTTTTTCTAATATGCATAGAATTGGACTACCATGGCTTCCTTCTCTGACAAATTAGCGAAATCTACCAATGAAATATAGAGCAGCAACGATATCACAGGAAGTAACTTTCATGATTGACGGCAAAAGAACCGTTACTCCATTTGTCACAAGACCTATATAACATCATGTATGACCTCACATGAATGCGAAGAAATCACTAGCCATGTTCGCTGCTCTCAGGAATGGATACCACGTAGTTGGTTAATATCTGGATGCATTTTTAGACTTGGACATGTTAGAAAATTTCATCATCCAACTTCAAAAAAAGTCAGGATCTAAAGCGCTGACCTGATTTATACCAATATTCTAAGTTATCTAGCAAACTAAATTAGAGGAGTTTTACAGTATTACATGCATATGATGTATTTGATGTGTAATACAAATTAGAGATAATATATATTCCTATAATTAATTCGAGTTTTTTGAAAATTCTCTATAACAAGTACTTATAAAAAATGTTTCCTATTCAATCTAAAATGATAACAAAAACAAAGGTAATCTTTTTTGCAATGATTGTAGCATCATTGACAGTTGGAATATCAGCTACCATGTCTGGAAATACATTAACGATTCAGTCCGTGCATGCGCAAAGCTACGGTGGAACACCTATGAATAGCCCTCCGCCAGGTGGTAGTGCTAGCTCGACGGGCCCAGCACCTCCAGGTAATTCTACTTCAGGTAACGCAACAAAGTAAAACCAGGCAAGTATCTAAACTATCATGAATTAGTATCAGAGGTAGATATTTCATCTGCTTCTGAAACAAATTCTTTTTCTTCAGAGAATGATATTTCAAATGATTCCGCAGAGATTTTTCATGCTACTGTTACATTTGCTAGACGAACTGAGATGTTAATCTATTCTGCAATTTTTAATAGTTGAAATATTAAATTGGTTATTACCACATGGTAACATTCTAATTTATTTATTTGCGGCTACTTATTACGGGTATGAATAGTAAAACAGTGAATGCCAACTACAGCCGAACAGAATTGGAGGGGGAATCCCCGACTATGATACATACCCATCTGACAGCCTCTACGCAGTCCGCCGAAACGAATGGAATTCATTTTGCATATCGACGGTTCGAAATTGAAACTGGAGTGCCATTTTTATTTATGTAGCATTTCCGTGGCGGGATGGACAATTGGGATCCCAACGTAACAGATGGATTTGCCAGTGGTCGGCCTGTGATCCTCTTCAACAATGCAGGAGTCGCCAGTACTAGTGGGAAGACGCCGAATACCATCGATGCAATGGCTGAGCATGCGGCTGATTTCGTGGTTGCACTAGGTCTTTAGCAAATTGATGTTCTTGGCTTTTCGATTTGAGGGTTTGTCGCCCAGACATTCATTATGCAACACCCATCTCTGGTTCGTCGTCTTTTCCGTGTATGCACAGGACCATGTGCTGGCCAACCTGCACAAGATCCGAGGATAGAGCAACATGCGCATGCCCCAGATCCGTCACTCCAAGATTTCTTATATCTATTTTTTTGGTCCCTCATATAGCAGCCGGACAGCAAGCCTCCAATTCTACTGCTAAATAAAATAATCTCGAGTATTCTTAATTGTTGCAATTACACAGATAGGTTACATTTCTAATTACCTACATGGGTTACACTTTGCTGCTTATTCTTGGTATGAATGGTCGAAGTAATTAATCTTTGTAGAAACATCTCTGATGGAGTGAGGCCATTAATTCCTCCATGCTCTCTTGCTTCATTGTATGTAATCCTTATGATCTTCTCTTTTTTGGTACTTTACAAATGATAAGTCCTTTTGATTCAGATACTGTGATTTACCTAGTCAAGTAATGCAGAATATCTCGAACAAGATACCTACTGATACCAGTGGACTACACACACTAATACCCGCTCTGAAATCGTCATTGCATTGTAATGATGTCTCTAAAAAGTAATCTCCTTCTGTCTTTGATGGTGTAGGGTATAGTCTGTTACTGTAGATCTAGCTAGCATATAATGTATAACCACACATAGCTATACATAATCCTTAATAGAAAGAGTCACGTATATAATTAATAACAATCCAAGTTTGTTAGACTAATAATAGTTAACTGAGTAGCGATAACCGACTAACTTGATATATCATCCGTTACACTTGCACCCAGAACCCACAAGATAGCAGTACTGGGGTATGTGTGTACTGCTAGACCAAGCAAAAATACTAAATATTTCCGATCAATTTTGCATAACTTCTAGTCCCTATTTGGTCAGATTTTGTTGTGATCCAGATACTGATGATGATCTAGGTTGTGATTGTGGTAATTGGAAGAATGGGAGTGCTCCTTGACCTCCAAAAGAATATGGCATTTGTCCATTCCACTTATTGATTGCCTGCCATGAAAGATATTGTGGGTCTTGTCTTAACTGTGATGTAATGATTCTGATTGCTTGTGATTCTCCATCAGCCTTTGCTATATTTGCTCTTGCCTGTGCTTGAGCCTGTACAACTGTTTGGTTAGCCACCACTTTAATTCCTCTTAAATTATTCAATTCGGTCAAGTACTTTTGATAAGCCACCACTTTATCTTCAACTTGGCTAGAGAATGCTGGCGAGAACTGAAAATCAGTAATAAATATAGTCTCTACTATCATATCTTTCGCAGACAAGGAATTTCTTATTGCGTTTGCTATAACACCCTTAACGGTCTCTCTTTTTGTGATTAACTCTTCAGCGTTGTATTTCGCCACACTTGCTTTAACTGATTCTTGTATTGTAGGTGCAATTACTCTATCTGCATAGTCTGGACCCAACTGTTGGTAAACCTTATTTACATTAGCAGGATCTAGATGGTAATTCAATGCTATCACAGTTTGTACTTGTTGTAAATCGTTAGATGCAGCAGTTGCCTCGGCCTGATATTTCAAAGTGCGAACTTCCATTGGTACTACTTGCTCTGCAAATGGTACTATGAAATGCACACCTTCTCCTAATACTCTGTTTTCTACCGCACCTACATACAATACAACTCCTCTATGTCCTGCTTGTACTATAACCACTGATTCAGACATCACTATAATAATAATGATAAATGTGGCTATAGCCGCAATAATTAATAATTTTTTAGACCCCCGAAATGAGTCTGATCCTACATTTTCAAGAGGTTCCCCTTCAGGTGTCTTATTGTTATATGATTTTTTGAAAGGATTTTTCAATGAATATTTTTCCTTACTTGGTCTGTAAGAATCATCATCATTTCTTAACTTGATATGACTAAGTATTACTAATAAATCTTTGTATAATTTGCATAATTTTGGATTATAAACATCATCACTATACAAGACTAAGTTTATTAGATATCATCATGTAATACTTAGTGAGTGACCATGCCAATAAAGCAAGGTAATAAACTCGTTGCATACCAATTAACTTTAGCCAAATCCTCTTTGTCATCAGGCCATAGTTTATAAGTTGAGTTCGCCTCCGACTTCTTCACCATGAAGTAAACGTACTAACCTTTGAAATCTAATCTTTGCTATGGTTATTATCTAACAACTACTACACCGACACTCTGGGACAGCAGCATTGGTCATTCCTGTTGACACTCCTCGCTAATCCAGCTGCTACTTTTGATAAGTCCGTTTACTGCTTTAAGTGCACTCTCTATATCGCGTGTTAATTGAGGACATTCCTGCTTAAAGTGAGGTCTGCTAAATATGAGACATGTACGGATTATCCTAAGTTGAGTTAAACTTAGCTGCAGCAATACATCAGTCATTCCTGTATCATTGGCGCACTCATTCCACTCTCTCTACGTCTACTGGAAGAATACGGCACGTCTTCAAGTGCCATACCATTTTGTCTATATTTACTAATGTGCGACAGAGCCTGCAAACAAAGTAGTCTTCAATATCTGTTGGACATTGTATACCTAACTTGCTAACAGTAGTCATTCGCATCACTTCATGTATTTACCACATGTTGCTAACTGATATGGTCTAGGTGTACTGTGCAATGCACTGTTAGTGCTTGCATTACTGAACTTGTGGTCTATTCATTGCCTAGTTTAGTCTAGCGAATATCATATTATCAATAAAAGGTAAATAAAGAGATATCCCAGTAGCCTATTCCCCATAACTGCCACTGCTGCCATCGCCAGCGTTATTGCCATTTCCGCTGCCGCCAAAAGCCCTTACCTGGCTGCCAAACGTAAAGCGTATCTGTACCATCAATTGATATACTATCCTTTCCTCAATCATTCCCGTTGCTAGAATTTAGGATCTTATTTGCTATAGTCTTTTTTGGATACTATGAATATCATAGTATTAACAGTATTAAATAACTATTGACATATAATTTTATATGTCGTTTACGTCTTACTATATGAGATCTCACATTACAATAATTTAAATTTGTATATCTATTTCATAAAATTTAAATAAAATGTTAAATAAGACAGTAACATAGGTATATACATCATCAGATTGACAGATTTAACTAATATATATGATATTGGTATAATTCCTTTATGCCGTCTTCTAGCTCGGATTACTATCAATAAAGGCGGTGACGTTGAATGAAACGACGATCATCATTGTCATTATCTTACAATTCTCGCACTCTTGACAAGTTAGACTATCAAATAATCAATTTAATGATACTAGGTTTGGAAAATAAAAATATTGCAGAGGAACTGAGAGCCCCCTTAAGTACAATTCAGCGAAGAACACGGATTCTATTAAGATCTGGATATGTTAACCAACTATTCCACCCCAATTACAAAAAATTAGGATTGAAGAAAGGTCTATTACATGTCTATTTGCGTACCGGACATATAAAGAGGGTTGCAGAGGATCTGCTATCTAACGATGGTGTTATGTCTTCTGGAGTTCACGTGGGTAATTCAGACGTAGTAGAAGAGTTTGTTTATGAAGACAGCGAACAACTAGTTGATCTAATTTCAAAGGTAAAGACGATAGACGGAGTAGATAGTGTTGTTTGGTCTGAGGAAGTATTTCTGCTTCCTGGTAAAAAACATAGTATACTTGCTGTATTGAATCGGATAATTGATAGGAAATAGAATACGTTCATGGATAATTATTTATTCGACTAGGTATTCCACTCGTCCACTAATACTCAAGTCAAGTAGGACATAGATACCTTAGCCATAAATTTTTAAAGTAACCGAATAATCAATTCAAATATCTGAACAAGGATCCAGATCACCCAGCTGATGCTTTCAGATACTCTGGCTATTTGTTTCAGCTGATTAGTTCATTTGTTAGCAGTTGTTTCAAGAAATCTGGAAAGTATTTGCCTGGGGTACATTGTTAAGAATTCGTTTTATAATTGTTAGAATAATATATCATTCATCCATAATTATCTAGGAACCATGAGTAAAAGTAGTGATACCAAATCAACTCAAAAAAATGCCCGGAGTCAGTGGGCTCAAATAATCGGTGATATTGTAGACAAACTAGTAGGGACAAACATATCAACTACAATGAAGTTTGATGGTCTGGAAATTGATATTCCGCAGATAAAGGGTCCAGATGGAGCGGATCTGGGTAGTGCCAAGTGGCTAATTAATGGAAAGATTCAATGGACGACTACAGAATCTAATAAAGGCTGATTGGAATCACAGTCACTTTTTATCAGAATTAAAATTACTACAAACAGACTTTTACGAAGACAGAAGAAAAGAGAAAATAGTAGCATTAATGACATAGGCAGCATAAAGATAGATAGATCATGCCAAGTAATGCTGGTGATACAATAAACTAGATTATTTCAACTAGTCAAGAACTAGTCCTATAACAGATGTGTCGTTGGTTGTTGTAGAATAAGCTTGGTTGCACGCTCAGCTTTCTTCCTTGCTCTAAATTGAGTCTTATATTTTAGATTTCTAGGCTTGGATCTTAATCTATAACCACAACACGGACACCAGAACCCAGGCCATTCTATGTATAACTCACATATCTGACAACGTTTCTGGCCCATAACGTAACGACCAAGACCCACTGGTTTCCTTGCCTTATGTCTTTCACATATATTCTTACAGGTCACTTTGTTAACCTATCTAGATCTGTACAAATCATAATATAACTACTATGTATTGTAGTTTATTTGGAATTCTTTCAAATTATTTTTGGACCACTTGTTCTTAATATAAATTGAATATATTTTGAATGAAATATGTAATATTTTTTGCAAATGGTTACATGACTCGTCTAGCTTACAAATGATAAAAAATTGGAAGAATATGACTTCTTGGCTGAAATGTGTTTTGTAGCTCTTGACATAAGCAAAGAAGTCAAGTTTGCGGCTGTAATAGATTCAAATGGAAAACTGATTACAGGAAAGCAGTGCAAGAATGATTATTATTTTATCAATAACGGGCTGGACAAAACCAGACTTTTACAATTGTCTTCAATAACACAAAATATTGGACAAAATAGCATTAGTATTTCATTTTGCCATTACAACACGAATTATCTTTTATACACAAATTACTTGACTACTATCTTGGAGAGAATAGAAAATGAAATGCAGCAATCAGATAAAAACAAAGGGCAAAAATCGACCCATCTAATAGAAATTGTACGAATACATGGTTTACTAAAGATAGCTATCACTCCATTAACAGCTAATAATCATAGATATCTTTGTATATATCTAGAGTCTGAATCGTCTAATCAAGAGATAATTGCAAAGATATGTAATGTTATTTAGTACTAACTAACTCAAATATAGATATTTCAGAAGATTTATTTAATATATACGCGTTCATTATAGACATAGTCTTCGCTCAGTCTCGAGTTGAATGGTACTACGCATAGAACTAATTCTAAATTGACTTAGAGCCTATCCCAAAATTATCCTTCTGTATATTATAATGCAATATCCCAAACATACTAACGCAAAATAGTTTTCTAACTTCTTCTCATACCTAACCAAAAGTTTTCTAAACCTGTTGTGCCAGGAGTTAGTTCTTTCTACAAGCTATCTTCTTCTCTTATTGTGATGATTACAACTTTTTGTTAAAGATTGTTCTTCTCCTCTATGTCGAATATGAGATATGTATTCTTTCTTGATAACACCATTCTTAATCTCCTGAAAGTCATATCCTTTATCAAGACAGAGGTTTTGTTTCGTTTTCCACATGTTGTATGATACTCTTCTAATTACGATATTATCTAGAGTGTTTATAGCCTTCATATCATGCACATTGGCCGCAGTTATAACAACAAATAGTGGAATACCTTGTCCATCAGTTAATACATGACGTTTTGTTCCTAATTTGCCTCTGTCTGTAGGATTAGGCTCAGTCATTTTCCCCCTAGAGGTGCCTTTACAGATATTCTATCAAGAGATTGCCAGTTACATTGAATACCTACTAGGTCATCATATACACTTAACAATCTAGTCCATAACTTTTTGAATACCTCAGACAATGACCACTGCTGAAATCTTCTATGACACGTCGAACCTGAACCATATTCTTTTGGCAACATCTTACACTGACATCCAGTTCTCAATACATATAGAATGCCTTCTAGTACCTTCCTAAATGATACTACTGGACGTCCGATTGTATTAATTGTATTAATTGATTTTTCCGGTGGAAGGATCATCCTGATTTCATCCCATATTTCATCCGGAATTCTTTTGATAGTTGGAAGATACTTGACCCTATCGTAAGTCACACATATGAACAGTGTATTCTCAAGCTATATGTCTATCTATTTTTGGGATGGGTTCTTAGTTTATCCTCGTATATCCTTAAAGATTTCATTAATATGGATAATGCGAATATTTTAAATTCTAACTAATGCCTCGAACTCCAAAACAATGGATCTGCCGCTTCGTAAACTTAAATTACTTCAGAGTGGTTTGAAATCGTGGGACATAATTCAGTTCTTAAAAACTGCTTTGAAATAGATCACGCAATAAATCGTCTTAGTTCTCTAGGTCTATTTCCGCATAACGATAGAGTAAAGTCATGGGATACACTTAAGATGGTTGATATAATAACTAAGCAATCAGACACAAGCGCCTTCGTATTAGATGTGGGATGTAACGGTTCTCCAATTTTGCCTCTCCTGAGCAGACTTGGGTTCATAAACCTATACGGATGTGATTTGGTTCTAAAAAAAGAAATATCATCTGCAGTCGAAATGTGTAAGACATTTGACATTTCAATTCAAGATCTAGAAAAAACCGAATTTCAAAACAATACATTTGATTTTGTTACATCACTATCAGTAATCGAACATGGTATTAATATTCAAAACTATTTCAAAGAAATGAATAGGATATTAAAAAAAGAGGGATTACTTTTGACATCGACAGATTACTGGCCTGATAAGATATCCAATCTAATTAATACTGAAGTAAATCCTAAGAATTCGCCTGATAATATTTTCAGCAGGAGAGAAATAGAGGAAGAAGTAATTAGCGTTGCAGAACGGAACGGCTTCCTTCTTACCGAACCAATAGATTTCACACATGGAGAGAAAGTTGTTCATTGGAATGCTACTTGCCTTGATTATACCTTCATATTCTTTGCATTAAGAAAGAAATAGTTAGTATGTAAAAAGTCCGTAACGATTACCCGGTACTAAAATAAGTAGTCGTTTAAACTTTGTGTGTGCAGAACTGGCATAAAACGTAGTATTCCCCTCAACCTTTACTGCTCCAGAATGGAGTCTTGCGGCTTGAGATGCTGACAACATATAGTCATCATCTGACATTATAGCAAAGGGACAGTCTGATCCTCATCGTACTGCCAGTACTACGGATCAAACCTCAAAATGGCTTTGTAAAAGATACCATCTATGCGATAATAACTCTTGCTAATACTTTTCGAGTAATGATTGTATCAAGTCCGTATCTACTCTATTAAAAGCCACTTGAGAATTTCTCTTCCGTTTCTCAAGCCGTTT
>JBEDUN010000060.1:0-16676 GCA_040414675.1 Nitrososphaeraceae archaeon | reverse complement strand
GAGTCCGTGAACATCATGCCTTCTTTTGCAATACGATCAATGTTAGGTGTTTGGTAACCCATTAGACCATGAGAATAACAACTAAGATTAGTTATTCCAATATCATCACCCCAAATGACAAGAATATTCGGCTGTTTTTGCTTTGACTTTGTCATTTTATTAATGCTGTAACGGCATTAAGCCATTGATTTAAGCTTTTCTATAGTCACTAAAGAAACAGAGAACGCCTTAGTAGATAAAAACTGACTATGCAAAGAACTGTATATATTAAACACTAAACACAAATATCTTGTAGACGTTCATTTGATAATGGTTTATGATGAAAGCAGTCTCCGATCCTATGAACGTTGTTAAACTTCAATTTTAGACTGGTCCAATATAATGTACTTGGTTACTCTGAAAGTACTGTTCATATACAAGGCTACGCAATTTTAAATGTGAAAGGAGGTGTCGTCAGATATTGGATCTACTTCCAAGCTGGAATGACGGTCAAGCCAAGCGCACTATTCTAAAGTTCGTTACTAACACGACTACACATGGTGGTTCATTCATCGAACCAGCTGACCGGATTGCCGTGTTCGACAATGACGGTACATTATGGGTAGAGCAGCCACTTCCGGTTCAACTTGACTTCATCTTTCGTGCATTGACAAATGCATCACAGAGGGATTCAATCTTGGCAGAGCAGCAGCCTTACAAGGCAATACTCACAAGAGATCGGTCCTTCTTCGAGGCAGTAGGTGAGCAGCAGCCTGACGCAGTCAGGGCACTCGAGCAGGGATTGGCTCAGACTTGGCAAGGCACAACCCCGGATGAATTCGAAGCTGAAGTCAAGAAGTATCTGGGTGAAGTAAAGTCCGAACGATTCGGTGTTCCCTACACAGAACTCATCTACAAGCCTATATTGGAGGTGTTCGACCTGCTTGCTTCTAATGAGTTTCGGATCTTTGTATGTTCCGTAGGAGGCCGCGAATTCATGCGGGTGATAGCTGAGTCTTATTGGCATATTCCAAGGGAGCACGTCATCGGGACCGCTCCTTCGTACGAGTACAAGGATGGGAAAATCAGACGCGGCGACAAATTTTTGGGAGGTCTTGCTTTGGGCCCCGGGAAGGTGGAGCACATTTTCGCCTATGCTGGAAGAATGCCGGCCTTTGCAGCGGGCAATGCTGATGTTGATATCGAGATGCTCGAGCGCTCGCTATTTGCGATGCTCGTAGTACACGACGACGTGGAACGTGAATTTGCGTATACCAAGGCCGCTGAAAGATCAGTGAAGGTAGCAGTTGAGAAGAACTGGACGTTGGTTAGTATGAAGAACGATTGGAACACCATATTCTCATGACTCGGTACATATTTACTTCGCAGCAGCTCGATAGTCTCACTAGTCCATGTAACTTACCCACTCTCACACCATTTACAATCTCTGTCTACTGAGGGATGACGACAATAGACTACACATCGACAATAGACAATAGATGCGGCAGAACAATTCTTCGGTGAGAGGATAAAAGATCTATACCAAGTGTGTATTAAACTATTAGTAAAGATATTTTTTCAGCTTCAGAATCATCGCAGTTGATTAATAAGTAATAATAAAGTCTGGAGTCGAACATCCAATCCAAAAAGCATAGAAATGAGGAAGATCCGATGCTATGAGTGGATATAGTAATACTTTAAGACTAAAGTAAATAACTAATACCAATATTATTTACCCCAACCCCTAGAAATTAAAAAAATAGGATTGTTTTATGCAGCCAATTAACTACTTTGGTTTAAGTGCCTTGACTACTGCTACTGACCAGTCTGGGTTGTAAAGATTTCGCATTGCTTAATACTTTGAAAATCTCTCGGGCAAACAACTACGAAAACTTCGTCGCCTTGTGCTACTACGCCTTTTGCACTTCCACTAGGAGCTAGCTTGCTTGCAGCCACTGTCATATTGGGTCCTCCTCCTATCATATTCTCTGGGCTTCGCGCATAAGCAGTCATAGTATTGACAGATATTGCTGTTGCTGCTACCAGGAACGCTACCGTAAACAATACGATATATGTCTTCATTAGAAAGATATACATTAGATAAGATTAAAAGCATTTTGATACCGACATTGGATTCTTAGAACGCGTTAGCTTACTTAGAATCCTATTATTGTCTAATACATTTCCACATTTTGATGATTAAATAACAGTTCACCTAGCGTCCATTTTAGATAAAATATCGGTTTAAAATGACGTGAATGTAGTTTTACCATGGAACTATTTCAGGCGCTACATCGAGCAATGCAACCTGAAGTTATCCACCTCCTCTGATTTCCTTGCAAAATTCGTATATGACATTCTCTGTGGAAATATCATCTATTCATCTAAGTACACGTTTATAATTACATCACCCCAATTCCTATTTAGTCTCAATATATTTCAACAGGATCGATTGCTACTAGGTAACACAGAATGGAGTTCACTCTGTACCGATATTGCTAAATAGCAAATTGTTCTTTGTATATAATACAGAGAAGACATCCGTACCGAATCAAAATTCAGCATATGCAGGTTGTTTTGCTAGACTCGGTTGAGCCGTTACAACCATTAGTCTAGCAGACAATCTTATCCTTGACTACAATGTTTTTGCTACTATCAGCTGACACAATGGAGGTAGTAATGATAAGGAGTGATAATAAATGTGGCCCAGTCTAGAATACGACGGCGATGATAATCATGCAGCACAAAGCAAGTGAATGTATTATTTTGGTATATGTATTATTGATCTCAACAGCATAATATTGCTGATGTCAGTTTTTGCATGATCCTTAGAACTCAAGTTAGACCTCATTTTTGGTTGATACTACGTACAAGTTTTATGATGCTATGTGAGCAAGCTGATATGAAGGAGTGCTTCGAAAGGGCAACTATCTAGGTGATTTATCTATTTTTATGTCCAAAAAGTAATGTTATATGAGTTCAAACAAGGCCTTTGGTCTCAATAAGACTTAGCTATATGTTGATAAGGACTAGTTATATCACATGTTTCAATTCTACCTGTTGCTGTTGCTGTTGCTGCCATTGCCTCTCAAGACTCGAGGTGTGATCACGTGTATTATAGTAAACTTAAATTTTGCACCAACTGTGGTCTTGACCTTACTTAGCTCGTATTCTAATGTATTTAGATTCTTGATAAAAAATAAAATGATATTTCTTTCGTTGTGCTCTACAAGTCTTTTCTTATCCAACCTGAGTACCAGTAATTTCTATTAATCTGTTATTATTACCGAATGAAATAGCTAGTACTCTATCAGTATTCGTGCTCTGGATTTGTTGCCATGTAGCCGGGTGGCCATCTAGTGTAACCTTGAATGGTACATCTTGACCTTGTGCGTTCTTGGCATCGAGTACAAATCTAGGTATCTGTACAGTCATCATTCCACCGTTTCTTCCGGGATTAATGATTATGTCACCTGCTTTTAGAGCCGCGTTTGGAACTATTGCAACTAATACTCCACCAGTAATACTATATTTGACTGGAATATCCCCTGAATTTAACGTCCTTACCGAATACTCGTTAGTATATCCAGTTTTTAAAAGGCTTTGCAAAGTCGTAGGATTCAGTTGTGCGTTTACGGCCTGAATGGGCAGAGTAGCGGCCAGAATTACAAAGAACGACGAGAAAGATAACAACGTTACCAGACCAGTCCTGTTGCTCTTTGAATTATTGGAATTCTTCTTATTCAACATCAGTTCACTATTAGATTGGATCGAGTTTTAAAAGGTTTTGGCTGCTGATTGTAATATGGGAGAAGGAGCCAACTTTTAGTCTTCCTGCATCAGAATTGCATATTATGTTCTTACTACAACCTGTATCTACAAGTCTGACAGGTGTCTCTGCGTTTGCTTCTTCTAGTGCATGTGGCAGCTGCTGTATATGCAGCAGAACTATTCTTCAATAGAATTATAAAAGAGTTGGAGCGGCTATGTATTGACAAATAATAGTACGTGTGGGGATAAATTGATTTACTGACTGATTGCTTATGCTGATGAGGTAGTCGTTGATCTATCCTTAAGATCTTAAATATAGATTGCCGACAAGTAATCCAGTGATATGAAAATTATAACCGCTGTTCCTGGGCTTGGTACTCCTTTAACTGAAAATGAAATAAAGGATTTTTTGGCAAATAGCAGACTAAATATGCACATTAGCACACTGGATGATAAAGGTGACTCCATCATTCATCCAACCTGGTACTATTTTGACCCTACGAGTGTCAAGTTTTACATTGAGACTTTTAAAAATTCGATAAAGGTGGCGAATTTGAGTAGAAATAACCACGTTTATTTTTGTGTGGATGATCCAAACCCTCCTCACAAAGGGGTCAAGGGTAAGGGTAGAGTCAAAGTTCAGGAAGATGTTAACCACAACGTACCTATTGCTGAGAAAATAATGGTCAGGTATCTAGGAAGCCTTACTCACCCTATGGCATCCTTGTTAATAGATAACGTTAAGGATGGAAGTTCAGTTATCTTGGAGATTACGCCAAGTTACTTTTCTACCTGGGACATGACCAAGAGTAAGTGGATATAATATAACTTAATGTTTCAGGTTTAGATTCAACCTCAGTTTCCTCCATCATATCAGTAGCATTTACGCCTTTAATTAGTACAATCTGAGTATCCCCTTTATGACGTAATATTTTATGGGGAATGTAGAGATTGGCTGCTGGATCAAAAAGTAGATATCTGTTTGAAATTGTTGGCACATTCATCTTCGTTTTCGCTATTTGTTCAGCAGCTACTGTATATTCTGGGCCCAACAAACTGGTTGGAATAGTGGGCCTTGGACAGCTCGCAATGGCTCTATTAGGTTTAGTTCATGCTTTCGTTTTAGCTGCATTAGTATATGCTATTAACGCTCGCTCTGGAGCACAGCTTAATCCGGCTGTTACAATAGCATTTCTAGTATCAAGAAAAATGCGTGGAAAAGTAGCAGCACTGACTATTGCGTGCCAAGTATTGGGGGCTGTTATCGGTGCCGCTGTAGTATATTCCATGTTTGGAAGCGATATGGCTGCTAGTGTTGTACTTCCTAAAGATGGAAATGCTATTAGAGCATTAGTTTTGGAAACTGTCATGGCATTTATTCTTGTATATGTTGTATTAGCAACAACTAGATCTAAAGATTTTAAGATAGCACCTTTAGCTGGAGTGGCAATAGGGTTTACTCTTGGATTTGATTTCATGTTGGGAGGGCCCATAAGCGGCGGAGCTATGAACCCAGCACGTGCATTTGCCCCTGCACTAATTGTTTGGAACTTTGACTACCAATGGATTTACTGGGTAGCTCCAATTCTTGGAGGAATAATAGCAGCCGGCTTGTATAAGGGATTGCATGGCGATTTAGAGATACCATCACCTAAAGTGGAGCAGATGAAATAAGATTAATAGTCCTGTGTAATATGTTTCAGGTTCAATAGTAAAAGAAACAATGAATAAAGACTAAAATAAGAACATCATAGCTTTCAAATAACGGCAGTGGATTGGTAAATCCTTAACTCTTTATAACAATCTATTATTTGTTTGTAATTGGTAGACTAAATGTAAATGTAGCTCCAATTCCATTTTCATTATTTTGAGCCCATATTTTACCACCATGAGCTTCTACAATATTTTTTGATATGAATAATCCAAGTCCAGTTCCTCTAGTTTGTGATTTTGTTGCAAACTTTGTGAAGAGATTTGGTAATATTTCTGGATCTATTCCTTGGCCAGTATCCTTCACGTTAATTATAATATAGTCCTTATCGCCTCCATTGTTACCATCTTGTTCTCTCTTCTTTTCCAAGCTAATTAATATCGTTCCCTTTTGAGTGAATTTGATAGCATTGATTAGTAGGTTATTGATAACTTGAATTATTCTTCCCTTATCTGCTTGAACAAGAATGGGTTGAGGATGACTGTATTCTAATTTAATTCGTGACCCTTTATTTGTGTAAATCGTTAGACTTGTTGGTGATGATATATCTTTTATAACATCTGTTATTATTTTGTCTAGATCGAATTGCTCCTTATTAAGAGATAGTGAATGGCCTTCAATTCTTGTAACATCCAATATGTCTTCAGTAAGCTGTTCCAACCTTTTTGCATTCCTAATAGTAATATCCAGTAATTCACGTTGTTTTACATTTTTTGTGTTAGCCCTAATAACTTGAGTTAGGCCAAGTATAGGCTGAATAGGTGTACGCAACTCATGTGCTGCAATATTAATAAACTCCTCTTGCATCTTATCATGTCTTTTTACTTGTTCATAAGCTAATTCAAGTTGTTTTTTTGATTCCTTGAGTTGATCATATAATTCAGTTTGTTTCCACAAATTTTCAAATATAGCAATATAAGATGCGACTCCTGCTTTACTATTAGAATAAGTTGATAATCCTATAGCCTCGATAAAAGTTGACTTTGAGTCATCCCTTAGTTCCATAACCAATGACGACTTTCTATCAATAACCAATACCGTGGCTTTAGTACCTGACATTTGTACAATATATCTTACATCTATCGTGTTACTAGGATAGCAATATTGTTTAAGCTGCTGAAGTTTTTGCTCAATTACATTGTTTGCAGGTATCATTATCCTAACCTTTACATTTCTTTCTTTAGCTGCGTCTTTTGCTAATTGTATTGCTCCTATCAGTTCTTGACGAATAAATGCATTGATGCTAGGAAATATCCATAGTATCTCCTCTGATGCAGTCTTAACAATGTCTAAATACAGTTCCTGTGCTCTAGCTGAACTTGGAATAACTTCAATATCAGACAAATGTACTCCTGCCTCAATATCTCTTATCCTGTCTAAAGCATCAATTCCATTCTTCCATAGATCTTCAAAAACGAAATTATAATGCTTAATGTAAGCTGGTTCATTACTAGTCAAAAGACTGTTTATATGGGTACCGTTCTCCATCTTGTCTATTGTAGCATAAAAATACCTGTCATCAACAGCAAAATTCATGAATGTCAAGTTTTTAAGATGTCTTATTTGTATACCTGCGTTTAGAAATACTTTAACTAACTCTACACTATCCTTTTCTATAGAAGTAATCCAGCGTATTCCTTTACTTACACTCCCTTTTTCTCCTGCTGCTGTCGTTGTTCTTTGCTTGTCAGCTACTATTCTTTTGTACTCTTCAAAATAATTATTATAGACTAGTTGCATTCCACCAACCAACGAAACTACCGACCTTTCAGTTGCGTTTTGAAGAACAGATTTCATATGATGGACGATTTCATCTTTGTTTTCTAATACTTTAGTTTCATAATGTATTATCCCTTCTTCTAGCTCCTTAATCTTTTGCTGAGCAGGTATAGATCTAGTCCAAAAACTATCAAATACAAACTGCCGTTGATGTTCGACAATTTCCTTCACGTTACTATAGATAATTTGTGATGCTGGCTTTCCTTCTTTATGGAAGCCTGCAGGAGCAATATATTCAATTTCGCTTATGTAAAAATTTCCCTTAATTCCATCTAAATGACGAAGCTCACTGACAATTTTTATTAATTCTTTACAGTAGGCGACATTATCCTCAGTGATTTCAGTAACATATCTTAATTCAACACCCCTGTCCTTAGCAGCAAGAAACGCATTACTTAGCTGTTCAAATTTCACAACTAATGATGGCCTTGTGTAATCTACACACGCATCAATTCTATTCTTTGCTTTAGAAGCAAATTGTAAAAAAGTGTTTACTGCAATTTCCTCTCCATGCAATACCTCAGTCCTTCCACCCATTACTTCTGATGATGCTGCTTTGACCAAAGAGTCGTCTACCTACTAATAAATTTGTAAGTATAAAACATTAACTGAGATGCTGTTCTCTAGATTTGACGTTTGCATTTAGTGTTACTGATATATCTTATATGACCATTAAAAAGAATTCATCAAGGCGTACAAATCATAATTTAACAATCTAGTACTTTTTGAATTCAATTACTTCTCTTATCTGTGATGAAGTGAGCCAAAATCAACCAAACCCTGTGTGGTAGTTAGGCTTATGTTCTATCAGGCGAAATCAGTCCTTTTTCTTCTTTACTAATGCAGATTTAGCCTTTCCCACTTAGCATTATGTTATGATGCTAAAGTACAACAAGCTTTCTATCATTAAAAATAAAAATTGTGTTTTCTATCTAGATAGAGATTCTTCAAGGGAGATAATTCCAAATAATTACTACATTTTCAAGATGTATTCACAAGTGTCAAAATTCATCAGAAACTGCAATTAAATTATTGCAGTGTACATTCTATGCACATTTTCTGATACAATGCTACAAAAAATCACAATTCTTTTATACAACATACAACAATGAGAACAATACCTACTAGACTTTCGGAAAACGGATTAATTATGCATAACAATAAAGTTAAGAAAATTCTGCTTGTAGATGATGAATCTGATATATGTATAACGTTAGCAAGCATTTTGGGAGACAATGGATTTGCAGTTGACACGTTTGATGATCCTCTTTTGGTGTTGGAGAATTTTAGAAAGGATTTCTTTGATCTTTTGATTCTTGATATCAAAATGGAAAAAATGAATGGTTTAGAATTGTATAAAGAAATCAAAAAGATAGACAATAAAGTTAAGATATGTTTTCTAACAACCAGTAAATTTAACTATCAAGCATTTATAGATGTATTAAGTGATCTAAACGAAAATGAAATTATTCAAAAGCCGATTGAAAATAAAGAGCTAATCAAAATAATAAATGAAATGGTAAATTAAAACTATGCAGTACCGTGTCAGTAACTTTATTAAAAATAACTAAATGACCTAAGTGCCATAATTGCATCAGTTCGTTATCTCGTAAATAATTCAAATGCAGAATCCAATACGATCTATCATCATTTGTTATCGCTGTTGTTGCTATCAATATTATTATTAATATGACTGCTAATATGACATGATCCCCTGTCATGTTGTTTTGAAAGTCTACTGTAGATAGATGCCACAATAGATTTACATCCAGGAATGTAATTAATTATTGGAGATATAATTTTGCCTCCTGGAAGTATGCCTACCAATTCAATAATGGCCTCAGATCCACTCTTTGTTTCTCCATTAGGGGAGATAAGATGAAATGACCTGTAACGTAGAGGAACAGAAATCTTATCAAGCAGACCTTGTTGGTCTGCTCTAGTTAATGAGATAAAATCTATTTTTTCATATCTATCAAGGAAATCAACTACATGCGCGAATCTGGTACACGGTCCACAATCCGCATCGTATGCTATAATATATCTAGAAATAGGTTTAGCTTGCATTTGACTATTCAACCATATTATCAGATATAGAATATTATCAAGGATAGTGTATATATAGCAATTGATAGGACTTTACAATCAATTATCAATATTATGCGTGATGTTTAGTTGAGATGTCAGTAATCAGTTGTGTCTACAAATCAAACCTAGGACGTCTGTAGATTATTCATGAAATGATTGCAACGATACTGTAGTTTATGATGATAAGGCAGCAATGACCTAAATTCGGCGGGATGTGTAGTATCGTAAGGTAATGATAAGCCAAGTGGCAGAATTGAGTCAAATTTGTCATGCTAATATCCTTGTCCTACCTCTGCTGCTGGATCTGAACTTTAAATATATAATAGATGGGACTTTGGATACGGAACATGCTCTTAAAAACAAAAAACCTTATCTATTTCCGACAACATGGTCTAGCATATTAAGGATTGGGGTTGCCATTAACTTCTGTTGGTATTAGTTTTATATTGTTATTATTTCTATCAGTACTGTTAATCTCCTCTTCTCTTTTTCACAATGCTTTTGCCGAGTCGCCTGCGTTTGATCAAAATTTTATAACTGATGAACAAATGAGCAATCAGAAAAATGATTGGGTTCAAACTTATGGTAATGACAGCACTCATTTAAGGTCTGACTATGCAAACATACTGGCAGTAGACTATCTTAGTGATGGAAAAACTCTAAATGCCACACTTTGGTTAAAATCAAATTCGGAAAATGCTTTAACATATAGTCAACCATTCAAAAAGATTAGGTATGGCATGCTCATCGCCATTGCTTCCTTGCCTCCAACTGCAGGATATAATGGAGCCAATTACGACTTTTATATTGAAGCAGCTAATGGAAAATGGAGCCAATATCTATACCTACTATCATCAACAGGTACCCGTTCGCTTGTATACTCTAAGACAAACTATACTGAACCTTTTGGTGGTACTACGATAGGCCCAGGACATGTTCAACTGCGATTAAATCTAAATTCTTTAGGCTATCCTACTGCATACGGCTTGTCATTTTACACTGCAGAATCCTTCAAATCGAATGAAGTTAGAGATTTTACAAACTGGGTTGTTATTCCTCCCGCTAATATTCATATAATAACAGATCCAAAGGATACAGTCATAAGACAAGGAGAAGAGCACCTAATTCCGGCTGAGATGAATTCGCCCTATTCTAGTAATGTTACTAGTATAAAGTATGTTGGTAGCACGAATTACACTTCTAGCGGCTTGCAAGTAACTACGCAAAGAATTCAACCTCCATTATTTAAAGTAAAGGTTTCTACACAAACACCATTAGGAGTATATACTATACCAGTTGTGGGTTCATTGATTGTACAAACAACTTTTGCGTCACCTACTAGTGCTCCTGCCACTACTAGTGTCGAGAGAGTAACGGGACCCGTAGATCCAGAATTTCAGGTATCTAAAAAATATCCAACTGTTGGCTATATAACTGGCCCAGCAAATTTAACAATACACGTAATACCACCACTTACTTTTAATGAGGATTTTAGGTCATTTTGGGACGTATATGGCGACGTAATAGGATTATGCTCCGCTGGGTTGGTGGGATCGCTTGCGACACTTTTTGTTGACAATCTGAAAGACAGAAAAACCAGAAACAAAAGATAAAGATAAATTGTAAAAAAGAAAGTATCTATTCTATGATTCTTCACTTAACTTTCTGGTAATCTTACCTAGGTGCCGGTCTATACATTTGACCTCTCAATCCAAAAAACCTTTTTTTATGTGATATTTTCATATCTTAAAATAGAAGTCACTATTTCTGATATGATTTCCAAGAATCCGGTGTTATCTGACACTGATCAGATGCTAACTTAAGAGTTATCTCTCTACAGATGAAAGCTGATTGTAATGGACGTACTCTAAAGAATTGTTATCATTATAATATTTGTTTGGCGCGTCTCACTTTTTCTGTACGGTTTTTACTTCCATAATCCAGTCGCATTTTACTCCTGTTTTATCATGATGCTGTTCAACAGCCTCTTTATCTGGTGTATCCAAGAAACAATAAATCGCTTCACCCTCTAGATTGTAGAGGATACATATACCATCTTTAATCCAAGATCATCTATAGGTTCATTTTGCGAGTTTATAAGTTCCTCTTCAATCACTGTTCCCATAGAATGAACATGTAAATAAAACTGGCAATAGTAGATATGTTCATGAGAGTCTTATTAATATCCCTTTATATATCAACAGAACGATGAGTTATGCAACAATGCATCTCCAATAACGCATACCATTAGATACATCCTTCAAGATCCTGACTATTGGGGCAACAGTGATAACAACGGTAGGAGTATCACTTGGAACAGTAGAGGGAATCCCTTGGCCCTCTGGACATAGGTCTAGACTGCATGCAATTTGTTCTAGGCATTTTCAAGGATAAAGAGCGAACCACAAACCCCAGTTTTCGTGGGTTGGTGGAAGCGTTCAAATCCCATAGAATGAGGAGAGTGAAAAAAGCAACGATGGACAGCAACCTAGCAGCAACAGCAGTGAAAGAAACGATAAAGTAATTCTGTACACCGGCGCGTTACCGCAGCACACTACAGTACAACGTCAGCACTAACATAGTAAAATATCCTTAAACTTTCAAGATCGACACGTCAGAATTGATAGAATAGTAATTCTAAATATAAGATGTGACGATATATATATTGAGCCTGTTGTAAAAAAGCAAGCTGTTGCGTAAAAACATGAATATTTCCCCAGTTACATTGGCCTTATTTTTCAGCATTTTCGGGATTTTGCTAACAACGTCATCATCAACTTCAGTACAAACATCGGATGCCGCAATGTATAAAGTAACAAGAGGTGGAAGCCTTAATGTTATTCTACAACCCTCTCCGTTTCCAGTTATAAAGGGATCACAAACAAATCTCAAAGTTAGTTTTAACCAAAAAGGAAGTACTGCGGCACTGGCCCACGTCGATTACGATCTCGCAATTATGAAGGATGGCAAACAAGTTTTTCAGCTATCATCTCAAGCAGGATATCCAAACCAACCGCTGCATACTGCTAAAGGTGTAGTTACCATACCTTATACCTTTCAACAAGAAGGACCTTACGTTATTAACATTACTGTATATGGATTTCTCTTCAATCCTATAAAACCTGAAACCACACAATTCAAGATAGGTGTAAGGTAGTTGATTTCATTATGCCGATCTTGTCTACATCCTTGTAGGTTCTGTTTGACATATACTCTCTGTCTCTAATGCTAAATGGTTACTTGTTCCTGGTTCAAGTCAAACTACAAAGCCATACCATATCATCAGAACGTTAAGTTATGCAACAATCCACCAAACTCCATTAGCTGTAGATTTTTTGTTACCAGAAAGGTTAAGAATGAGTATTACCCTCTCTTAAAGAGGTAATATGAAAGAAGAACGTAATCTATCTTTAGGTTCGTTTGTATCATTGGCTATTTTTACAGGTCTACTCGTATCTAGTATTGGTACCACCTCATTCCTTGTCCAAAAGCAGGCATTTGGACAAGGTATTATAAAAAACCAACCTCAATCTACGCCTTTCCCTGGAATGAATTTTTCAAAGCCCAAAGATGTATGGAGTAAAAATGGCGTTTTGAAAACAACCCTCACAGCAGATTATCAAGTGGGGAAGATTGACAACAAGACGATCACTGCTATGGTTTATAATGGTTCTCTTCCAGGGCCTACTTTGCATGTCTATCCTGGAGATAGACTGGAAATTAATTTGATAAACAATCTCAATGAGCCTACCAATATCCATTTTCATGGATTTCATGTGTCTCCCGCAAATAATTCGGATAATATATTTCTTGAAGTTGCTCCTGGTAAGACACAGCATTATGTTGTCTCTATTCCAAAAGATCATCCTCTAGGTACTGACTGGTATCATCCACATTTACATGGGCTTACGTATAGTCAAGTTTCGGCAGGTATGTCTGGGTTGCTTATTGTTGAAGGGTTACAAAAGTTATTGCCAAAGCCGTTACAGAATATCACAACACAGAACATTGCCATTAGAGATTTTCCATTTGATCCTTTATTCCAAGCTACACGTAATATGAGTAATACACTTACAGGTCATGAAAGACTAACCGTTAACGGAGAGATCAATCCACAGGTCAACGTTAAATCCGGAGAGACTCAGTTATGGCGTATTGCAAACATCGGTTCTGAAAACTACATCTCAGTCGGACTCACTGGCCATAAATTCCATATTATAGCAGAAGATGGATATCCGGTATGGAAAGTACGGGAAAATAATACTCTTTTTCTTCCTTCTGGAAAGCGGTTTGATGTATTAGTGACTGGGACAGGCAACGGATCTTTTCCATTAAGCGTTGTTAACGACGCATTTAATGATCATCCGTTAGGTACTGTCCTTGCGACTGCACATGTACAAGGTAACCAAAAAGACGTGAATATTATTCCAACAACTTTACAGAAATTCTCCAATGAGGAGAAAGACTTGAGTAATGCGACCATTGCTGCTCACAGAGTCCTTTATTGGCAATCAGACGACAGAAATTGGATATACACGATAAATAACAGGACGTTTGATCCTAACAGATTAGATTATAAAGTAAAGCTTGGAACTGTAGAGGAGTGGACGCTAATAGGTCATGACCCCAAGGTATCCGGCAATTTTCATCCATTCCACATTCATACGAATCACTTTCAGGTAATGTCAATTAATGGAAAACCATATAACGCTCACGGATACCAAGATACAGTAATGATTCCAACTGCTCCAGGTAGTGTGGTTATTAGAATACCATTTAATGATTATGTGGGAAAATCCGTCTATCACTGCCATCTGCTCTTCCACGAGGACTATGGAATGATGGGTGACTTTGAGATCGTCAAATAGGTGAGATTGGCATGTTGGAAAAGACAAATATTTCCCAAAAAGTCGCAGTCGTATCTTTGTTCATAGTTTCAATCTTTGCCGCAGCCGGATTCACAACAGTGACCTTTCTTTCAGATTCAATTGTAGTAGCACAAAGCCTAGGAAATGACCCACTTTCGAGTTGTGTCAAGACAGTTGGCGACGCATTTGTGGGGAAGACAATTGGCGATAATCAAAATTGGACTAAAAGTTCACAGAACTTTGTCTCCTTATTAATTACCGACAACACTGTAAAGTTACTAAATGAAAATGTTGCTCATGATGGTTTTCCAGGAGATCCAGCAAAACCAATAACTGATATGGCCGGGGTATGGGATATGCTGAATAATGGAAATATGACTCAGTGGGACAGATTTCATTTGTTTCCGATCCTGGTTAATCATAACTTGGCAGACGCCAGACCAGGATTTACCCAACTACAACAGATTATGCTAAGTAGATGCATCAGTGATAAGGTCAACACTTTAGGCCCTACTCCTGTGTATTAGGCCCATCACCTCTTTAGGAACGAAATCTCCTAATACTCTCTTTTCTTATTTATTTTGAATTTTTTATACTTGGCTGGTCTACTACATAGTATTATAATAAATCGCAATTGATCCTGAGCTGTGAATGTTAGAGATGTATTTATAAAAAGAATGAGATAAGCAGTTAGCTAATTAAATGAGGGATTATTGATATTTTTCTTGACATATGGCATATATATTTAAGCGGTCAGAAAAATGTAATCGAATGTATCAATACAGTCTAATGCAGCAGAGCTGGTAGATAAAGCATTCAACCCAAGTGCTGTTAATGTTAGAGTAAGAGATACAGTAGTATGGACCACTAATGAACCTGTTATTCATACAATAGTTGAAGTAATCTCATTACTTCCTTTTTAACTATAATCTTAGGTCCAATTAATATCAAGGTGTTGTGTAAAACATGAATATCACCTAATTGCATTCGTCTTATTTTTCAACATTATCGGGATATTGCTAACAATGTCATTCATCAGTCAATACGGTGAGGGGGGCAGCTTGGCTGTGCTCCTCCTGATCTAATGGCTGGTGCAGATGCTGTTGTATTAGCTATAACTGTTCGGCAATTTTTCATTACAGTGAGGGGGGCAGCTTGGCTGTGCTCCTCCTGATCTAATGGCTGGTGCAGATGCTGTAGTGTTAGCTAGTTCTGCTGTTGTATTAGCCAGTTGTACTGTTTTATTGCCAACAACTGGTGTTGGTGGTGGTGGTGCTGGTGCACTACCAGGTACAAGTTGTGCCATGGCAAGGTGTTGTTGTAACGGCAAGATATTAGGCAAAATTGCGAACAGTACCGCTCCGATACTTAATACTATACCAAAACCAAAAGAAGCTCCAGATTTCATCTCGTAACATAGAGAACGCGAATTATATAAAGAATTGTCACTGATAGGTAATCATTTTTCTAAGATGTTTAGAAGTATTACATAAAGATGTCCTGAATAAGGGTATTTGAATTTGTGATTCCTGATACTGAACTAACCGTCTTGAGAACAGAAACATTTACACTGCGACGATTTGACCTAACTTACTAACGGTAGTCATTACCTTAACTCCATATGTATTTACTACATGTTGCTAACTGATATGGTCTAGACAATGAAGGATCTCCCTGGTCATGACTAGAAAGAATCTTTCCGTTGATACAAGAATTGCTAGTAATACATTGGAAGCGATTTGATTTATTCCCACTACCGTTTCCATGATGTCTAATCTGGATCATGTGAATTCAATGAGATCTAATATATAAAATGGATATAGGCAGGATTAGCGTATATTATCTGTTGGATGAGTCAGAGCTCGTAGAATCTGCAAAAAAAGTACTAGATCGCAATTGGACTGGTGAATTTACAATACCCTCAGCAACATTATATCCTCATCAATGGAGTTGGGATTCGTGCTTTATTGCAATTGGCAACTCTTATTTTGACACAGATCGATCGATAAAGGAACTCGAACATTTATTTGCTGGTCAGTGGAAAAATGGAATGATCCCTCACATAGTATTTAATGTGAAGGAAAAAACTTACTTCCCTAGTCCTGAATATTATGATATTACTCGTTCTCCCAACGCACCAGAGCATGTTAAAACGTCCGGAATGACTCAGCCCCCTGTGCATGCTTTTGCTTGTTCCTATATTTACCACAATAGTAATGATAAAGCAAAAACTAAAGAGTTCCTGACAAGAGTCTATCCAAATCTCTTGAAATTCCACAGATACCTTATGACTGAACGTGATCCCGAAAAGTCAGGCTTGGTGACAATCTTTCACCCATGGGAATCAGGACGTGATGATTCTCCTATCTGGGATGATGCACTTGCAAGAGTTAAGATCACCAAGATGCCGAAGTTCCAAAGGTTAGATATCAAAGCTGAGGGAGAAAAGTCAGAACGTCCATCTGATGATGAATATAATA
>JBEDUN010000059.1:0-40183 GCA_040414675.1 Nitrososphaeraceae archaeon | reverse complement strand
GCCGCTATAATAGTTGGTTCTATTTACTTAGAACAATGGGCTCATGATAAGTCACATTTAAAGGAGGAAAAACGGACCAAAAAACGCATACTCCTCTTCATCGCAGATGACTTGCAAAAAAGGCTCGACTTTATCAAAGAAACATATCAATACAATGACTACAAGCCCTTCTTCACAGATATGTGGGATGCGGTAATACTTACGGGCAAACAGGCACTACTACCTTTTGAACTATTTCAAAATCTTCAACGTACATATTCCTGGATGAAGTACTATAATAGCGAAATTGAAAGCCGATGGGGCATGGCACTTGATGAAAAAGTCTTGAAAGATCTATTGGAAGATGTGTAAAAAAATATAGATAGATCACTTCTCATCCTAAAACAGGAGAACAACTTGCACTAATACCAGTGTTGTGGAAATAGGCAAATATTAACTGATATGTATCAAGCTGTTAATTGGTTCAGAATTGATGTGGATGTGTATAGACGTGTGGAGGTACAGGGTATTGCGGACATGACCCGTGTAAGTTCATTTCAATCACCTATCAATTTCTATTAAGTATGATCTAACATCAGGATGAGTAGAATGCTGCCAACATTCTAAACAAAAGTCTCCACTGTCATGAAATATATGGGCAGCCTTTGTACTACATTTAATACAATTGATGCAAGTATCCTTGTCACTATTAATAGTCATTTGTACTTCTAATTAATGATCAAGTTCATAAGAATTCATGTCAAGTTATTTTCACCGGTATCATAGTCATTAACGTTTGTCGACAGTACAATAGATTTCAATCTTCTCGATTTATTATTTTTATTATTATTAATTTTAGTATTATCGTCTCCTTTTATATGATCTTTATGGTGAATCTTATCTGTAGTTGTATTCTTTTGCACGTTAGATCTACCAACATTTCCAGAGGAAGTATATAAATCTAATCAATATGAAATATTTTGACTAAAACGATCACATTGTATAGTATACCGTCTTCATACTGCAGACAATTTAATCTCATATGATATAAATTGTAATGACCTTCATTAACAGGCTAAAATCCATTTTATACAGGCCTGATCTCTATAAGAAGTGGAAAGAGAGAAATGAAAGTAATCTGACTGCCTCAAGAACATGTTTGCCTTTGTTTAACATTACGCATTCTGCTCTATAACCAATAGCTGCATCTGTGATTTCGGCTCTTGTCGGAAGACCGCTCTTTGCTAATGTCTCTAACATTTGAGTCGCCAAAATAACTGGTATGTGTGCTGCTTCACATAAACACAAAATATCCTCTTGAACTATGGATAGGTTTTCAAATCCAATTTCCACTGCAAGATCACCTCTAGCAATGAGTGCTCCAAACTTTGGTAGATCCAGACCAGACAAAAGTATCCTAGACAAATTATGAATACCATTACGTGTTTCTATCTTTGCAATGATGCCAGAATCGAGTTTACCTATTCCTACCAATGCTTTCCGCAGATCGAGAATATCCTGAGATGAATGAACAAATGATAGAGCAACGGCAGTTGCATTACTAACTATAAAACTAAGATTTCCTATCTCCTCAGAAGTTATTGCAGATAAAGACAATTCAGAATCAGGAAAGTTTAGACCCTTTTCTATTCGTATTTTAGCAGTCGTGTCTGATGGTGATACTATTTTCAGTACAAGATAGTCGTTGGTTGTTGTAAGAACTACTGCCTCGATTTTACCATCATCAATAAAAACCCTATTCCCTTGTTGGATCTTGTGAAGTATTTCCGGCATGGTACAGCTGATTTTTATAATATTATTATACTCAGTGGTATTCAGAGCCGGTTGATCTTTATTTGCAGTCTTTAGCAGAATTAATTTATCGCCAGAAGTTACCTTTACATCAATTAGCTGCGGGCTAACCCGACCAACTAGTATAGAATCATATTCTCTATCGCCATGGTGTCCAATATTGTTATTTTCTGGTATCACACTTACTCTATCTTGTTCATTACTTCTAGACGGGATTGACTTTATGGGATCATGTAGATATGGATTTACAATATCAACACCTTGGCTCTGGACGTCTGATACGGATCTGTCCAGTGTTGATTTCTTTTGCCTATTCAATCTCAAACCCTCTTGCAAATAAATTGTTTTTTCGATTCCTATCCTAATCCTCGTATGGCTCGTTCTCTCGAGAATAACCATTGTTAGAAGGCGACCCTTAGCATCAACAAAGGACAAACTTTCACCTACATTTAGTGCAGGTAGGACTTCTTTGCCTTTTGATACTGATATCACAAAGATGGGATCAATACCAGTCAAACTAATCTTCTCTGTAAACTGAGCTTCGCTATCAAGGTAACCTTCTACCATTTTAATACGCTTTTTATGAACATCTTTAGGAACTGTAATTTGTAGTGGTCTAACTGCTAAAGGCATTGGACCGATGCGAATTTTTGGTCCAACTAGATCCATAACTATTCTGCATCTTCGGTTAAACGCTTGTCCTTGCTGGGTTAATCGCTCTTCAGCATTATGTATTGCATCGATAATCAACTTCCATTCTTTTTTAGTTCCGTGTGCACAGTTGATTCTGGCAATGTCCATTCCATTTTTCAATAGTTCCTCAACTAATTATGGTTGATGTATAGCCTCAACGTCAAGTGTCACCATAATTCTAGTAGTACGTCTTTCCCTTGGTCTTCCTAACAGAGATCTGCTTCGTTTAGCTAAGATATTCTGTGCTTCCTTATACGTTATTCTTTCTATACTGCTTGAACTTGAAGTCAATTCTTGAACGACTTCGGAATGTATGGGGAAATGTTTTAAAACTAGCTCGATTCCATTTAAAACGTGTCCCTCTAGTCGTCCAAGCGATGATAAACCTTGCTCAGCCAATCTCATTTGAAGATTTTCAAGATTATGCTTTCTAAAGGTTAAATAGCATAATAAGTTGTCGCGGCTTTTCTTATTTTCCCCTACATTAGTAATTGGATATTGGTTTCTGTTTTTTGGACATCTTTAATAATTTCGTTATAGAGTTTATATAGTTCTGTTCCTAAAGAATTTTTTTCATCTAACTCCATTTCGTCACGTTCCATATTTGCCTTAGGTGTAGCATCACTTTCATACTGAGCGCTATTTCCAAACAATTTCGTTTTGTACTATCTTTTGCAATTCTTACTATTAAATTAGTTCATGATACTGAATATAGCATATTAGTTAATTCCTTATGCATATCTACTTATTTCTTTTATTTTCATATAGTTTAAATTTACTCTATATACTCCAGGTTAGTAACTTCTATATACAATATTTTTAGCAGTTAATGATAGAAAGTGAAATTGTTTATGGTGGTAAGAATCTAATTTGGAGTCTAATCGTATATCATATGTCCCAAAAATGATGTTTTTTACAAAAGGAAAGGGAATACATAAAGATTATCTGACAAGCTTTGAGGTGGCATTACGTGACGCCTCAATTGAAGATCTAAATCTAGTTTTTGTGTCTAGCATAAAACCTCCACAATGCAAAATAGTAAATAAGGACGAGGGGAGAAAACATCTGCAGCCAGGTCAGATTACTTTCACAGTTATGGCAAGATCTGCTACCAATGAACCAAATAGATTAATTGCTTCATCTATAGGTCTAGCCAGACCAGTAGATGATACACGATATGGATATCTTTCTGAGCATCATTCGACTGGAGAGACAGCTCAGAAGGCCGGGGATTATGCTGAGGATATGGCCATGGAGATGTTGGCAACAGTAATGGGCATACCAGACGACCCTACGCTTGCCTGGGATCAGAGAGAAGAACAATGGCGACTTTCGGGAAAGATTTACAAAACACAGAATTTTACACAATCTGCTCAAGGTCACAAAGATGGACTCTGGACCACGGTTCTAAGTGCAGCAGTATTAATATTATGATTCACATAAAATATCTTGATGTCGAAATCTCACTCCATTAATAAGATCTTATATCCAATTGATTCTGAGACGTTTCTAAACAGGTCAGAAAGAAATATTCAACGCGTTAACAACAAATTAGACGATTATCTTAAAGATCCAAATGAGGAGCAGATCCATGATATTAGAACAGCTATTAGAAGATTAAGGGCTAGCAATCAAGCGCTTCCGAAGGCAATTAGAAATAAAAAAGAGCTGAAGGAATTTGTAGCTAAAAGCAGGAAGCTTTTCACACTAAATAGTAAGATTAGGGATTACGACATAATACTCGAGCTGCTGTCTAAATATGATGAAGACGTTTCGTCACCAAAACGTGATCAACAACAAATATCTCATTCAGCTCAAGCAATCACAAATATATCAAAATCATTGGAAACTCTTAGAAATAGAAAACTAACTGCGTCTAAAGCACTAGCTGTGGATCTTAGAAAATTAGCTGTTCCTTCACTTGACAATGACAAGATTGATAAATCTGAAAAAAAACTAAAGAAGAGATTCAATAGAGTAGTTGTCAAATTTGCAAACACGATTGAGAAGAATTATCCAGTAGTACTGAGTTCGCCTAAAAGATTAGCTGAATTGCATGAAATGCGAAAAGATTGTAAAAAGCTTCGTTATTTATTAGAACTAATGCCGGGTAGTACAAATGGCAAGGATGACGACAAAGGTAAAGTTTCCCAACTGATTGAAGAGTTAGAAAAGGTCCAAGATATGCTTGGGACAATCCACGATTATGATACCACCATAGCATATGCAAAAAAATATATGGAAAATCATCCAAAGGATCGCTCCTCACTTAATAACATTGTCAAATATTTATACGAAGATAGACAAAAGAAATTTGAACAATATACGGAATACTGTAAAGCGGATCTCTCAAACTCTAAGAACAATTTGTTTCTCAATATTATGAACATCACTTAACATGTGCGTCGTTAATTATTGAGTTTGTGTGTCTTTATGAAGATGAATATTGACCAGTAACTATCGTCATAATCTTTTGCATTCAAATCTAATAGTAATTCTTACAACTTACAATACCAATCCACACATTAATTCTATTTAATGCGCAGTATGGCAGATTGCAAATCAGACAGTTGCGCCATATACACTATATTTTATATTTTAAATAACGTTATTAATCTAGCACTCCCCATGACTGACTGAAATTGTGTTCAACATCCCTATGTCTTATCTATTAATCAGATATGTCGTTTTTGACAAAGTTATAAAATCTGGCTAGTCTAACATCTATGTTGTAAGACACTTTTTACGAAATCGTTAACTGGATGAATGATGGTAAGACATCCAATAAATACTGCTTTGGGCTACAAACAGATCTATTATCTACTCAATTTCGCAAGATATTCTTAAGAGTAGACATTCAGCTCTTTTTGTAGAACTAATAATTTGTTTGTTTGATAGTATTGATACGAATAATACGAATAACGTATACTGCTAAAGTGATATGTTTCTTGTTGAATTACTTCTTTATTTCCTAGTTACTGGTTTTTGTCTATGCTTTGAATTTTTTCTTGGCTTGATGTGACTTTACTAATCCACTTCTTTTGAGATTTTTTATCTGTGCATTTGCCTTTGCAGTAACCTTTCTTTTTGCAATATTTTTCATTTTACCAGCTGCAGCTTCAGATTTTTTCTTTACAGTCTTGGCTCCTTTCTTTATGGCTTGGGTGGTCTTTGGAGCAGCTCTGGAAATTTGTTCTGCTGTATCCTTAGTTATTTGTACCGTTTCGCCAGCTGTAACCACAGTTTCTTCCAACGTTGCGGCAGTATCTTCTACCATTCGACTTTTTTCTATCTGCTTGGTGGTATCTCTAACATCTCTGGTAGTATCTCTGGCTGCTGTTGCAGCGTCATGCATGGCCTCGACTAAATCTATTATAGCACCGCTTTCACGGAAGGTTTTTACAGCTTCTCTTGTGGAAGTAGAAAGCTCACGAATAGTTTTTGCAGTATTCCTTATTGACTCTGCTGCTTCTTCAGCGCTTTTAGTGAAATTTTTATCCTGTAAGACATTCTTCCTTTTTGAAGACAATTTAGTCTATATATCATATTACGAAGAATAGTCTAATAAGGTTAATGGTTGGTTGCTACGTTTCAATACTAGTGATTTGAATAATACAAGATGATGACTGACTGGGTGATGCGCCATACGTAATAGTTATCACTTATCTACGCAAGTTGATGCAATCAATATCATTTGATAGTGGTATTAGATTTTGAATATCTACTACCACAGAATTTAAAGAACATACAACCATAATGCTATACAAGAACTTTCTTTGAATAGATATCAAATGTAGTACCTACTTGTTTTGAGAGGTTCCTCTATAGGTTCACCGTTAATTAAGTTGTTAAAATGATATTTTTTATCATCTGTATTGTAAATTAATATGCTTGGTATGTTTTCAATTTTCTTTTCTATGTTCGGAAAATTGCTATGTGCTGTACCAGGATTGAGGACTTGTACTATTTTAATTATCTTGTCGTTGTTTAGCGCTATCTCGACTGTTTCATTACGCCGCTTGTGGGTATGACCGTGAATAAAGACATCGTAAATTCCACTTCGGATAACACCCTCCCTCAGATTTTCATTAGTACCATGGTAGATTCCAAACCTAAAGCTTGAGATCGTTATATCAATGAATTCAGTGTTCAATTCGCCGCCAATTTCCATGAATTTCCTGTATAGCATTAGCTTTTCTCCATCATTGTTACCCAATACACCAATGATCTTGATAATTGGTAGCTCATGCATCAGATCCTTTAATTCATCTACCACTCCTGGGAATACAAAATCACCCGCGTGAATTACATAGCTTACAAGTTCTCTTTTAAATATTTTAATTGCGGATCTCAGACTTTCAAGATCATCGTGTGTATCTGAGATAATGCCTATCTTCATTATTAGGCTAACTTCTCTCTTTCGTTATTTCAATATTAGTACAATGGATTAGTCGAATGTGAGATATTGAGAACTATCTGTTGTCATGTCTTGTTGTTATAGTAGATCATTTGGCATATCCTAACATCTTTATTTGTATTGGTATTGGTTATTAGTCTGGAAATTAGGTTAGACATTAATGTGATGTTCAGCAGATAATTACAACCTTGGTTTTGGATTTTGAACTCTTTTTATATATAGAGATTGGAAATAAATAGATATTTGATATGAAGAGCGAGGAACAGAACGGGGAAAATGCTTGGTCCGAATGGATAGATTTTGACCAAACTAGTATTACTAAAGCTGCTATTCCTGACCTGCCAGGAATCTTTAAGGTACATGCAAGCATGAAAATTCTATACATAGGAAGTTCTACTGCCCTGAGACGATCTTTGTTAGAGTCACTATCCGATCCTTGTGTAGGCAAGGCAAGAAGATTTAGCTATTTAGTTACTGAGGAAGCCGAACAAGTAAAAGATCAATTGCTAAAAGAATATCGTGAAACTCATGGTGGGAAGATGCCTGGATGTATGGACAAATAAATCAATCAATCAACAAATCAATGCTCTTAAAAACTCCAAATAAGCAGGTTTATTTTCCAGCGAAGCGCTATTTCACAGAGTTTTGATGAATTATTTGAAATTACTTCTTCTAATTAAGGCATATTTCTCAATATCCTGTGTTTCATAGCAAGTTGACCTTCAATCCCTAACTGGAAGTCAATTATTGGGATAGAATATTACATATATTCACACAATCATTGATCATGATATATGGAGATTGATGATAGATTTGTGCAAGAGCATATTCGTAGATGGACTAAGGCATGGAATGATCATAACATAAAAGGAGTTCTTTCTCTTTATTCGGAGAATATATTATTCTCTAGTCCTAAAGTAAAATCGGTGTATCCTAACCGGACTTCGGCGACAATAACAAACAAGAAAGATCTGGAAGAATATTTTTGCTCGGGTTTAAAGAAATTTCCAGTATTACATTTTACGCCTATAGACTATTTCTTAAAAAATCACAAACTAATATTTGAATATAGTGCAACCCCCGATAATAAAATACAGTGGTCTGTAATTGAGAAGTTTGAATTCAACAATGACAGATTGATTGAAAAATCTAGTGTTTATTATGGCAAGGAAGATTTGATAATTTAACTTTTCAAATTATTTATAATTGCTTGGTAGTTTCAAATAGTTTCATACGATCAAATATGAAAAGTATTCAAAACTTGCTCATGATTAGCTGATCCTATCGAGATGTAAAATAATCAGCACTGTTAGATACATGAACAAAGTCTATCGACTCCGCAAGTTAATGATATAGATAGCAGCATATTAGTTTACAGGAGCCTTAGTTAAAAGATGCTGGAATACAACTCTGCTCCCATAATATAGTAACAAGTCATTTAACTTTCAACTATGTATATGATACTCTTCTGTGTTCATTCCTGATATGTGTTTGGGTATCTTGGCATGTTCTAAATTTCAACCTGCATACTCTACAGATTAGCCGTCTTGTTTTTAGCCTCGTAGTGTAATTTGTTTTTGTTTTTGAGGTCTTCACAATATTCAGGTTCAGGGATTCACCAGCGTAAATCAGATCGTCATCTTCTTGGAACTCATCTGCAGCAGTAGACGTTACAATGACAATAAGGCTTCAAGGTATCAAGGTATCCATAATATATAAGTTGTTAGTCGAAGCACTAGTATTCCTGAAAAAGGAATTAATTCCACAAACATTCAGCTCATAAATCATATAGTGAATCTTATTCTATAGGTCAGAACTCGATTGAAAAAGTATGCCAAAGTCAACAACATAGATACATTTCTAAATGCATCTAAAAAAGCAATAATAATAGATTTGGTTAAAGTCTATAAGCAATAATATTTAATCTAACGAAATCTAAGAACCAGCGCGTATCTGACTTATCGCTACGTTTATCAACTTGATCTAAGAACACATCCAAAAACATAGCTTTTAGTTTATCGATATCCTTTTCATACTTATCTGACGATACATGATCTAGATAGGGTTTCATAACTACTGTTTTTACAAATTTAGAATAAAGCTGACGATTTGGGAGAACCACATAATCGCTGGTAGGGTATACTTTTGTATTCATATAGCCTATTTTTTGAAGCAATTTACTCGTATTCTCAACATTTGCAAAATACCACGATTGCTTCCAGTCTTTAAAGTGTACTTTGAATCTATCCAAACGTGTGATTCGTTCTAATATACTTATAACTTTCTGCAGATTTCCATATCCACCACATTGGATTAGTAATTGGCCGCCACCAGTTCTAGTATCAATACCAATATCCCTGACTTTTTCGGTATTATTACTGTCGATGTCGTTGTCGGTTGGTTTTAGCATTTCCCAAAAATTTTGGAATGCTATTCTGTGATCCTGTATCCAATGGAGTGCAGAATTAGAAAAAATGACATCAAGCTTTCTTAGCTTAATATCGATAAAACTAGACTGCATTATTTCAACATTTTCAAAGGATTGAAGATTGTTTTTTGCTTGTTTTATCATATTAGAGTCAATATCAACAGCATATACCTTTCCTCTAGGAACACGTTTGGCTAATTGTTTTGTGAGTAAACCTGATCCACAGCCAGCATCCATAACAATTTCATCTCCGCGCCATTTTCGCCATTTAAGAACCTGAATACCCCATCTGTACTGAACCAAACGAGAAATTTGATCATACGTACATGCATCCCATTTGCCTTTGTTTAGCATAGTCATAAGTTCTGACTACAGTTCATCGTGTAATATACCGGCAAGATTTAGTTATAGCAACTATTTTCTTGGTTTCCTCTAAATCTTCTTTATCTTCTATAGCACTGGCAAAGGCCTGAGACAATTCTTTGCTGTTAAATCCAAAAGTAAGCATTTATCGATAATAAAGAAAATATCTATTTAAGAAATTCGCACACTAGGAAGACTTTAGAACAACTAGTCCATAATGAGATCTGGGTGCGGATGTGGTTTCGGGGTTTCAAAAGAAAATGAAGATGATAAATCTACCATACTTTAAGATTCTATAATCTGCATGTTATGTGACAACGAGTCGATTGCATTCAAAAAATCCCCAATCCACTCTGGTTATATGGTAAAATAATATGAGGACAATTAGTAAATCTGGTGGATACTTATTTGTTCGTTCATTCAATGTTGATTTGATTATATTGTACTGTATTATATTACTAGTTGAGTGATTACGTTCTTAATGCTTAATGCTTAATGCTTAATCCTAATCTCATCTATTAATTTGCCTTGTCTCATATTTAGATTGGACCATTTTTTTGTGGGTAATTCTATAACAGCTAATTCACATGTTGCTAACTCGTGCATTTCCCCAGTAAGGACTTCGATTAACTCTTCAAGTCCAGGATTGTGCCCAATCACTAGTATAGTAGAAAAGTCCTTGCCGTTGTCAGCTACATTACTTATCGCTTTTATATATGTGTCAGGACTTGCTGCATACAGGGTAGACTCAAAATTTATTTCATTGTCATACCCCACACGTTCTGCTACCGCTAAAGCAGTATCTTTCGCACGTACTGCAGTCGAACTAATTATTAGATCAGGTACTAGCTTCTTCTCTTTCAATAACTGTCCCATGAGTGGCGCATCATGTTTTCCTCTCTTGTTAAGAGGTCGATCATGATCAGATAACTCTGGATGTTTCCAGCTTGATTTGGCATGACGCAAGATTAGCAATGTTTTCATGCATATATACACCGATAACTCACGCTTAAAATTTTAGCCTACGAATACATATTATTCCATCTTTTTTGACTATATGTATATGGTAGTATGCCATACGAAAAATCCTGATATGCAATCTGAACTACATTTCATTATAAAAACGTAATAAACTCGCCTACGTTACTTGTTATTACTTGTTATTCAATTCCTATTTCGATAGTTTGTAAATTTAGAATATCGATTTGCCTAGCTGAGTTGAAGCATATTCAGGATTGATGGTGTCATTATTTTTTCATTGTTGGTATCGCCCTTTAGATTTCTTAGTGCTAGAAATGATGATAATATCCCTTCCCTGAGTCCGCTAGAGCTTACTGTAACTTCCTCGAATCCTAGTTTTGACATCAAAGTGGTGATGATGCACAGACCAGCTACAATTGTCTCTGCTCTGTTGCGGTTAATTGCTTCAGTCCTCTTGGTAATCTCCTCGGGTTTAAGTTTCCACAATAGGTTGCTGATTGAATTGATTGATCCATAGTTTAATTTGTAACTTTGAACCTTCTTAAGAGGATAAATGCCCTTCAATTCTCGGTCGCATCTCGCAGCAGTCCTGATAGTTCCCCCTCCTCCTACAAGAACTGACTGTGGTCTGATCCCAAGGTCAATTCTATCAGGAATTGAATTTAGCAAATACTGTCTCATACTTTCATAATTATCTTTTGAAAATTGACTGGTTGATTTTTTATATGATTGTGTTATTCTAAGTGTACCAATAGGTATTGATATGGCTTTTTTGATACTAGCGTTTTCTGAATATAGTATCTCCAAGCTGCCGCCACCCAAATCAAAATATACAATATTTTCAGTTCCTCCAAGATATTTTTGTGCACCATAGTAAGAATAGAAAGCTTCTTCTTCTCCAGACAATACTTTGAATCTAAGTCCTGTCTCAAAATAAACTTCCCTTAGAAATTCTACCTTGTTGTACGCATCTCTAACTGCACTTGTTGCTATAGGAAGTATATGTCCTATTGTGTGATAATCAATTATACTTTTAAATAGTTTTAGTCCATCGATTGTCCTTCTAATGGCCTCTCTTCTCAGTCCTTTTTGCTTATCAAATCCCGATCCAAGACGAACGTCTATTTTTTTCTGGGCATATGCTTTATAGGAATTATTTCGATTGACATAATAGTTAACTAATTTAGCAGAATTGAAACCAAGATCTATTACAGAAACTTTCATTTTTCATGCAATTGTATAAAAAGAGTTTTAATACACTTGAAAATAAATATTGTACAGTTGCTCTATTTTTATTGATGCTATATCATCAAACTTGCAGATACACCTATGATTTGATTTTTGACGGTATTTTTCTATAGAAACTAAATAGATATTTACCGAGTTATTTTGTCAATATTAGATAACTTGTTTTTACCATTTATTCCAATGAATCATTCTCTGAATGGACTCGCGAGGTGCAGGCTTAAATTCAGTCCCTATAGTATAAGCTACTGGAATTAATGCAGCTTGCATGACTTTCTTATATGGTATTTCCAAAATAGCTGCTGCTTCTTCTTCGAAGAGCAAATGAAAACTGGTCCATGTTGTGCCTAATCCAAAAAGTCGAGCGGCTAGCATAAAGCTCCATACTGCCGGACCGATAGTACCCCGTGCCGCGCTCTGCGCAGCCACACTCTGACCGAGATCAGTTCGTGTTGCTATACATGGTATTACATGAATTGGAACATCCTTTAGATGCTCTGCCAGATATTGAGCAGACGACATTACCTTCAATTGAGTAGCTTTACGCTTGGGATCGTCAAACTCTAGGTTACCTGCAGCGGTGGGACGGTTTACATACATTTCCCAACCTTTACAAAAGAGTTCAGCAAGTTTTGCTTTTTTATCAGGATTGTCTACTACAACAAAGTGCCAGTTTTGCCTGTTTGAAGCATTGGGGGCTTGTTGAGCTATGGCGATACATTCTTCTATTACTATTCGTTCTACAGGTCGAGTCAGGTCAAGACGCTTACGAACTGCACGAGTTGTTGTTAATAGTTCCCTAGGAGATAATGATAACAAAAGGTTTTGCTCGAACCTCAAATATACAACTAGTTTATTATCAGTTTTTGTTCTAAATTTGCCATAGCAAAAGATTGGAAAATTCAAGTAAGGAGATTACAATTTATGGTAACTAAGGAAAGCACGAGGTACAAATATTGACTATTCAAACTAACAATACCTAAATTTGAACTAGTCTATCACTTTCTAATCAAATCTGAGAGAAATATTAGTTAAAAATTATTGGCAAAGCAGGTATGTCGTTCAAAAAGTCATTACATGAAGGACATTTTATAATCATATAGTCTAGTTCTTCAGTGTCAATTGTAGCAAAACAATGTCTGCACTCAAAGATCAATTATTATCTACGAATGTTATAATGCTATAACGTTAATGAGATTTTCCACCAAGAAAACTATAGATGAATATGAATTTCTTGCTTCCTATAGACATCTAAATTGATAGTCTACAAGCAGCATACAAACAGACATGTAAAAGCTCGTCAATATAATTGAGATTAGATTATAGTTTATCTAAAGAATCCAAATCAATGGACTTTAGACATTTTCATAGTGACGAAGTGCAAATGAGTGAGTGAGTGTTAGGGCTTGTCTACACTTAATCCAACATGAATAAATCCTAATTCAATAAAAATTAGGATCGACAAGAGTAAGTATACAAATTCCACGGCGTGACAGAAATGTTTCTCAACAAAATTTTTGGCTTACTATTCTTTTAACATATTTCCAAAATGAAAGCAAGGTCAAAGAAAGACGTCGTACAATGAATCCAGTTTGCTCCCAAATACATAATATTTAATGTATGTACATAGTGTTGATAAAGAAAACAGCAGCATCTTTAAATCGTCAGACTAGACAATAAAACAAGATTCGAAAGGATGACTAGGAGTAAAACGAAGTCGCAAAAATTGACATTACCCGTAGATGATTCCAGAGATCATATTCAGGGCCTTGCAGCTGCACCTGTAACTTTGGTAGAATACGGTGATTTCGAATGTCCATATTGTGCCCAGGCTTACATCATTATAAAAAAAGTCCAAGAACGTTTGGGAAGTAAATTACGCTTTGTATTTCGTAACTTCCCAGTCACAAAAACTCGCCCACATGCGTATCAAACTGCTCTAGCAGCAGAAGCTGCCGCTGCCCAAGGTATGTTTTGGGAAATGTATGATTATCTTTTTGAACATGGCGAGGCGGATACAGATGATAGTTTGAGACGATCTGCCGCAAAATTAGGATTGGACCTAACTAGATTTGATCATGACTTTCTCAAAGGTAGTTATAGTGGTCATATCGATGAGGATATACAAAGTGCCAATAACAGTGGAGTGAAGAGTACGCCTACTTTCTTTATTAATGGAGATCTATACGATGGTAAATGGGATCAAGATAGCCTTTTAAGCGCACTGGACGAAGAAAGCGTGTTTAGCTGGAATCAGGAAAGTAAATAAATAAATAACTTGGCCTGGCTTGGCCTGGCAGGGAATTCTACATTCCTTACTATCATGTTTTATATTATTTCTAAAACAGTTTTCTCCCATCAAACCAATACTTGATAACCTCAAGGTAACTTAGGGGTTTCATCTCTGGATGTGAATCTATAGAAATATTTAGATAGTTCAATGCAGACTTTACAATTTTTAGGCTGTGGTGTTCTAATGATATGGAATACAGAATTTCTGGTTCACTTACTTTAGCTATTTCTACGGTAACCCCCTCGACTTTGTCGTAATCCTTGTCATACCATAGATAGATCTCTCTATCCTTTTTGACTGTAAGCATCGGGAATTTTTTTTGTTTTAATGTTATTGATAAATTTTGTAGATCAGATAGAAATTGGTATTTGCTTATTGTCATTTGATCTAGTAATTCAGGAAATGATAAATCTAAATCAGGAATATTGCCAGCGAGACGTTTAATTAAATTCACTGAGATAGGGAATTGGTAAGCTTGAGTCATCCATTGTTGTATAGCCTTATCAGTACTATCGCAGTTCAATAGCTGTTTAACTCGCAGCTCATCTCCCCGAAGTTTTAAGTTAATCTCACGATTTGGTGTCCATAAATACTGATCTTGGAATGTTGTTGGTTTGTTAGACTTTTTGTGGAGTGTTCTCACAGCTTGCTGCAAATTTGGCTCTATATACTCTCCGAATGCACGCCACTCCCATAGCGTCGCTGAATACAATGGTTGTTCATTAGTTTGTCTTGGATGCATCCTTGGCAGAATATCACGTTTCGTGCTAATATATAATTATTAATTGACAACTCTATATAAAATGCATGTTTATATGTATGATTTATACCATATCAGAATTTATCTTGAAGACAGGAACACTTACTAGTTCAATATTTAATTCAAATACGTTTACTAGGATGCGAATAGGTTACGAAGGATTATTTGAATGATCGAAGACGTCATATCAGATCTTGGGCAATATTGCCAAAAGTTACTTTCTAGTATGATAAGATACGACTCACTTTATCTAAGCCTGTAAGGTTTTACATAACAGTTAATTCTTATTCATTTTCTATGAAATGAAATCCTGCTCTAATCGTGTGTAGCCTTAACTATGTGTCAGCTTTCTGTTACTATCAATCAGCATTACAACTTTATTTCTTGTAAGTAGTAGAGTAAACATATTAACATAAAATAAATAAATGTCAACAAAAATTCTTTGATTATAGTAATGATTTCTGTAAGATGGATCACCCAAAGATATTATCGAAATGAATGAATAATGATTCGTATCACGTTCAATTGAAAAATTGTTGCTTTCTATTTTGACAATTGAAGGAATTAATGAACTAGAAAACATGACAGATTAGTATTCATGGATTTTCAAATATAAAGACTGACATCTAGTTCAGACGTGAATTCCAAAAATCTGTAGCTGAAATTAAATATAGAAAAGTCGGTGAGGTTTGGGTTACTACTACTACAAAAACATTCTCTTCGATAAGTCTTATTCGTTGTAAGACAATTGTGCAAGGATAGGTATCCGTGTCGCTCTGAAGAGATACTGCATCCACGGAATTCTATCATGATTTCTTAGCTAGGCTAAGAATTTGATATTGTAGGCATTTCATAACCGGTAGAAGACATGATTCTTAAGTGATGAATACCGTCTCTTTTTTCTGTATTCCATCCAAGGTCTTTCCTGATGTTTACGAATAAGTTAAATATAGACATAAGTTTAAAAACTATTTTTAAATTATTTCTTAAAAAATTGAAAAATAATATATTTTTAACTTAGATCTTTTATAGAGAGTTATCCAGAAAATGCGGCGATTCGCTTAAATTCTGCTCTCTATGTCTCTAAAGTATATGTTTACTCTGAATACACACATGAAAGCATTACTAATAGCTATAGGAGGAGCATTATTACTCTTGAGTAGTTCGATGTATTTTCCAGCACATGCGCAATCTATAATAAAAAAACTGAACGTCGATGATCCGGCTGGCGTTGTACTTGATCCTAAAGGCAATGCATACGTAGTAGAGACAGGCAAGAACCGTATCCTTGAGTTTAACAATAATGGTACGCTAATTAGGGCATGGGGATCCACAGGCTCTGGTCCAGGTCAATTTAATCGCCCAATAGGCATTACGTTAGATTATGCCCGCGGTTATGTGTATGTAACTGATACAGGCAATGATCGTGTACAGAAATTTACTAATGACGGAAAGTTCATCACTACGTGGGGATCCACAGGTTCTGGTCCAGGTCAATTTAATCATCCAATAGGGATTGATGAAGACGAGTCCAAGCAAAATGTCTATGTAACCGATGTAGGTAACAATCGTGTTGAGAGATTCTCAAGCAATGGCTTATTTGCTGGTCAATGGGGGTCTCTTGGTTCTGGTCCTAGTCAATTTGCTAACCCCGGACGCGTAGCTGTCGATCCGGCTGGGTATATTTTTGTGGCTGATTTTGGCAACAATCGCATTCAAAAGTTTGATGAAAATGGAAAATATCTTATGACATGGGGCAATCTAGGTAACGGCAATGGTCAATTCTATAACCCGACTGGTATGACTGTAGTCTATCCTAAAGGTAATGTCTACGTAGCTGATACTGGAAATGGACGAATACAAGAGTTTACAAATGACGGTAAATTCATCAACAAATGGTCAATCAATACACCTACTGGTGCAACGGATAATATAGACCTCGACGTCAATTCTAAAGGACTCATCTACCTTACTGATCGAGCATCAGATCAAGTATTAGTGCTTTCCCCTTAGTTTAGGGGTTACACATTAGAATGGAAATAGAGGGAAGTTAGGTCTCGGTTCTGCCAAGACCCATATCTCTTTTTTTAAAATGACGCTAAAAGATAATACGCGACAACTCATTTAACATTTTTGTGTGGAAAATCCGTCGGCAACTCCCATGTGCAGTTCATTTAATTGTCTAATCCATTTCACGATCCAATTATCCAATTGTGTGGTATTCGATGCAAACCACCCACTGCCATCACCCACTCCACCAAGGACCGCAATTACCTAGGCTATTGATGGTAGTGGAGTCTCAGTTCAGAATGATGGTTCAATTAGTTCGAATCAAATCACATTTCAAGTTGCAGCGTCTGGTGTTTGACCCCATCTACAAAATTTCAAGGTAGTCTAGGCAGTTCTGCAGTTTCAAACTGTGCCAGTACTCTGACCTACACAAATTTAGCTATGGATTAGCACATGTTAGACTACGGAAAAGACTACAAAGAGGATCCCATCTCATGAAATAATGCGTATTTCCGGAGTTGTTTTTAATTGATAATCTCATATATAGAGTAAATGCTTGAATTATTGCTCTCTTAATACAATATGTCTTGAATACAGGAACAGTTACCGGTTTAAGTACTGGTATATAGAAACATACAAGCAAGCACTATTCAGTCCGCAGAGATTCTTATTGGGTAAGAAACGAATAGCTGTTGGTAAGACTATCTCTACATTCCAAAGTTCCATCATTAAGTACGATGCAGTTTTCAGGCACTACTTTCATACTTGTAGGTTTACCTTCCATAAATTGCATAGCCTGAGATTGATTCATAACGCCCATATTCTTCATTCCCATCACTGCAATCTGCATTCGTGCCATATTCATTTGCTCCATTGCTGCACTTGCATTACCTGTAGAAATTGCTTTATCAGCAGCCCTTAAATGCATTCTCGCAGATTCCATCATAACTGATGACATACTCGTGTTTGCATTCTTAGGACCATTCAGCTGAGCCATCACAGGTGTCATTATTGCAGGCACAATGCTAGCCCAGAGAAGTAATACTATCACAGAAAACCCTACGCCTACCACGGACTGTTTCGCTCCCATGTCCAGTTGCCGTATCTATATTATATAAGATTTAAGACTTAAGGCTGGACTGTATGTTAATTCAATTTTTAGTTCGATTTCGATTATAATAAACCTCTGTTAACTAGTATGCAATACATCATTTTAAAACTATACTAGTAATGTACACAATTACTTTTAAAGAAAGCTAGTTGAAACATCGTATTGCTTTCCCAGTTTCAATCTAATAATGTGAGGCTATTTCTTTACTGAAGATCCTGATTTGTTCTTCAAAATCACTTATCGGCCAGAAGTGTAAACGCATTACTCCAGATTCATAAAGAGCATTTATCTTTTGAATACATTCCTCAACAGATCCAAATAAAAGTAGATTTTCTAACTGTTCTGCAGGTCTCCCTAATGCTGGCGATAGCACTTCTTTTACCATTTTGCGAACTTTATCTTTATCGCTATCAATGTATCCAAACATTGACATAAGACAATTTTCAAACAATTCGCTATCTTTCCCTAATTTTTTTCTGTATGACAAAAGCATATCCCATTTTTCTCTGAACTTATCTGGTGTAACGTTATATGCAGATGCCATCCAACCATCACCATATTTAGCAGTTCTTTTTAAACCTGCTTCGGATGAGCCCCATGTGCCGACGAATATAGGAGGATGAGGTTCTTGTAGAGGCTTTGGTGCAATAGATATTTTCTCTAATTGATAATATTTACCGCTATAATTTACGTATTGTTTGGTAGTTATAGCATTCGCCTCATTGTCATTGTTATCATCATAATTTTGTTCTTTCATGCTATTATCATTCCAAACCATATGCAAGATCTGCAGGGCTTCACTAAATCTTCCCCATCTATGCTCAAAGGGAATTCCACATACATCATAATCTCCCTTATGCGAGCCAGGCCCTACTCCTGCTGCAAATAACCTACCAGAAGACAGAATATCTATAGCAGACAAAGCCTTGGCACATACAACTGGGCTTCTTACAACTATATTTAGTATGGACGTTCCAAGTTTTATTCTATTGGTTACAGCTGCAGCTGCTGACAAAGTACTTAGTGCATCCAACCAGCTAGTTTTGAAAACGATATGATCGTTTACGCTCAATGAATCATAACCAAGAAGCTCGGCCTTTCTTGCAATTGAAAGTATCTTTTCTCTTGTATGAAGCCTTTCATTTGCTACATTATTTTTATCATCACTTTTATCATTATCACTGCCATTAAATTCTATAACTGGCAAATGGACTCCAAATGCAAGGTGTTTCATTCATTACTTCATGAACAAATATACAAACATATCATAAAAACTAGTGCGCTATATAGAGGAGCAGCGGATATACAAAGCAACTTTTTGCAACATATGCTAGCAATTAGTATAACATTTCAGCAAACATAGTCTCTTAGGAATTTGAAATAAAAATAAAGTTAGGCATTTGTCAATCTAGGATATTCTAATGTCGTTATTTGTCGTGATCATGATCAATCTTTGTCACTGAATTACTAGCTTTCTCGTCATTGTCCTCGTAGATTGATCTAATTTTGGCATTGATAGCATCTACAATAACACTTGTGTTCAGTCCTTTTAGTGGGGATGTTGCAGAAGTAGGATTGCTGTGGTTTGTTTGCTGCGTTGTTGTAGTGTTGGTGGTGGTGTTTGTTGTATTCTGAGCATAGACACTGTTCATCGCAGTCACTGAAGCTACCACGACAGCAATAGCAATGTTGACGAGTGTTGTCAAAAAGATTGCGAATTTACTCACATCAGGCTATGAGATATTAACTATTTAATGATTTAATGCAAAACTACAGGTTAATTTGAGGTAAAAACTACAGGTTGAATTTTACCATAGTAATTTATTTCCAACTATCTGGAACAAAATATAACTGCTAGCATTGCTACTATGATGCCAGCTATCAGAATTACATTTTTTAGAATCTGTCCTCGACTAACAAATAACAATAGACACAACAATAGATTCTGGAATAAACAATTTGTCAATAAGTACCAGTCAATATACAAAGATTGTTTGATAGGCACCAGGATATTAACCTAGTTGCTTTCTATCTACCTACATAGCTGTTGATCTTCTTGGTTTGGTTTGTTGAAATAGAATAGGGTCAAAATAGTATATTACAGCTTTAGCAGATTTTTAAGTAGTATTAAGAGTCTCGACCGTATAGACTTCAAAAATCTTGTCTTGTCCATAGATATTAATCCGTATAAAAAGACGATTATGAAGCAGCAAAACAAAATTCTAGTAAACAAGAAATATGCTTGCTCGAGTTGAACTGCTAGTTTAATTTAATATAATTTAACTAGCAATTTAATTAATAATTTTCACAGTCATTGGTTTTAATGTCTCCCTCAGCGGCGTGGAAATCTCGTATTGTGTCATTTCCAGGACCGCAGTCAAAATAATCAGCACCTTGACCTCCGATAAGAATATCATTTCCTGGACCTCCAAACAATTTATCGCTGCCAGCGCCACCGTAAATGATATCATTTCCGGGGCTCCCAATAAGAACATCATCGTTGGATCCACCGCACAATGTTCGATCTGACTGGATATCACTGCCGCCTAAAATGGATAAGATGTTATTGCTATCATCGTCGTTCCCAGTACTGGTATTGCCGGCTAAATTATCCATTGCGGTCAATCCAATACCTCTGCTGTTGGATCTTATGCTTTGACTGAAGCTAGTATTCATACTAGTATGAATACCACCAGTTTCCAGTCCTTCACTTATCTTCTTGTTGTTATTTTCATCATTAATCCCAACAAAGCTAGAACCTTGGTTATCATCAGCTGCTGCTTGGGTTCCGGCAGTGGCAGTGTTAGACGACATATAATCGCAAGAAGACAGTTGGTTCGAACTTCCCAAGAGACCTTTTGTAAGATTATCAGTACTTCCATTCAGTTTGATACTGTAATTGCTATTAGTGCTAATACTATGACCGTGTTCATTATTTATAATACCATAGTCAATTTGGTCTATACTATGCAAACCTGTGAATAAGTGTAGTATCAACATTGTTAATAGTGGTGTAACAATTTGTGCAATCAAAACTCCAGTCTTTCACCTACTCTGTCCAAATTTTGAGTTCCAAAATCAATTTGTTTACAAGCCTAATGAAATATCTATCATATTATTTTAAAGATATATACAAATACCAAGAGTGGGTTTCATGGGAGGTACTAACCCACTGACATACAGTCTAATGAAAATGTTACCATTCAGTATTCACTATCTGAAATATTCTAGCAATGCAAAATATTTACTTTCACTATTAAGGGGCAAGAAAATGAAAATCACATACATTTATGATACGGATATGACTGGTAAATCTCATTAAAATATTAGGAATACATTGCTGATACGTGTCGTATCTAGAAAAATATTGACCACTTTCATACATTCTAACCATAAATACGCTATCACTATTAATCAAGTCTCATCTACACATGTGGTAGTAAGATATGTGTTAGCTACTTGGGCAGTTGAAATGAGCCAGCAAGCTCTACGAATACACCTTTGCTCCATCCATATTTCTCATTCATTAATGTAGAGATCTGAGCGGCCAAACTAAATTCTTTTTCTTGATCAACTATGCGAGCAGTTCCTCGGAAAGAAGCGTTACCTACAGAAAACAAAATCTGTGGATTGACAAGCATATTTTGAACCCAGTGTGCCTTATGTTTGCGTTCTGAGACTATATAATATTTTCCGGCATGCTCTACAAACCAAATTTCTATCTTATGCTTTTTGCCAGTCTTCCAACCTAATGTGCTTAGGTAAAGAAATCTGGGTTCGGTCTGCGTTGACGCCGAACTTATTTTACTTTATCGTAACGCGAAGAAGCATCATCCCAGTTTACAACATTCCACCAAGCAGAGATATAGTCGGGTCTTTTATTTTGATACTTGAGGTAATAAGCATGTTCCCATACATCACATCCTAAAAGTGGGACTAAACCTTCTGTTCTGGGACTCGTTTGATTAGGCATAGATTTGTATTCTACTTTCTTGGATGATGGGTTATAGACTAGCCATCCCCAACCACTACCTTGAATTAAGGCGGTAGTAGAAGAGAACTTCTCCTTAAAGTTTGCAAAACTTCCAAATGATGTGTTAATCGCATCTCCAATCGAACCTCCTGGTTCCCCGCCACCATTTTTCTTCATGTTATTCCAAAATATTCGATGATTATCAAATCCTCCACCATTAAAATTGATTGCCCCTTTTTGATCTGCTGGTACTGTGTCAAGACTTGATAGTATATTGAGAACATCCTTTTCTTGAATTTCGGGAGAACATTTTTCAAGAGCTGCATTCAGTTTGTCAGTATAAGTTTGATGATGTTTTGTATGGTGTATCTCCATAGTCCTTGCATCAATATGTGGCTCTAATGCATCGTAGGCGTACGGTAATGGAGGTAATTCATATTTTTTCATAGTTCATAAAAGGTCATAGTCATAAATAAACTATGATGTTTACGAATTATATAGTTTAAAAGGGTTTTTAATTCAAATCTGGTCATTTGCACTTTTAAAGAAATGTAAGGAAAGGGAGTGAAAATCTGCCACTTCATAGAAATAATTATTCATGTCGCATGACAGTTGATTAGCCAATAAAAATTCTGATAAAAAAATCACACTGTAACATCTATTTGTATAGGATATGTTCGCTCACTTGTTTTACGTACGAATGACCTCGAGAATTCTACATACACTATTACTGCATCGCACAATACAATTTCTTCCAATTAATGCCAATTCATCTAAATATGACAAACAGAAGGTCATAATAGGAAACCGAATTCGATTAGGGTTTAGCTTTTATCATACATTCCTTTTACTTATGGCAATAGGCATAAGCTCAAGTCTAGGCATTCAGACAGACAGACGGTCAGACAACAGCCATAAGAAGACTATAAGAAGCATGTAGCTTTCAATGAGTAGGTATTTTATTGATATTACATCTGATATTAGAATATCATTCTCTCTATATAGGGCATATATCTATAATAGAGATCATACTATTTAATGTAATTCAATGCGGAAACTTATTTAATCATATTACATAATCCAATATCCTGCCATCTACAACATGAGATTGGCTGGAAACTCCAGGAAGAAATTTGTCAAGTTGTTTGTGCTTCCCTTGATAAATCACTTCGGAGCCAGCTATCTCATGTGATCCATGATGATAGAAACGAATCAAGTTCTGATCATAATAATAAATACTTTATTTCCTAATGAACTTGTAATCGTTAGTTTTATATGCTTTTGTATAATTTATTGTAGTGACTAATATGTGACAAGAAACGAGGAAATAATAATGAAACATCTTTAGTTTTACTACTACAGCTAGTCTAACAGTTTTAATTAGTCCTAATTAATCAAATGAACCATCATATAGATATAATAGATTCACGGGTTGATATTTGTACACTGAGATTACAGAGTATTCAAGCCTAAAACTATGATGGAAAAAAATAGATAACTACAAGATCTTGGTCATCCGCAATAAATCTATGATTTGCTTCTGCAGGAACAAAGACGAAATCGCTACTCCTAACTGGCTTCATATTGCCATCTATTTCAATGGACCCATTGCCTTTGACTACAAAATAGGCTTCGTCAACAGAATGTGGAAGTTGAATATCCTTCTCTCCTACTTTTATTCTCAGAATTCCCATATCTAATCCTTTATTGCTAAAGACATTCAAAAAACTACTATTTGTATCATCTAGATCCGCAATCATGTGATCTAGGTTAACTAGATCGTTGCATTCTTCTTTCGCCATTGATTTTGTTATTGGCTTTGTCAAACTCTTGAATATAAATCTAGTTTAAGATATGGAGAAGAACAGATAGTCGGTACAAATATCCGGACGTGTAGAGTTTGTATTGCCGAATTGGATGGATCTACCACAGTCAAGTATTGTTAGGGTTTAGCCTGTAATGTTATCCTACTATTATTTACAGTCAAAAACCTTTTCTAGTTATTATATATATTTTAGCTATACATTGATTCTTGAGTCTGCATCCTGATCGTTTTTCTCATTCTAGAGAATTGGGATCACTCTAGAAAGCTAGAATCACCTCTATTCTTATATGTTGGACGTGTATTATTAGACCTGATCAACAAATTAACACAAGAACCATTCGTAGTTATGAGGAACAGTTTTGAAAAAAGGCAGCCTGTTTCACATCCTCATAACTACGTTTAGTTATTACACTCGAAACCAACAATTGCCTAATAAGTCAACCACGAGAGGCGCGGGCTAGTGATCCCTGCGCTTCTCGTTTGATTCTGATCCTATACTAAATGTTACCAATTTGCGATGTGTGGATACAATCATATTCAGAATTTTTGTTTCATTGACAATTGCGATTCCTTTATGCTAGTAGTTCCAGAGATCATAATGAGTTTTTATAAACAATTCTACATAAATAATCCAATAACGGCGGATATTAGTTCATTTACTATCTGCAGCGTCTAAATAGTTTAGTTTATTAGTATTTAGACATATGGCAATGCGGGTAGCTAAGCTGGTTGATAAACTACGGATAGACTTGCAGACAACTTTCTATTAACAAATTATTTCTTGATTTTGCATTCAACCCTAGTAAAACTGGTAAATAGGTTGCTGTATAATGTATAATACGGAAAGTACCAATACGAACCAAAAATAAGCAAGGTTGTTTTTTGCTAGACTCTCTAGCCCAAATAGCCTAGCAAACATACAACCGTACCCATTATTTTAACCGTAAACAACTGTTTGTAGTACTAAATGTCTAGTCGATATTTTGCTATCGTGAATTTGAAAATGTGGTTAATTATAATGATATTAAGTATTATAGAATAGAAGACAATTGGTTTAATGCAGTCAAAAATGACAATAAGTATGTTTGGATGGTTGTTTGGTCTATCTAAAAGTAATGTGCTTCTTATATATTTGCTATTAGTAACATTAATATCTTATTTTAGATAGTCCGCATATAGTAAATACATTGAATTCACGAATGTGGGATCATACAAAATATCTAAACTAACGAAGTGAATATCCCTAAGATGACTAAAGCGTTCCGATTCACTAATGGTCGTATTACAAAGGCGACACTTGTAAAGCCGTTCGAATTTATCATAGCTCATTCCCATTAATAATATTCCGCAATTCTCATAATTATTCTCTTGTATTCATATTCTTGTTATAAACATGACAGAACTCTACAAGTCCTATATTCTCGCTAGATAATCCACGCTACATTTGGACAATTGCCACTACTTTATCCAATAATTGGAGTATCTCACAAAATCTACCAATATTTTCAGTGGCGATGTATCGAAACGAGCATAAGAGCGTAGGGTATAGACTCAAGTTTATCATAGTTAAAAATTTTCTTGATTAAGTCTTCGGTAAATCTACTTTAATACCACCGATTTGTTCTACTATATTCTTTGTTATCATATTCTTTGTATTATTTGTTACGTTTCTCTCCAAGGTATCTACCAATCTTAAGTTATTTTTTAGCTGCGTCAGTAATTAGTTGTCCATTGATTATTCTATTCTGTTAATAGTGATTAAGATTTATTTAATCACCCTGTTAATTCAACCCTGCCAACAGTTGAAAACATACTCCCTGAAATTGATCCCTTAATCGAACGCTTATCGATGTTTTCCTTTAAATCGCTAATAAAATCACATTAAGATCACTAGAAAAATATGATAGGCAAAAATTATAATATTAAATATCATTGACAGTCCATGTTTTAGATCGGTGCAAATGGAAGTGCATTGACATGTCTTTCTGTGAGGCGGATAGGTATCGACACTTATCATCACAGCTGCTGTCTTAGTCCTGCTTATTTACTAGCCAATCATAGAATAGACTGGTAGTATGTGACTGCCGGACTGTGTATTGAACACACAGACTAATACAATTTTGGTGATAGGATAAGACAAATATCCAGTCCACCATTAATTCTCACCTTATCCTACACCGTTTGTTTGTCTATTTTCTGGTTCTTCATAAGGTGATGCTCTTTATATTATTGCAGGAGATAGATTATTGTGTCTCCTCTTCGATTACGATTACGCTTGCGATTTTACATTAACTGTCAAAATGAACATCGAATGACAAATCTGACAAACTAACATAAGGCGCATAATGAGTAATTATTACCTATACAACGACTTTAGAAAATCAGTCGATTACAATAATATTCTCTGTATTATAGACCTGAAGACAGGCGAATTAATGCAGTAAAGAAAGCAAGTTGATACATCATTAGATCATGAGTTTAGAAAGATACGAATACTAGTTAGGGATCATTCACACACTATCAGAGTGTTCGAGAAATCTAAACAAATAAGGAAATGATTCTGAAAGGAGATCCTTACTTACTACTCACTTTCCTTTTGTTGCTTTGAGAATGAAGTTTGCGATTTCGATTGGATGTGATACGTAAGATGAGTGACTAGCATTCAACGACAGCGTAGTTGCATTCATTTTTTGAGCGAATGTATGCTGGACATCTGGCGGAATCATATGATCGGACTCGGAGATTTGATACCAAGTTGGTAGTTCTTTCCATGCTGGAGAACCAGATTTCGCAATAAAGTTAGATTGATTGAATGGCTTTTGTGCAATTGCCATTATGTTAGTCTCAGCAGGATCAACATCTTGAGCAAAATTCTCTCTGAATATTGTTAGGTTCAAGTAGAGAAACCCACCACTGTCTGGCTGGATGAGTTCTTTTGGGAAATTTTCTGCTTTTACGAAATCAGACAGTGATTGACCCTCGTCTGGTGCAAAAGCTGCGATATACACAAGTCCTGTCACATTAGGATTATTATGTGCAGCATTAGTGATTACCGCTCCACCGTATGAATGACCGACGAGAGTAACTGATCCACCAACCCTGCTTATGGCTCGTTTTACAGTTTCGACGTCGTCTGATAGTGAATGTAGTGGAACTGAACGGCAATAACCTTGTGACCAGCTTGTTGCAATATAAGAATTACTTTGTTCCATGATGATCCATCAGCCCAAGCCCCATGGACTAGTACGATATTTGTTTTTGCAGTAGTATTCGTAGTAGTTGCGGATACTGTCATACCTCGTACTCCCTGAGGTTGCATTAATATCTTATTTTTCTGAAGCAGAAAACCCAACATATGTAGTAGACATAAGATTAGCGTTAATTGCTAGACCTAGGCATAGAAAAATCAAGATTTTCTGTTTAGCGATTCTTCTAAACATTTTATGTATCTTATCAATATATTCCATTAAAAGATCCGGTTCCAATTTTCTCTATTAAGTAAAGCAATTGACGTATGTAGTATTAGATATTAATTAATTCCCCTCGTGAATTTACGAGTCTTAGTGTTGGCTTTCTTTTAGGCTCTGCTTGAACCATGCTACTAGCCGTAACTATTTTACATAAAAAAGTAAAAAAAACGGGAATTGGGTGGGGTCAACTTGTATGCTAAGGATCACTTTATGAGACACAGCTACTGGAAATGAATTAAAGAATAAAAATTCAGTACTCTTTAATTTTCATTAAAGGAGATCTTTTATTCTGCGTACGCATCGGCCTTCGGATAACGACCTGAATTGCTTCAATAGCGATTTAAGCAATGGATACTTCTCCCCCATTGGCCGAGCCAGTTTCCCTTACAATTAATACGAAAACCGACGTAGCAGTAGTGATGACACACTTTAGAACTAATAGTACAGAAAATAGTGAAGACGAGTTATTTAGATAGGAATAACTTATAAAATTTTAGATCATAGTCTAATTCGGATGCAGAATCTGGAGTGTTAGTATTACGCTAGCCTACTCTGTGTTGCTCCATATCCATCCTATCCATAAAATAGGCTTGCCATGCATCATAAAATTCACTAGCCTGCTGCTCAGAAATATATGGTATCTGTACTATTTCAGATGCTTTCTTACGTCCCTCTTTGATATCCTGTTGAATTTCCTTTATGCACCTACTTGCTATCATATTATCAATCCTTCTCCAATTCATGTCCAACTTACTCAATACATATATTTGAAATACTCGCTAAACTAGCTAAACTCAGGTTTGGTTAGTATTAACATAGTCAAAACTTACTTTCGATAGGCAAATATTCATACAAGGACATCTACATGAAATAAATAATCAATACTGTCTAAAGTAAATGCTCAAATGATGAAGCTGAGTTAGGCTTAACATAGGTGAATCAGTCAAGATGGTGCAAAGCGAAATGTGTAATTAACATTAAGAGCAATATGTTGAGAACCGTTCATCGGTCTTGCAAGAGTTCCCACACTTAATGGCATTACAGGACAAGACAATTGCCGAATGTATACTGAATATGAATAATAATATCAAAACCATGAACGAATTCTTTGAATTATCGAATGACAAGCTAAAACAATTATCCAGACCATTCTCATGCTATAAACGAAAGTCCATGTCAAGAAGTCATATCAGCTAAAAAGACGTAAACACTACTAGTCCTGCTATATATTAGAGCCAAAATCCCGTCCTAATCATCTGAAAACGGATATGTGATATCTTGCCAACATCCTAAACAGAAAGAGCCCAAGATATTGAATACTTCAGCTTCGTTTTTTTTACATCTTTCGCAGTCGCTGGTTGAATTTATTACAACCGACATTGTAATATTTAGAACAGAATTAGATTATAAGGGCGGCTGTACTTTCTTACCTAGTCGTTTTTCACAGTGCCTGCTAAATAGATTATTATATCAATATAATAGACGATATTAATATATAGTTTATTCGGAAGGATTGATAGCGTGTCTTTTGTTAGTAGAGGACAGACTCTAAAAAATGTAATTCTGATAGTTGTCATCACTATAGCATTCATAATAGCAATGCTGGCAGTTGTATTTTTAGTCCCGGGTAGTCACAAGTAAAGTAGAAAGTATAACCTGTAATTTTGTCTCAAATCAGTAAAGAGATAAGATTCCTAATTCAATATGAGTAAATCCATGTATTGCTCATGTGGGCGGTTGCCATATTCGCTGTAGTAGTTGCTTTAGTAGCTGCAGCAATCAATGTTTATGTCAGAATACAACCACATTGCAGCAGCGTGCATTGAGTCTAACTGAAACCAATAATACTACAATAACAACAGCGATGACGATGACACAATGTCCTGACTAAATGAAAGTATTAATCTTTATTCTATAAATTCTAAAACTTAGTCAATTTATTTACATGACAAGGTTGACATACTTACAAATTCAGATCCAGCTGTAGTTACAAATAGAGATAACAGAGTCACCGTCAGCTGAATTATAGAACAAAATTAAAAACTTTTTAATAATTTTCTTCAGTGGTGATAGACTATCATTCTTGAATGTATGGTGACATCTGGAATGATGGAATGGAACTGGACAATGACTTCATACTCGTGGGGTACTTTGACCTCATTAGAATTTTCAAAAGAATAGCCAAGTCTTCTAAATGACGACTTTACAATTTGAATTTGTTGGTAAGATCAAAATACCAACGTGTAATGCGTGTAATACGAAATATGTGTAGCCCGGCAAATGAAGAAATAATACGTTATTTATAGAGAGATGCCTTAGCACGGGCACTGGCATGCACATTGACTATATTGGATGGGACAAGACAATAATCTATCCAGCCTTCAAAACCATTAGTTACCAACTTGTCCTATCACTGTCTCACAAACAAAACAAAGAATGGAACCAGCTAGTGAAATTGATTCAATCCTACTGACTGAAATCACAGCGATAAGTCCTGCATATAAGGAATTCTCACATATTATAACAACAAAGAATGATGGTTCTTGACCTACTCAACTTACTTGCGACACTATTAGGCATCGGGGTCTTTATGCTGACTGCCATAATACTCATTAACCCTAACAGGGCAAACAAAAACAGGAAATGGAATAGAAACCAAAGAAAATCTGTTAAGATATCCGTATGCTATAGCGTCTGACTGCTTTCATTAATCATTTTCCAGTGGAGATGTTGACATTGCTGTGGTAACTCATATCAGGAGAATACCATAATTGTCAAAGCGAAATGATAAGATAAACTAAATCCAAGTTGTTACGTTAAAATTGCAACAAGAGGAGAATGCTTACTAACAATGTAGATCGTCTACAAGTACTATTTAGGTAAGATTATTCAAATAGAAAAGATAGTTGACTATATCTGCTTATATTATAAGCAAACACAAGATTAAACAAGCCAATATTTCAGAGCCGTTAGCAGTTAGAAAAGAGATGACGGAAAATCCAGATGAGTCATTATGGATACATGCTGATGACCCGGGCAATATTTTTCAACTACAAGATATCTTTGGATTACATCCATTAGCAGTAGACGCGATAGTTCACAGACATCAACCTTCCAAGATTGAAGAGTACGATAGATATGTGTTTACTATTATAGATGGAGTAAGATATGAAGAACAAGAGAATATCAAAGTAAAAGGGGAAGAAGAGAGTGACAAGGGAAATAATGATGTGTTTGCGAATAGTGATCTTGAAGAAGATGACCTGTATATATTTTTAGAGAGAAGATGGATAATTACCATAAATTTCTACAATCATCAATTCCAGTCAAATATTAAACAGAGGATCAGTAGAAGTTTGTTATCCTCTCATGGATCTCCATTACCATTGTCAGAACAGCATAGACAACAACGATCATCATCTTCTGCTGAAAAAGGCGAGTCTATGGACTACAGTATGGGGATATGTGAAATGGTATATCGCTTTGCAATTGAAGAAATAATTTCAAGCTATTATCCTGTAATCGACAAGATCAATATCCAACTAGAGCAGATTGAAGATTATGTTATACTCGAAAAACCCACAAATTCACAGCTGATAAACGTGCTATTGATACGTAGAAAAATAAGTCGTCTAGAAGGTAGTCTTACTATGATTACACAAGCCTTCGCAGACGTTATCAATGGAGTGGTACAATCAAAGCTTAGCAGTGATTCTATGAGACATATTCGCTCAATCAACGATAGGGTAGTATATTTAGAACATAGCGTTGAAAATATGCATCAGAGAGTTATTAACTTGCGCGAAGCCTATAACTCGTCTTTAAGCGCAAACCTAAATGAAACAATCAGAACACTCACGGTCATCGCAACGATTATTCTTCCGCTTACTTTGATAGCGGGTATCTATGGTATGAATTTCGATGTGATGCCAGAGCTTCATTCACCAATAGGTTACTACTATGCGTTGTCATTAATGGCGGCTATAGCAGGAGGCATGATTCTATATTTTAAGAAGAAGAAATGGTTCTGAAGTGAAACTTTTTCAGGAGGTATTTGGAAATTAATGAACGAAATAATGAATTGATGCAATGACCCTCACCACCACCCACACCAGTATCACTACAATATTAATGCCTTAATTCGTTGTCTCGTAAACCCTAATCCTGCAAAAATTCTATACTAAATAGATCCACCAATTTATATATTTCTACCGTTACAATCAGACTACACATGAACAATATTCGCGATGCTCAAAAAATAATGCGGCGTATAGCTTCTGGAGCTTGTCTAATCATTTTACTCGTATCAGCTTGCATTGCAGCTATTAATGACTCAATATTGCCAGTTCAGACCTCAAAAGCATTGACTGCTGTTCAGGACAATAATGATAGTGTCGAGACAATATATCTTAAATTTGTATCCCAAGCATTAAGGGAATCTAATACTAATACTAGTAGTAGTGGTATTGCTAATAGCAATAACAAAAGCTCCATTAGCAGTGCAACTCAACTCCCTGAAACAGCAAAAGGGCCCACGATACCTGCAAAAGGATATTTGGTGCAACAGATCCGAGATCATTTGTATTGGGTTACCGATGGTGCCTACAATACAATGTTTTTAGTAACAGATAAAGGTGTTGTGGCAGTTGATGCTCCTCCTACCATTGGTAAAAACTATCTCAAGGCAATAGCAGAAGTAACGAATAAACCTGTTACGTATGTAATTTACAGTCACGCTCATTTAGATCACATTGGAGCTGCTGGAATGTTCCCAAGAAATGCTACTTTTATAGCCCAACAAGAAACCGCAGCAGAATTACAAAGAGCAAAAAGTGTAGCCAAAAATGCTTCTACTGTGCCGCCAATTCCTACAGTCACATTTGCCAAGAATTACACATTACAGATAGGAAATCAAACACTAAAGTTAGACTACTATGGAGTTAACCATCTGCCTGGAAATATATTCATTTATGCTCCAAATCAAAAAGTACTTATGCTAGTGGATATCGTATTTCCAGGATGGATTCCATTTCCATACCTGGCAATATCTAAAGATACTGCTGGGTTTATCAGAGCTCATGATATAGCCTTGAAGAATTATGACTTTGACACACTTGTTGGAGGCCATCTTACTAGACTTGGAACAAGAAATGATGTAATAATACAGAAGGAATTTGTTTCTGATTTGGAAAAGGCAGCTGCTCAAGCAAACCAACAAGTCTCATTTGGTGGGATTGCAAAACAGGTAGGAGGAGGTGGAGGACAACCTAACCCATGGCTGATTTTCTCTAAATATATTGATGCAGTCAACGAAAATTGTGTAAATAGTATGTTACCCAAATGGGAAAATAGACTTGGAGGGGCACAGCAGTTTATGCCAACCCATTGCTTTACCATGACTGAGTCGGGAAGAGTTGATCCAACTGTGCATGAATTGCTTCAAAATAGTACTTTAGCAAATAAATGACTGATTGATATACGTATTCTTCTTTTACTTTTTTATGCTTGAAAATTAGTCAAAGCTTGATATCTAATATTGTATATCTGCCAATAGCCTTGCTACAACGCAGTTTATTCTTAGCATGATTGTTGACTAAGAACAATTAAGAGCAACCAACCAACCAACCAACAATGGAATAGGATATAATGATCCGGTGACAATGATGCCCATCCAATGACCTTAGTCCAGGAACTGTTGCCTTTAAGTTGGATAAATCACAAAAGAATATCATGGACTTATTCGAACCTCTGCGACTATCGCTGGAATACTACAAATGAAGGTACAAGAATGCGAATGTTGTCATTCAAAGGTGAAGTTCACTATCCAATGTCATTGTGGTATGTGGCTTTGTGCATACTGTCAGATAACAAGACCAAATCATACGCATTGGGATGTTATGCAGAGCATACTCGAGTATCAATGTTAGAAAATATGATCATCTAGAAGAGAACCAGAAGGCTTTTCTTTTTGTTCTAGACGACCGTGATCAATACAATATCGACATTTTTGCTTCGATATATCCAATTTTAACAAGATGTCGTTTATCTTTTCGGCAAATGTTGCAGTATTAAATATCTCAAAAAATTCTATGATGAGGATGATGTCTCAAATCAATTACTATCTCAATTGCGCAAATTACAGAGATGATTAAGATTAATGGTAATGGTAGGACTGGTATCGCTAGTATGGGGATAAGAAGTATTACAAACCCAGCTAAGAACCTGTAGACTGATCCTTGAACCAGAATCTTTCTACTTCTGATACTATGCCTATTACTACTACTATTACTACTATCCTCATCATCCTCATCATCGCGGCTTGCACTAGCTATGGTAAACTGGATAACTCCAATTGAGACTAAACATAGTGATACAGAACCACAGATTAACCATTCACCTGCGTACGATAATACTATATTTTGAGTGGCTGATACAATGTATCTTATACCTGTTGCAGTACATACCAATCCTATAACTAAAGGAAAGTGGACATAGAGCCACGTTATGTAAATTCTTAATCTTCCTTTTTGCCGAAATGCGCGAATCGGAGCTCCATCGGTATTATCGAAGTACAACCACCAAAGTCCAAAAGCTATGCTTAAGCCAGCTCCTATGGATATCGTGGATTCTAGATCCCACTCATGAGAAGATAAAATACTCACAAGACCGAATATTGTTTCTCCTATTACAATTAGAGTAAAGAGCCCCATTCGTTCAGGTAAATGAAAAAAATTTGGAGCCAGTTGTACGTGCTTTCTTCCCACAATAAAAGTGGTGCCTACATCTATGGCTATTGCTAATGACCAAATTATGAAACGGAAAGGAACAGGAATAGCTGCTGATATCAACCATAGCATTGCAGAAATCAGAAAACCTTGTGCATATCCCCTCGCAAACTTACTAGCGGCAGGTATCTTACGACCTGCGCGTATATACTCAACAACTAGGAGAATTCGTATTACAGCATATGATATCGCAAACTTGTCAGAGGTTTCAGCTAATGCTCCATGTATGTTAATAGTAAGAGCTGCAGCTCCCATCATCTGAAGAAACACTAATAGACGATGGAATAAATCGTCAGTCTCAAACCTCGCCGAGTAAAAAGTAAGCCCTACCCATGCCCACATTACAGGAACAAAGAGTGCCACATTTCCAAGAAACGCTGTAACTGAAGTAGTATTATCATGTAGGGTCAACCCTATCTGGGAAACGGCAGCAGCAAAAACTAGATCGTAGAAAAGTTCTAACCATGAGGCATGACGTTCTTTTTCTACGTTGGTCAATATACTATGATCATCATGAATCATGTTCAATTAAACTGCTTCTTGTAAAAGTACAGTCGGAGTATTAGCCTGAAACATATCGAGAATTATGATGGTTTTAGTTATTGCAAGTGGTTAAAGGCATTTACAGGACCATGATCTAATCTAAAGATTACTAATTCTCTCAAGTCATTCGCGTTTTTTTGTCGGTCCGTGTCTGTCTTTGTCACGTCATATTCTTGTTGAGAAGGGATTGTAGAGAATATAATTGGCATATCCAATGGAGCAGATAGTATCATGGTTCAATTTTTAATTCATGCTATCTTTCTCAGCTTCTTATAATATTGGATAACAAAGTTGACTATTCAAATGACTCATATTTAGTAGGTATGAGATAAGCCATCTCTGAACAGACTAAATTCACTGCAAATTAGTTGTTTCAGACATATATAGAATCAAATCATAAACTATACTCAAATCTTAAATGGAAGCCTACAGTGAGCAAAACAATGACTAGTTCTACGAAACAACTAACGCTTTTTCCTCTGCTTTTGGTTAATTTTGTTGGAACTCTTGGATTTAGTATTGTGTTGCCATTCCTAGTTTTCGTAGTTATGAGATTTGGAGGTAATGCCATAATTTACGGTTTGCTTGCAGCTACTTATCCTGCCTTTCAACTTATTGGAGCTCCAATTCTAGGAAAGTGGTCTGATATTTATGGAAGAAAAAAAGTTCTACTATTAAGTAATGTAGGAACAGCGGCTGGTTGGATTATATTTCTTTTTGCATTGTTTTTACCCTCTGAAAAATCCAGTATTAATATCGCATTCTTTGGAACATTTGTGGTGGTTCTGCCTTTGTTACTAATTTTTATAGCAAGAGCTGTTGATGGTGTTACTGGGGGAAATATCTCCATAGCTAATGCCTATCTTGCTGACATTTCATCCGATAGCACTAGAAGCAGAAACTTTGGAAAAATGGCTATATCTTCTAATCTTGGATTTATTCTTGGTCCAGCATTAGCCGGGATTCTAGGCGGAACAATCTATGGGGCAATACTACCAGTTGTAGCAGCCCTGATTCTATCTCTTGTGACTATACTTGTGATAGTCTTTATGTTAAAAGAATCCAAACCCTCGTCAAATGAAATATTGGTTACTGAAGAGACAACTGTCAGAAAAGTTTTTTCACAGGAATGTAGAGACTGCACTTCAGCTGCAGATACTACAAAACCTAAATTGCGAGATGTTTTCAAATTAGAGCATATTTCTTTTTTACTTGTATTATATTTTTTAATATTTCTTGGTTTTAATATTTATTATGCAGCATTTCCTACTCACGCAGCTAAAGATTTAAGATGGTCTGTGACGCAGCTTGGAATATTTTATGCAGTATTAAGTGGAGTTATGGCTCTAGTTCAGGGTCCAGTTTTGCGTAAAGCATTAAAACGATTTTCTGAAGAAAAACTAGTCGTAATTGGTAGTATAATATTGGGAACAAATTTTGTTTTATTTGTATCAAATAATATAGTTTCAGTTAGCTTGGCTCTGGTATTCTTTGCAGTTGGGAACGGCCTAATGTGGCCATCTTTTATGTCTATATTATCAAGACACGCAGGTTCAAAACTTCAAGGTGCAGTTCAGGGCATGTCAGGCAGTTTTGGTGGCTTGGCAAGTATTATTGGTCTAACTTTAGGAGGAGTATTGTATAATTCGATTGGAAATGCTACATTTCTAATAAGTGGCGCAGTAATATTCGCAGTTTTTGGTATGTCATTTAGACTGTTAAAAATGAAATAAAATAAAATGAAACTAACTGGGTACGCCTCAGGAGACCAATGAGATCATCATGAAAGTAGGTAGATTGCTTCAGACTCTCCAATTCCTAACAGGTATTTTATATCAGTTATATCATTAAAAAATAACAATACTAGAATCTTGGACCTTGCTCTATATTATGATAGACTGACTCGTCTTATCTTTCCTTAGTGTTTTGGCTTGGTTTTGATCGCCGTAATAATTCAAAGCACATTCCTTTTCTAACAGAAAATCGCAGTACTCTTCTACTGTCATATTATATTTGTGTGCATCTTGCGCTAACCGATCCCACAGTCCTGGATTTATCATCTTTATTGGTACATCGATCCCGATGGCTCTGCCTGTAACCATTGAATTTACCTCCAATTCATACATGATCATCTTTTATTTTCCGTCTTAGCTCTCTGAGAGTTACGTAATGATGAAAAATAATCGACATGAAGATTGGTTTTATCCTTATTGGATTTGCAGCGCACATACAAGCCGAGTTATAAAGATGACAAGTTGCATACATTCTATCAAATAATCTCTTATTGCACTTATCTAGTTCATTTCGAAATTCTTTCCAATCTTTTAATTCCTCTACAGTAGCCATTCTAAATGATGGAATTGTACGACCCATGTAAGATCGTAACTAGATTGTTACTACATCTATTATATGCTAGGGCACATGTTAGGGAGGGACTCTAACTAACAAATGAAGGAATAACGACTATACATGATAATTATGAAAGGCTTATTAAAGAAATTGTCCCATAACACCAGCATACAGGATCTAAATATGGTTATAATCTATTTTACCAATAGACAAGATGCAGAGGATGGTTTTTATATATTATTGTCTTCCGGTTTACCTGTTCATGCTTTGGGTAAAGGCAAGTATTTGATTAATGCCGCTCAACGTACAATATTAGATATTAATCATATTCGTTACCAGCTAGATCTTGATCTAGATTAGAAATAAATTTGACTGGATCCATGTCTAATTCCAATCACAAACATTTCCTAGACAAAAACTCGACAACGAGTTTTCTCTGTTTTCCGATTTCAGGTTTTTTTCTAACCTAATACCTCGAATTGTTTCTATCACCATTTCTAAAGTGCTATAGAATTCTCTGCGCTCATTCATGTTCAAAGATTTGAAAAATAGCTCCCATTCTTCAATTGACGCAAAGAAGTCTGGTTCATTTGGATTATCAGTTAATTTTGGTCTCATGAAATCTGCACCATCATACTGGTGTACGGCTTAGTTCTTAACTCTACCATTTACGTAGGTTTTGATTGCAATATATGCTAATATTATATCATAAAGTTTGGCCAGAATAATAGTCAGACATGATAATATTGACTGTCTTCTAGCCTCACTAGGACTTATTCTACAACTGACCTGTTATTCTTATGAGATTTCTTGACCCAGTGACATGTCGGTTATCAGAAATTGTACTTATCTTTACAGACGTTAAGCTACTCATCATTCAATATGGGATCCAATTTTCCGTGAACTAAACTGAGATAGTCGCGAAAATCACGATCCTGATATTCGAGATGAGAAAGCTGCTTGGCACGATTATGCTTGCTCATTAGCTTTATAATATTTTTATCAATACTTATGCCTCTTGGTTAAAACTTCTGTAAAATACAATAGCTCTTGGCACTCTCCTAGTTTAAATCCTAGTCTATATTGACCAGCATGATTGCTTATCCGTGAGTTTCCTTCAGAATTTTCTTAACACCCATTATGAATATGTTTCAGGACAGCTTTAATCTAAGCAGATGATCTACCCATAAGTTTTCATATGGTTTTAAAGGTTAACTAGATTAGAATCTACAAGGCCAAGCAACTATAGCGGTAATAAATCCCTACAGTAAGTCCGTAAATCTTAAATGCAAATCAGAGGCAGCCATACAGAATAGATAGGTCATATTCAACTGTCTGCAGTTAGAACAAGAATAATTCAGACAAACACACCAGCTGATCTCTGACTTGCAATAACCATTATTCTGTGGATTCTAACTCATTAATTCAAGGACCTGTTCTGGTTGTTGTTTCTGTCTCGCTAATTTCTTTTGATCCAGTCTTTTCCCAACTTCTTTTGCCATCCATCCGTCGTAGGAAGTTGTATCTGTTAGTACAAACAATTCAACTCTATTCACACCAGTAATGGATTCTACTTCTTTGAGAATGCCATCTGCTGTATAAAAGTCCCTACTAAATAAAAGCAGAGTGATTATATTGTCGGGATCTATGATAGGCGGTTGGCAGAGGATGTTTTCCTTTAAGCTTCCATATATGCGCTCAATTATTTGGCTGTTGAATGACTTGTCAATTGTATTTATTACTAGAGCAAACTGAAAATACCCTAAAGTAGACACAGGATTACACAGAATAAAGAATTTTAATGCATTGCTATCTTTTAGCTTTGCTAGTCTTCTATTAACAGTCCTTGGTGATATTGATATTTTTTTAGCGATTTCATTCATATCCATCCTAGGATTTGTCAATAGGCAGTTTATCATTTGCAAATCAATCTCAGAAAGCTCATGGGTATTACTCTGATTTGATGATTGTGATGTGAACATGAAACGGATACTGGCAGGTTTAAGAGAATCCCGCAAAAGTTCTAGTTTATCTTCATGTCCTTCTTTAACTGCTAAACAGAATGTGGAGATCCCTCCCATACATTTAGAATGGATAGATACATCCCCCAGCAGGTTAAGCCGACTTGTTATTTCTTCAGTATGTGAAGTGTGCTCCCGTACTATTAACATACACGACATCCCGTATCCAAGTGATGCAGGGTCAACTTTTACAACGAACTTTTCTATCACACCAGACGAAATCATCGCATCTACCCTAGCTTTTACACTCTTCGAGGTCATGCCAACAGCAGTTCCTATGCTCATAAATGATGCTCTACAATCCTTTGATAATATGCTAATAATTTTCAGGTCTGTTTCGTCGAGGAAATGTCGTTCCTTCTGCATATCCCAGATTGAGACAAGTCATTTATTTAAATCTACTGTCCATTATTTGGAGTAATACTACCACCAACGATAAATAATGTCGATGCACAACAGAGGCAATGAATATTAATTCTTACGGAGTTCTTACGTTAGACCGCGATTACTGTCTAGACGACGACCAACAAAATAGACAGGTTTTCAGAGACATAAACATAGCTACGAGTATCCGCAAAGGAGGGTTGTGAGAGAATGGGTAAACGAAATAGGAAATATTGGAGGTATTAAAATGTATAAAGGATTTGATCTTTCAGCCTTTAACATGTGGAAGTGTCGTAGATGTGGCTTAGTATTTGATGAGGAATGGTTGCATCCTTACACAAATCAGTGACAAATCATGTACCAAGTTTGGTTGGATATGAATCTTGATTTCTAAATATAAGCTAGACTGTAAGAAGCGTGTCAATCGTATGAAATTTGATAGGGTCCTAGTTATTGGACTTGGTAGATTAGGACTACCTGTGGCAAAATATGTAAAAGACAAAGGATTTGACACCTATGGATACGATTCAAGTCCAAGGGCTGTTGAGAAGGCGAGGGAAGAAGAGATTGAAAAATCTGCTAATTTTAGTGAATTTGATGTCTTTATTGTCTGTGTTTCTACACACAAGCCAGATGACATGTTTTCTCCACAAATAGATGGTCTACTATCCATAGTTGAAAAGATATCAAAAGAAGCAAAGAATGGAGCACTAGTTTCAATAGAAAGTACTATTCCAAAAG
>JBEDUN010000058.1:0-41379 GCA_040414675.1 Nitrososphaeraceae archaeon | reverse complement strand
GCTCCATTCTTTGCTTCTTTTGATATCTTTTCAACTATGGATAGTAGACCATCTATTTGTGGAGAAAACATGTCATCTGGTTTGTGCGTAGAAACACAGATAATAAAGACATCAAATTCGCTAAAATCACTGTTACCAGTGCCAATACTATTAATAATTATATCATTTCTGTTGCTATCATCGCCAATCCTCTTTATTCCAGCTATTTTCTGTGCACGGTCTATTGCCTTTGTACTAATATCATAACCATACACATCAAATCCTCCTCGGTCTTGGACGTACTTTGCTACAGGTAACCCTAGTTGACCCAAGCCTATTACAAGAACCTTGTCTGATGAATGCTTACCTGACAAGGTATTTGCTCTTGTACCGAGAAATTCTAAACCTATTTCAGATGTTCTATAGATCCCTTGCACCTTTTGATACCTGATCATATCGGCTTCCACCAAAGATGGAATGTGGCTAAAGAACTGATTATGAGTAAGAAACGCCTTGAACATAATTTCAGTTTTGGTCGCACCAGAAATTGCCGCAGTTAAAATTTGTACCTTGATTTCATTATCTGTTCTACTCATTTATGACAGATACTCTACATAAGAGCATGCATAAAAGCAAAATAAAACTTTATTATAGTAAATAAAGTACTATAAAGAATCATCGAAAAGGTTCGGATTATTCTAAATACCATATGTGTATTATTCCATTTTCGCCTAATCCATTCAGTATATTTCTGGTAGCTATCTACAAGTAGTCTATAGCTTAATTCTATTTTAGTTAATCTATAAATAAATTAGCCCATTTGTATGTTTTAACATATAATTCATCTAATCAAGATTCATTCGGATCAAAATAGTGGCATCTGACGAGAAAACCGTGATATTTCATGATTAGCTTTGCTATAGGTATGACATGCCATGTTGAGATTTAGACTATGAACGAAAGAAATTTTGGGAAAGTTTCATCCGACAACTTTACTGGTTCTTTTTCTTGAATTTTTTTATACAAAACGAATCCTATTATGCTATTCCTGCTAACCAAATCTAAAACAATCTTATTATAAGAATAAAGCTGAAAGCAATAGAATGGCCGAGGCTAACCTTGAAGATGTGGAATCAGTATTCCTAACCGCATCTGCTGAAGAAATTCATGAAAAATTGAAGCATGGTGAGCTAAAGATAGCTATCTATGGCTTGGGTCATGTTGGATCAAGCATAGCCTCTGTATGGCTGAGGGCGGGAGCCCATGTCATTGGCTTAGACAAATCACAAAACATAGTCAAGGCCGCATCTAATGGTATAACTCATATCCCAGAACCTGGTGTCAGTGCGGCTTTCACTAAAGGTATCAGTGAAAAAAGATTTATGGCATTCGAAGACGAATCACAGGCACCGGACCACTGCGCCATAAAAATAATTTGTGTACCAGTGCTATCTAAGGGCCAAAGTGCCGATTTATCTGCCGTTAAGGAAGTAGCATTATCAATAGCATCTAACTTGCATAAAGGTGACCTTGTAGTGTTAAACCCAAGTGTTCCACCAGGAACCACAGAAGAAGTTTTGATACCAATATTGGAGCAGAAAAATACCGGCTCACTTAAAGCAGAAAGACACTTTTACGTCGTTTATAATCCAGAACGACTTTACGTAGGTCGCGCTATCGAAGATATTGAGAGAAATTATCCGGCCATAGTAGCTGGGGTTGGCAATAGTAGCTCACTGGTAGGAACTAAGTTTTACTCTATAATTTTTAAACGAGGCGTTAGAACCATGAGTAATATTAAGACCGCTGAAGCTGAAAAGCTATTTGAGGGAGTCTATCGAGATGTAAATATCGCAATCGCCAACGAACTGGCAAAAATATGCGATGCGCTTGGTTTTGATTTTCGAGAAGTTCAGTCTGCTGCTAATTCGCAGCCATTTTGTCACATACACGATGCAGGAATCGGAGTTGGTGGCGCATGTATACCGGTTTATCCTCAATTTGTCTTGGAAGCAGCACGGAAGGCTAATACTGATGGGACTCTCATAAGTTTGGCAAGGTCACTCAATGATTCAATGCCGCGATATGCCGTAGACCGAGCAATGACACTCTTGCGCAATCACAGGACACGTAAAAAGAAATCCCCAGTTATTACGCTACTAGGCCTAGCGTTTCGGGGTAATGTTTCAGATACACGACTTTCCCCAACGTACTCCGTAATAAACGAATTGAGGAGGTATGAATATTCAGAAATTCGAGTTCACGATCCGCTGATTAAGAATGATCCTGTATTAGAAAAAGATGAAAATATTGTTCTCTATTCTAATATCAATGAAGCGATCGCAGGCGCGGACTTGATCATTGTCGTTGCGAACCACAATGAATATAGGAATCTAAATCCAGCAGATATGAAAAATTCTGTAATTTATGATGGAAGAGGGATACTGGACAAGTCTTTCGTAACCGACAGGGATACAACATACGAATCATTGGGTATGGGTTCATGATCAGTCAATAAGGCAATCAATTTTTGGAATTTTTAGGAATGTTATACTACTATATGTCTACATTCAATGTCACACAAATGCGTTAGATTTAATATATCTCTATTAGAGAACAAAATAATTATTGAAACTAAACAAGGTTCATACCTATGATGGTCTAAAAACACTAACTTGGAAGGACAATGCACTAGTTATGATAGATCAAACAAAATTGCCCGATAAGCTGGTATATCGTACTTTTAGAGATTACAACGACGTAGCAAAGGCAATAAAAAAATTAATGGTGAGAGGTGCTCCTGCTATAGGAGTGGCTGGAGCCATGGGACTCGCGCTCGCTTGTATCAAGAGCAGAGCGACCAGCAAACCTGATCTCATCATAGAATTACAACATGCATATGACGTGTTAAGATTGACTCGTCCCACTGCAATTAATTTACTTTGGGCTTTGGAAAGAATCATGAAAATTTCAAGAAGCGGCAAAACGGTCAAGGATATCAAGCAAAGAGTTGTACAGGAAGTTCAAAAAATGGCAGAAGAAGATATTGAGATAAATCGAAAAATGGGTAAGATTGGATCAAGTTTATTTAGAGATGGTGAAACTGTAATGACTCATTGTAATGCCGGGTCTCTAGCAACTGTAGGCTATGGCACTGCACTTGGCGTCATACGCGCAGTTAAAGAATCAGGAAAGCGTATAAAGGTAATCGCTACTGAAACGCGACCAGTATTGCAGGGTTCTAGATTGACTGCTTTTGAACTTCAACACGATGGGATAGACGTAAGTTTAGTACCAGATACTGGAGTAGGGATCTTGATGGCAAGAGGTCTTATTGAGCGTATAATTGTCGGAGCTGACAGAATATTACGAACTGGTCATGTATTCAATAAAATAGGTACATACCAAATAGCTACACTCGCGAGAGCACATAAGATTCCATTCTATGTTGCTGCGCCACTTTCAACATTTGATCTCAAAAGCAATCTTGAAGATGTGATTATAGAGGAAAGAGATTCTGTGGAGGTATCCACAATGGCCGGGAAAAGAATAGTTCCAAAAGGGATACCCATATTCAACCCAGCATTCGATCTTACTCCACCCAATTTGATTACTGCCATAGTCACTGAAAAGGGATTGCTCAAGCAACCGCTTCACAAAGCTATTCAAAATATCTTTAGGATTTACGGGACGCAACACAACGAACAGACAAGAATCCAATCGTTATAGATTTATTCTATACAATTGATTATTAGACTTTGATACTAACTTGCTTAAACTTTTGATATATACGTATATTTTATACTATATCTACATCCTATGCAGAATTTCAATGAAAATGATGTTGTACAGGCGGAACTGGCCCTGGATCTAAGCAGTGACATGATAATTCGAGGGTGATGCTATATGCGCCATAGCCTTTTGTGTTAAGATCATCCTGACCACATTTCTCAAATCTGGTCCTTAAGGGCGTTGCGGTACGAAAAATCCTAAAAAATCGTGATTCCAAATATTTCTCATTTGAATCACTTCTGGTTTCTGTTAAGTTGACCTTATACTACATATTGGCAAAATCAGCTCGATATACCTCGTCAGATTGTTAGTAATATTACATCCTCCAATTTGGGATCTGAAGTTGGTCACTTGAATAGATACTGAGCGAGTTCTATCGTGCATTGAGTTCTATCATACCGATCATATTTTCATAACCATTTCTGGGGCTTTTAAACGAATTCAACTGCAATTAGGAATTCACTTCTATTCTATTCTAATGAAATTGTGAACTTCTTTTTGAAATATATAGTAGTTTATTCGTAGAGATTTATCGCTTTCCCTAAGACAGCCTGAATATCAGAGATTTTTATCCTTTCTTGTTCCATTGTATCCCTATTCCTAATTGTTACGGTCTCATCGACCATTGTGGTTTTATCTATCGTTATAGCGAATGGCACTCCAATTTCTTCTAATCTCCTGTATCTCCTACCAATCGATCCTGACTCATCTGAATACGCGTCAAAGTCCTTCCGTATAGCAGCATAGATTTCACGGCCTTTAATGCCAATTCCGTCTTTATTCATCAGCGGAAGTACACCCACAGTAATTGGGGCCAAATAAGGTTTTAATCTTAAAACTATTCTGTCGTCGTGCTTGTAGTCTTCATAATAGGAATGTTCCAAAATTGCATATAAGCTTCGATCTATACCCAAGGAGAGTTCGAACACATGCGGCAATACCTTAGCTTGAGTTGAAGGATCCACAACTTCTAGATTCTCTTTGCTAGTGGCCATGTGACCTCTTAAGTCATAGTCAGATCTATAGTTGCATGCAACTAGCTCGAGCCAGCCCAGACTAGTTTCTACTTCAAAGTCAAATGCGACCGTTGCATAGAAAGCTTTATCATCCTCAGAAAGCTTTCTAAGTCGAGTTCTTTTCATGTCAATTCCTGTTTTAGAATAAAATTGACTCAATAAAGCAAGATAATATGCGATCAATCGGTTGGGTAGAAGCCCTTTTTCAAGTGCTTCCTGAGCAGAAATTTCGTGAAAACTGTTATCTTCTTGAATATTTAATTTGGTTGCCTTCACTTCATCATACATTGGTACCTCGTCCAGTTTCCCCGGATTGCAGAATATTTCTATCTCTGCCTGATAGAATTCCCTGAGCCTCAGCAAGCTTTGTCGTGGAGCAATTTCATTTCGAAAGCTCTTGCCTATCTGGGCAATACCTATGGGTAATTTCCCGCGCATTACTTTGAAAATTCGTGAGAAATCCACAAATATTGTTTGACAGGTCTCTGGTCTAAAGTATGCTTCATCAGCGGATGGGCCGACCTCAACTTTAAACATCATATTGAACCTAGTGGTAGGTCCAAAAACACCATTACATTTTGGACAGATTAAAGAATTCTTTCTAATAACTGCATCGATCTCATCGTTGGCAGCTCGTTCTGGAACATATTCACCAGTTTTCTCTGACACGTATCTATCAGCTCTAAAAGTGGAATTACATTTTGTGCATTTTATGATAGGGTCAGTAAAATTACCTAGATGTCCGGAAGCAACAAACACCTTCTTGCTCATAACCTGAGAACCGTCTATCTCCCACATTCCATCTCTCCTAATAAGCTCCCGTCGCCAAAGATCAATGAATTTGTTCTTCATTCTCAGGCCTAAAGGTCCGTAATCCCAAAAGCCTGCCATGGCGTCAGAATAAATTTCACAACTAGGGAAGTAAAAGCCTCTCTCTAAAGCAAGTTTCATAATCCGATCATATTCGCTCATGCTCTCATCAACCTTATAATAAGGGCTTTAAGTCTATTCTTTTCCATCAGCTAATTATAGAAATTCGATATTAGATTACAATAGCTGACCAATTAAGCATTTGCCATTTTCAGTGTATTCTAAAATTAACTCGACCCACCAGACACAGAATTAAAATCCTTTATCGGTAGGATGTTTCAAATCTTCATACTGAAAAGAAATTACTTTTCAATTTATGGTTTCTCTAAGACGCTCTACATATTCATAATTTTCCTTATTTCCCCTTCTGTCATCTATAGGGGTTTCCATAATTATAGGTAGTTTTCTCACAGAGCTATGTGAAAGAACCGCGCTAAATCCTTCTTTTCCTATTTTACCAAGTCCAATGTGTTCATGTCTGTCTAATCCGGACCCTAAATCACTTATCGAGTCATTGAGGTGGACAAGGTTTAGATTTTTTAAGCCTACCAAGTCATCAAATTCTCTTAATGTGTTGTCTACTTCCACTTTGTTTCTTAATCCATATCCTGCCGCCAATGTGTGACACGTGTCAAGGCATACTGCAAATCTCTTTTTAGCATCAAGCGCTTTTAATATACTGGCAAGTTCCTCAAATTTAGCGCCGACCGAATTCAATTGTCCTGCACTGTTCTCGAGTAAAATTTTCACTGCCTCTCCCTTTTTAGTCGGAAATTCCGAACTTGATTTTTCTATGGCAAAATTACATGCTTTAACCAACTGATTAATTCCATTACCAGAACCCTTTCCAAGATGACTTCCTAGATGTATCACCAAATATGGTATATTTAAAACGCTACTTCGAACCAATTCTGAGCACAGAGTCTCTACTGATTTATTGTAACCTATACCCTCTGGAGCTGACAGGTTTGGAAGATAGGGCATATGAACCGCAACTGAATTCGGGTTTACCTTACTGTATTTTAGCCTCTTGTGAAAATCTCTAACATCGTCTTCGTTGAGTTCTTTGCCAGTCCATCCTCTAGGGTTGCGAGTGAATATTTGAAATGCAGTGCATCCGATTTTGATGGCATTATCTACAGCATTTGCAATGCCTCCCGCAATTGATACATGAAAACCTAGACCTCCCGTCAATTTGACAATTGTTAGTTAACATCCATTCTAATAAGTTCTGAGGATGGACTTTTTATTTCGGTAAGTTGCATTATTCTAAATATTATTGTCATTAAAACTCGGAACTGCCGACTTTGCTAAATATCCGTTTCTAAACGAAGCTTCAAAATTTCTTGCAGAAAGTCATTTAGATTTAGACGAATTTAATAGACCAGAAATGGAGTATATAATTGATCGAGCTGCAAATAGAGTGGAGGTCGAAATGCAAGGAAAGCTATATAAAAACCTAGAAAAACATGAGGTTGAAGTCTTAACTTTTCTAGCTGCCCTTCTTATTGTCAAATTAACCCGCGTAGAACAAATCCTCAAAAAACATTCTCTATTTGAAGCAATGAGAGCAGAATCCTTTCTCATTCAAGATCTGAGAAACGAGAGGGATGAAAAAAGGAAACAACTATTATTATTTGAGATTTTTAAGGACTTATTCAAAGTCGACGTTGATCTCGATCCAGACAATGCTCAAATATTTAGAATGAAGGTTACGGATTACCTAGCAAGATCTTCTCATTTTCACGAGGAGAGATGGAAAATAGTTAATAGAACTTTACATGATGGCTATGTCTATCTAGATGCTGACGAAATAGTGCGACTAGTTAGGAACGAACTTAGTAATCTCATATATGAAAAAATCAGAATAATGCCGTTATCGAATGTTCCACAGCCAATTCTCGAAAAGGCAAACTATCTTGCATTAAAATTCAAACCGATTTATGAGTATAAACAACATGGTACTACAGATTATCCACCCTGTATCGAACATGCACTTGAGTTAATGTCTAAAGGCGAGAATCTACCTCACACTGCTAGGCTTATGCTTGCTACATATATGTTATCCATAGGTAACGATGTAGACTATATAGTTTCTTTATTCCGCACCGCACCTGACTTCAATGAAAAGATAACCAGGTATCAAATAGAGCATTTGGCCGGACACACGGGTGGTCTAACTAGATATAAGGTACCCTCATGTAGTAAATTAGAAAGTGAAGATCTGTGTTTTCGCACTTTGGATTGTGGTGAAATATCAAATCCATTGAAATTTAGAAAAAGAAAAAGTTAGTAACGAATCAAATATGAATAGTTTAAAGAGCTCGGATTTAATTCTTGTTAAGAATGCATTTAGGGAGTACTATTTTAAGTACAATAGTTTAGTTGAAACTCCTGCAAGAATAAATGAAAGAGAATTTGGATTCAGGTCGTTTCAGACCGGCATGATCAGGCATCTTTCTTTCGAAGATATTCGGCAGGTTCATGCAGCGCTATTAAGAGATACGCCATTTGATTTTTACTCTTCTAATGCATTTTACAAGTCCCCAGCTAATCCCATGCAAGAAAAAGGCTGGAAAGGCGCCGATCTTATTTTTGATATTGATGCCAAAGATCTGGGACTACCTTGTCAGGCCTCACATCGATACGAAATATGTGCTAATTGTGGTGAGATTATTAACTCTGCAGTCTTGCCTTGTCAAGTATGCAATAACTCTGCTATTAGAGTAGAATCAATTCCTTGCAGTAACTGCTTCCTCAATTTGAGGAAGGAGGTGAACAAACTCGTAGCGATACTTACTGAGGAAATTGGAATCAAGAATGACAACATTTCTATATACTTTTCTGGTAATAGTGGATTTCATTTGTATGTTAATGATTTTTCTTTTCATAGTCTCGACTCTCGTGCAAGATCTGATTTGGCAGGATATATTCTTGGTAACGGAATTGGCCCGCAGGTACTGGGGGTGCGAAATGGGCCAAACAACGCTGCTAGCATCAAGTTTCCCAAGACAGGTTTCAAATACGGCTGGAGTAAGCGTTTGGCAAAAAAATTCCGAATTGAACAAACCTCGTCCTTAAAGCTTACTAGATTTATCAATAAGTTGGGAGGATTCGATGCCTTCAGTAAATATCTCACAGATTATGCAAAGGAAGTGGGAATAAAAATAGATCCACACGTCACTATCGATATCCATAGGATATTTAGACATGCAGGTACCTTAAATGGGAAGAGTGGTCTATGCAAGCTTCGCTGCGTCGACCTTGAACATTTTGACCCATTGAACGAAGCATGCTTGTTAAATGACAGTGATGTACAAGTTCGTGTAAAGCCTACCACTCTTAAATTCCAACTTAAGGGCCATAAATTTAATGTAAGCCATAATAAAATAAGTCTTCCAACATATGCTGCGATATATCTTATCTGCAAAGGACTAGCTACGACAGTAATCCCGCAGAGTTATTAATTAGCACATGATTCAGATTCAACAGACTCAATGGAATACTTACGGTTTCCCCAAATGATGGATATTGAAATTATGAAGCGTGCATTACTGATACATTCTATATTAGCGATCGGCTCTATCTATTGGCACCGAATGGTCTGGTCTATGTTAGACTAGACTTAGAAAGGTCCAATGTAACTATTCGAATTCTATCAGAGTCGGCACCAAATTTATCTAGATAAATACTCGAATAGCCGATAGGCGGACCTTCTTTCTTATTGATCAACTTGAAGCCCAAGTCAGAGAATGCTTTGATAAGCCAATTGACCTGTGCCGAATAAATCTCATCTGAGACGGGTTCTAAAAGATCATCGATTATTTCAGTTACTATTTTGAGATTACCGTACCTCTTTAATTTTGAATAAACTAGTTGCCCGTAAAACTCACTCCATTTATCGTAATGAATCGGATCGATATAATTCGGATCCGGCAATACCATGATTATCAAATCTATAGACTCGTCATAAAAGAGAATCAATGTCTTCTCAAACATAGAGTTTATCACTATCGCGTTTTGTGAATTCAAGCGCAGTCTAGCACGATTAACTAAACTTTTGTCTTTTTCGATCCCTACATATGCTATTGTTCCTTCACCTTTGTATTCTTTAGCTAAATCCGCCAAAAGTCTCCCATCCCCAATACCAAGCTCGACGACGATTTTTTCTGCTTGCAAAAACTTTCGTAAATACTGCTTCAATCAGTTGTCACTTCTGACTGCGCAAGCGTCACAAAGCCTAAGGTTTTAGTAATTCTGATTCCAAAAGCTGTTGGATTAGTTGTACAACTTCCTGTTCAACTTGTTGCCTAGGCATGCCTAATTTTGAAGCAAATTGGTCTGTTAGCTGATTTACGGTTTTCGTTCCATCACAAGATTTCCAGAATTCTACAATAGCTTGATTAACCATGAATCCTTGGTTCTTCTCATTTAAGAGAATTAGTGATCCGTCTTGTTCCGAATTAAAATTTCCGATTTTGAGTGGCATGTATGTCTCATAATTGACTTGGAAACGCAATTTCGGTTTGCCAAAACCCATTTTTTCTCGTATATTCGGATCCATCTTGTTAATGTCCCATGGGGGATCCCATACGATTTCCACATCGACATTTTGTACTCCACTAACTTTACCAACATATCTCTTTACATCACCAACCAGAGTATCATGTAATGGGCAACCTCTAGTAGTCATCGTCATTTTGATATCTACCGAATTTTCTGGCTTGACTTTAACATCATAAATAAGACCAAGATCAACCACATTCACCGGAATCTCTGGATCCATGCATTTCCTAAGCGCGGCATACACTTGATCCTTTGAGACCATCTGAGACGACATACCTAGACTAGGTCAGCAAGTAGATGATAAATACTTATTGCCAACCATTGCTTCGCGTATATTCCGTGATTTCGATCCTTATGTTCAAGTCCGTCAAACATTAGAATAAACTCATCTAAACCATCGTCAGTATTGAAATATGGAAATATACCAGTCAAAGCTTATGTCGATATAGGCTACCAGATTAATCTCAAAACAACAATATTTATTTAGCATAACAAGACTTGAAAAGATATATATGGTGGTCGACAACACGGGAACGATTTCGTATATTCGAGTTCTTAAGGAAGACCTGACAATTTTCAGAATTACTCCTACTGAAGCCTCTATCCCAGATTTTAAAGCAGGCCAATTCGTAACCATCGGACTTCATATCCCAAAGGAAGGAAAGATAATCAGAAGGGCGTACTCCATAGCTTCCCCTCCTGAACAGAAAAAGTATTTCGAATTGATAATCAGATGGGTCAGAAAACCTCTTCCAGGTCGCTTAACAACTGAGCTATTTAATATTACTGAAGGTGACGAAATTCTATGGGTTAAACCAACTGGTATATTTACAATAAATCATAAGAAGCATGACGGAACTGATGATAATAGGAGGATGGTGCTTATTGGAGGAGGAACTGGGCTTGCTCCATTTATTGCATATTCACTACATCTCAAATCAATCGGAAGCAAACGTGAGATCGTCGTTCTACATGGTGCCAGCTATGTTGATGAGCTTAGCTATAGAGAGCTCTTGACTGATTTGGAAAGAGAAAGTCTTGATGGCCGTTCTAACGATTGGAATTTTAGATATAGAGCAAGCATAAGTAGGCCGCAAGAATGGTTCAACAGAACTTGGAGCGGACAGAAAGGTAGAGTCGAATCATTCCTTAGGCCCAAAGCTGGTACAGATAGATCTCCGCTTGAGGAATTAGTTGGAGAAAAGATTACACCAGAGAACACTTCATTTTATGTATGTGGCTGGCAAGGAACCGTAGATGGTGCATTGGACTACTTAATACCCAAAGGATTTGTAACTGAACGCCAGAAAAGAAAGGATGGTAGCTATGATGTGAAATTCGAATCTTATGGCTAGGTGGTTCTGTTAACTTAAGCGTTTAACACCTCCTTATTATGTATACTTAGAAAAATGATCAATTACTTTTGTATATTATTTAGTTTACAACTTTCTTTACTACAGGGGAAATAGTTATCAAAACTCTCGATACTAATCTTAATATACTGTATCGGTCTTTTAATGATACTTTTTCATATGAAGAATGGATATGATGACCTAGTTTTAAGAACTGACAGGCTTTTGGATACTAGGTACCATCCATCTGTAGATATTATTGAATGCTTACCACCACCTTCACCACCACATCCTCTTGTCAATGAGTAAATAAGTGCTCCACAATGAGCATATTTCGTTCTTCTTATACACTATTTCCAAGAATTTCCTTAGATTCTGACTCTATTGCAACCCAAATCCAGATTTAATTAAAACCAGTCGATCTTTTTCATGGTTTTATCAATGATAAATTCCATTGTCTGTTTTCTCTTTCTCATGATACTTTTAGGCCAGTACTTTTAAATCCATTTCCAGATGTATACATGACTTCATTTGAAGAAACGAGATATTGCCTTAAGTATTCCTATACGACAAACCTAGAAAGTACAAGTACAATCCGTAGCCAACATACTTGAAGGTATACTGTATCTTTTAACAACCATATTAAAGAATAGGATGCCTTGAGCTATATGAATTTCTTCACGTTCACACGGCTTGCTGGGTTGTCCTAAGCCTTATATCACAGAAGTAAGAGAAAACGTATATGAAATTTGAATTTGAGGAGTTCTCGAGTATAGAAGATGTGTTTCTGTATCTCGTATCTGTTGCACCTTACATGAAACAGATAATGCCAGTTAGTTCCTACAAGGGATATGTGTTCTCTATTATTCCACTAAGCCCATTGGCAGGAGATGTCTTAATGATGGTGTACACTAAAGGATTGCTAGAACCAGGTATGATTGAATTTGACGTAGCTAGTAAAAAATACAAGCCAGTAAATTCGCTGGAAAGAGCCGATAAGAACTACTTCATTATTCTTAGGCCAAAGACTGCTACAGTAGCTGATGAAGCAATAGCATATCTAGAAGCAAATAAATAAATACAAAAGATGCCTCTGAACTAAATCTATCCTTTATCTAGATTTTTAAAGTTTACGAGGTACAGGAGTGGTGACCGATCTCTTTCTTGCATATCTGCTTACTATGTCATCGGGGAGTTGTCCGTGGAAAAGATTTTTGCACAGTCCTCGAAGATATCTCATTATTGCCCATGTTCCTGCCTTAATTAGGACTGCCATAAATAACTTCATCATGGGTCCATATGTCTTGTTCCTGATTATAATGGGAATAATATCATTGATGACCCATAAATTGTGTTGCCAGCACTTCCAGAACAAAGTAAATTGAGCTTCATTCAAATTTCCAAAGTGCATCGAATTTCTCTCAGAAAAGTCCTGATACAGCAGGGGAGCTAATAATCCTCGCATGTTTGTCTGTCGGAAGTCTTCTATCAAATCTATTGTATATTGAGTTTCATCGGGTGTTTCATCTGGCCAGCCAATAATCAGTGTCAATGCTGGGAACCAATGGTTGTCATTAAGAATTTTGGTACCTTCTCTCACAACCATGCCCCATTCTTCTGGTTGGTACGGTTTGGTTTTCACCCCGAGATGACGCTTCACCATCCTTGGGGCTACTGTTTCAACTCCCAAATTAGTGGCAAGCCATCTGCCATTGTGTTGCATATCATTAACTTCCGATATTTTTCTAATAAGGTCAGGAGATGAAGCTACAGCAGATAACGTCATGTGGGTAGTACCAACGAAATTTGCTCCGATTGACTTTAGTCCTTTCCATAAATCCAAGATTGCATCAGCGTTCGGGATGAAATCTTTGTTTTCACATCCATAAAGTAACATCTCGTCAGATTGAAGCCAGATCGAATCAAAACCGTAATCAAGATTTAATTTAGCCTCTTTCTGGAGCCGCTCAAGAGGGATATCTTTCTTAGATCGCTTATTTACATCGCAGAAATCACAACCCCTTCCACAACCTCGCATTGCTTCTACCAATGAATTTATCGTAGGACCAGTTATCATAGGGATATTTTCGATATTCCTTACAAAGGTGTGAAGAAGCTCAGGTGCGTCTCCATTTTCTAAATCATGAAATAGATCTAAGGCCAACTCATCTGCCTCACCGATTACAACTGTGTCGATCCCATGAATCTTCATACGGTCAGGGCGCGCGAGCTCCCAAGCCCCATTTCCGCCCACCACAACCTTAAAGTTGTATTTCTTCTTGAGCTGGATAATTGAGGCACACATCTTCTTAAATTTCATTGCAACATAAGAAAGCTTCTCTGGTGACATAGTTGTAGTAACAGGTGCCATTCCTAATGGATCCATCACGTTTATCCCTAACACTTTGGTATTAGGTCCAACGGATTTGGCTAACATTTCAGGGTGGGCTATAAATATCTCATCCCGTTGATACTCCTTCAATAATGCGCCCTCTACTCTTCTCAATCCGCATTGTGCAACCTTGACTTGCCCTGTATTTTTGTCTGTCTCTACGCTAGGACAAAATAGCTTATCAAAGACGAATTCAGGAACTAACTCGTAGGGTCCACAAGCAATAAATCCATAAAGAAAATTTCCCCTATAATTTGTCATTAAACTCCTATCTGCGGTCAAAACAATCCTTTTACCATCTGCCATTTCGTAATTGCTACCCCACGGATATTCGTTTATTGTTTGCTATAAATCTATTACGATAGTGTTACGAGTAGGTAAAGTGGGAAGTACAGTGATTTTCTTAATACAAGCCCTTTCTATGCCCTTTCAACAAGATTGACCTGAGCTGTCTATGATCTAGCATCCAGAGCGCGTCAGAGTATGAAACCCACCTGTAACTCTCATGCTCAATAGAGATTCTCACAAGCTGAGTCGAGCTAGTTGCAAAGTAAAAAGTGACCTCTTTTTCAGATTTCATGCCATCTGACTTGAAAAATGTGTACCGAATTTTACCAATATACGACTGAATGTCTAAAGATGTTATTCCGGTTTCTTCAATGACTTCTCTTACCAGTGTTTGTATTTCGGTTTCTCCTTTTTCCTTATGTCCCTGGGGAAAACCCCAATACCCTCTCCTATTCTTGAGAAGGAGAAATTCCGGAGATACAGTATCCTCTCGAGAAGGTCGATATGTGACAATTGCACCTATAGACTGCTCTGGAGACACCCTATACCAATGGGTTTCAAGTGTAGATATGATTATAATATTGTTACTTATTGTACAAGGTATTAATATCCACATCAAGGCATAGAGATACTGCGGGCCGGTCGTCTAGTCTGGTAGGATACGGCATTGGCATTGCTGAGGCCGTGGGTTCAAATCCCACCCGGTCCATCACTTCAAAACAACTACGCCACTTAACTCATCGTCTGTGACAAGTATAACTTCTTTAACCTTAATTATCGGCCGTCGCTTGTTGTAAATTATGTAGGACCTGAACAGTTTGTCATTCCGAGGATCATAACCAAGTGTCAGAATTTCCTTATGGATTTCCATATGAGATTCCAACATGATTCTTCCTAGGCCCAGCTTTTTACATTTAATCTGGTCGATAATTTTAAGTGGAAGATAGCTAGCGCGGATATATGAATGAGCATAAACTAGTTTTTTATTTGAGTTGGTATCAACCAAGTAAATTTGCCGGGAAATTAGTTGGCCAGATTCTGTTTGCTTTATAACCTGCACAAACGGAACGGAATTCAAGATAATATGCAATTTGTCTTCTAATATTCCTGTATCGGTTAGCAGGATCTTTGATAGTAGGGGTATTCTCTTACCCATTTTAGCCTCTAGGGATATCATACTCTCAACTATTCTTCGATTTTCAGTTACCCTGACTCGTGTAGATAACATCTAAGCATCACTTTGAGAAAATTCAATATTCAAAGGATCATAATAAAATCCAGCTCTAATGATTTTGAATACTATAAAGGTACGTAATAATAAAACACACAAATGTGATTGATATAGTTCCTAAACTTATAGACTTTAAGTAAGTCTCTAATTTATCCTGCTGAACCAAATTGCCTCCCGTCTTTTTAAGTTCTTTGTATTCTCGTGAAAGTCTAATCTCTATATAGCTTATAAACCCAGTTACAAATGAAAATAGAATAGACAACATTGTGATCGAATTTGTCTGCATAACAAATCCCGCGATGAATGGCAATGCCCCCCATGAAACGGAAAACCATGTATTATTGTGGAAAAAACCATCAAATAATTCAAAGTTATAGGCAAATAAGAAAAAACCTTCAGCTATGGCAATAATTGCGAGAAATGGCACATAGGTAGTAATATAAAAAGCTCCTATTGAATATGCGAGGACTAAACTAGATATTAACAACAGCTTAAATTCGTGCTCAGAAATATAATTTGCCCAAGGTTTGGTCTGTCTATTCCCAATCCCGTCTGCTGCGTGGGCTGAAATACCTAGTGCTAGAAAATAGATTACTGCCAAGGCTATCAGCCTGTCAATGTGAATAACCGGAGACAATAGACTGCCAAGTAATGTAAAGCATATACACATTGCAGTGTAAGGTAAGAATAAAAACCCAATAAAGACTCGAAATTTTATTGGTCCAAATTTTGGAACGAACCACTCATTTATTCGTGAGTTATCGCTTTTCATCTTTTGTGCGCAACAATTATAGCAGCAGTACCAAGTGTATGGTGGGTGCATTTGACTGATTTCATGTCTTTTGACTCAAGTACTCTCATACAATCATTGAGCCAACTGCTTTCCACAATAACCTGATCCAACTCCATAAAAACATCCTTCCATGATCGTACGATATTCGATATTATCTTCAAAAGTGCAAAATATGATTTCCAAGTAATTTGCATTAGTTTGTTATTGGGGTAAGTGAAATCATGTATTACTAGAGTTCCGTTATTTTTAAGAACCCGTAAACACTCTTCGATCATCCATTCAACTCGCGTGTATTTCGGTACATATGAAGTTACAACAGAGTCAAATACTTTGTCGATGAACGGTAGTTTTTCAACTGTACCATTTAACAATGGCATATCATTACGCTTTGTCGAAGCGACTTTTAGATATTCGAATTTCAAGTCGAGACCGATTACTTCAGCCAAACAATTGACATTTCTTATGGTAGTCGTGAGAATGCCTGTTCCACACCCCAGATCAAGTATCATTCTAGACCCCTTCACACTTCTTACGATTTGTTTTTTCCATTCATCATCTTGGCCAAATGTCGCTGTATACACCAGCCAATCATAGGAACTGGCATTTTGAGCAGTGAAAAATTTAAGGGCATTTTTATTTCCTTTATGGAGTGGCATTACTGATTCTGTATAGATTTTGTTATGTTATCAATGTATATACCCAACGGTATTCATAACTAGTAAGAGATTGCATTTTGTTAATTGGCAGAGAGATATTTCCGTTGAAACTGTCAATGGCGAGAAGGTAATTGTCAAAAAGAATAAAGCTAGCAAAGAATTCCATGAATGCATTTTAGTTGTAGCTTATGGCTTGATTTCTATTCTAATGATGCATCCATCTAGTCCCCCCTCTTTAGGACAACTAGCTCGCAAAAACGAAGGCTTTTCGATGAGATCGCTTCTACGAGATATAGGAGTGCCGACACCCAATTTATTGTCCATCTCTGATACAATTATTATTGAGGAGTATATTTCAGGCGGGAATCTCTATCGGTCATTCTCACAAGGAGGGGGCATAAATTTAAGTTACAATGCAGGGGTCTTGACAGGAAAGTTGCATAATGCCGGTTATTCGTTTGTTGATAACAAATGCCAAAATTACTTGATAGTCCATTCACAATCAATTGTGAGGACTGATCTAGGGTTTACCCAAAAAAACACATCTGCATTCTCCAGAGGTATGGACATTGCAACATTTCTAGCTAGTGTAATCGATCTAGAACAAAGTGTCTATCTAAAGGTAGAGAAGTTGTTCATTCAGGGTTATGAGTCAGAGTCGAAGAAACCTATACCATTCTTCTGGTTGATCTTGCGTAACCTTTTGTCATTCGGATTTGCATCCAATCGTGTATTAATGTTAAGAAATATGTTACAATAATCAGTCTAATCGAAAAATTACTAGTTAGATTGGTGGAAGTTCTGTCTTCTTGTCAAAACCGCCTGAACCGAATCTACAGTAAAAACACTGATCTGACATCATATACGATATTTGTTGAATAACAACAGCACCCAGCTTAATTGCGACCTTGGTCATAAGTTTGTATTTTAACGGCATGGAAGGAATAACCTCTTTGAAGTATACGTTATAATGATCAGGACATAATTTCAATGTGATCTGCGCCTTAGGAGAATGCTTCGAGTCCTGGATGCTGCTACTATTCAGATTTTTTGAGATATTTACTTGTTCTCTGATAAATTCGTGTTTTGGGCATGGACAATCTTTTCCCTTAGGATGTTTATAAGCAGGTATATTTTTCCAATCAAAATCAGGGAAATCCTTTTCAAAATCCTCCATTAGTTATCTTTTATAACTACGATATCATATGATATAAATATGTAGTATTAGTCTAGGGCAGGTGTTGCTAAGCAGAAAAGATATATTTTTGGTTATCCAACAACAGTCGAGCGACGAGGGACGAGATGTATACTAATGGAATTGGCAGCACGGCAAAGGTAGAATCATCCTCTGCTTCTGCGGAAAAAAATAGAAGTGGCAATATATCCTCACATGGTGAGGATTCCAACCTTAAGACTTTATTGGAATTCAAGAAAGCACTTTTGGAAGAACAAAAGAGTGGGGAGAAGATCATCGAAGGATTAAATAAGAAAATAGAGGACACGAAAAAGGAGATAGATGAAGGAAGGATTCAACTTGAGGACTTGCGTGTCAAGCTTAAAGAAATTAATGATCAAAAGGATTCACACTTATCAAAATTTACAGAACTAAAGAGCTCTCTTGTAGATGCCAGGAATCAAATGAGATCACTTGACGAAAAAACTTCCCCAGCAGGTGCAAAACTTCGTAAGGAGCGACTAAGTGCTACCCATCTCACACGGGCTCTTGATCAAATAGAACGGGATTTACAGACTAGGAAGTTATCAAAGGATGAAGAACGCAAGTTAGTATTGAAGTCAAAGCAGATTGCAACTAAATTACATACTATGAAAATTATGAATAAGAAGGAAGACAAATACAGACAGATTTCGTCAGAGTATGAAATATTGAAAACGACTATGAATAAGATATTCGATGGCAAAGCCGAATTGGGTGAAAAAATAGGCAAGTTAAAAACTGATTTGGACGCTCTATTGAACTTGCGCGAGAGTCTATATGAGGACAGAAGGAAGAACATACGAGTTGTCCGTGAGGCTGAGGCCAAATTAGAAATGGTAGACACTCAGCTAAATGCTATAGAATTTAAAAAGTCTCGTGCACATGCTGCTGAATATCGCTACAGAAGACAGAGAAGTCACGGTAGACACGATGAGAGATACGAGGCAATTCAAGAACGAAATAAGAGAAATAAGGAAAATCAAGAAAGATGGAATATACTAAAGGAGGCTGCAGTTAAAAAAATGTCCAGTGGGGAAAAGTTAAGTTTCGAGGAGATGAAGTTGATATTCGGCGACGATTCACAAGGTTAGAATTGGATTATTCATAACTCTTGGTAGACATGTAAACAAGGAAATGGTTGCAACCGGTACAATGATGTGTCTACGTAATGCATAATTTCTATTGTTATGATAGAGTCTATTATAACCGACTATGAGGGAAGGAAATTAGTAAAATTCGCAAGGCAGACGGTTGATAGCTATCTGTCAAAGAGGGATTTTAAGAATTATGCAAATTTGACTGATATAAAGGCGGGAGCATTTGTAAGTCTTTTCCGATATAATAACTTCGGACCTCTTGAGTTACGAGGCTGCATTGGCTTTCCTTACCACATAGGGCCTTTGAGTGACAACATAAAGGAAGCCTCAATTGCTGCAGCCACACGCGATCCTAGATTCGCTGAACTAACTGTAAGCGAATTATCGGAGATAATATTTGAAGTTAGCATATTGACATATCCATCTGAAATCGTTGTCAAAAATCCTGAAGAATACTTGTTCAGAATAAAGATAGGAAGTGACGGCTTGATCTTACATTGGGAGTATGGATCAGGACTATTACTACCTCAGGTACCATTAGAGTACAATTGGAATGTCGAACAATTCCTGATCCATCTAAGCAGCAAGGCGGGAGGTTCTCCTGATCTCTGGAGATCACCCAGTACAAGAATCTATAAATTTCAGGCACTCGTGTTTAAGGAAGTTAAACCTAATGGAGATATTGTTAAAGTTAATTTTGAATCGTAATCTCTGAATGGAGATGTAGTTTGTACTTGACATTTTATGATGCTACATCTACATCTAAATCAATTCTTTAAATTGGCTCGAATTTACTTTACCCCCTACGGCGTCGGTCTTGGGCATGCAAGTCGACTTTTGGCAGTTGCAGAGCGTTTAATGACCTCGGACATTGGAATAAAATTCTCCTCATTCGGGGAAGCAGTAAACTACCTCACAGTGCATGGATATGATTGCATGCGAGTTCCACCTATGGAGTTGGTATGGAGCTCACAAGGTAGCTTTTCGATAAAGGGCAGTATTGCGAATATTCCTCAACTCTTTACTAATTTTGCTTTTCAGCTAAATACAGAAATGAAATATGTTCTCCCTTATTCACCAGATATCATAGTATCAGATACAAGATTGTCTCCTCTTTTTATTGCAAAGATCCTTAGAATACCTTCAATATTGATACTTAACCAAGTGAAATTGCTTCTTTCTCCTAGACTAAGGGAATTCCGATTGGCCAGGCTATACGAGAAGATGAACGGAGAATTTCTAGGCTTGCTTTGGCGAATGGCGGATAGGATTCTAATCCCTGATTTACCGCCGCCTTATACAATAGCCGAACGGAATGTTTGGGATACAAGCACGGTTTCAAGTGGACTGTCTTATGTAGGTTTTACCTCTCCAAAAAGTGAGGTCGGTGAAGAACGGCTTGATAAGGTTTGTAAAAATATGAATCTTGAGCGAGATCGACCCATTGTGTTTTTCCATTTGAGTGGGCCAAAACGTACTAGATTCCGCATTTTGGAAAATGTATTTTTAGCTTGCAAGTTGCTTAGACAAGAGATTCAGTATGTTATCTCCGGAGGTACACCAGATGGTAGTTCAGATTTCAAGAAAATAGGACAAAATGGTTGGTATTTTGAATGGTGTCCCGTAAGGGATGAGATTTTTGTGCTTTGTAATCTTTTGGTTATAAGAGGGGGACATGCCGTAATCTCTCAAGCCATCCAATTTGGCAAGCCTATGCTTACGATTCCGATTGAAAACCACGGAGAGCAGATAGGGAATGCAGAAAAGGTCGCTAAAATAGGGCTCGGAATAATGATGCCTTCAGCTGAATTAAGTCCAAAAAATATCGCAGATGCAGTCCATCGGCTTCTGGATGATCATTCTTTTCAAGAAAAAGCGAATGAGGTAATGAAGATTAGTAGCGATCTAGATGGTATCGATAATATCGTGAACATAATTAGGTCCTATCTCAAATGAAATTGTCTTGAGATTATCAAATATCTTTAGCGACAGCTTGTCTGCTCGCTCATAGCACTTTCGACATTCTTGTTTACTCGCAGCGTAACAGGACTTTGATTTTTTTGTTATATCTGTCATACCTGTAACTCCTAATGTGTTTAAAATAGTTGCCTTGTCGAGAAATAGAAGAGGACTTAGCACGAGCTTGTTGATTTTTCTCATCCTCTCCAATGTCTGTTCCACAAATGAAAATGAATGAATAAAAATATTGAGTGGTAAAACAATATTACGTCCTGGTAAAAGTGCAAGAAGACATATGGCAATTGCCTCGCTAAGTAGGAAATTTCGGCCGGAAATACCTAGATCTGCAAACTCGATACGACCGATCATAATATTCATTCTTCTTTGGTTGACTCGATTTGCTACGAGTCCGAGAAGCTTAGCATTATTTTTTAAATCTCTTGTATCGTGATATAAAAGACAGATCTCTGGGACTAGCCCGCATTTCAGTGATGCCAGACAAGATGCTGCAGAAGTCGAATTGTGAATAGTAGACAGTGCATTGCAATGCTGAGAGTTGTACGATAGGCCTCCTAGACCAATTTCAGATTGTATAAATACATAGCTCTCATTTTTGCCGATGTAGCTCATAAGTAAATGATCTGCCAAATCTTCATTCTCCGCGATTTTTATGTGTAAATTATTTTCTGCTGTTTCTGCCAACAATTCACTGGATGCGATATATTGTAAATCTTTACTTTTAAAATCAATTATCGCATCATCGTCTTCCAAGATTTTAATGTAGAATGAGCTGTGAGGTACAACAATTTGACTTCCGATTTTTACAATCTGCTTTATCAAATCCTTGAATTCATTTCTCACCTTCTTAGCAATTGCAACTCTTTCAATCCCATAAATTTCTGATATAGATGACATGGCATCGACCAGATTGTTAACTTCGAAAACAATACATCCCTTTTCATATGTTACTCTTTGTGTGGATATGTTTTTTAATGCAAAACGCTTCATAACTACGCGCACAATTTCAGAGGATTTTACGTCATTACCGCATGTAGGAAAGATCACGAGGAGAGAATCTCTATTCACGTTCCGAAAAAATGGCATATTATTCTATTGATATAAATTCTTTCAGAATTAAATCGTGGCTAGTTAGATTGTCAACGTCATTTTAAAGTTGTTTGATTGCTTCCTCGATTGACGCTCTATCATAGGCATTTGGAATCTGGGTTATGTATTCGATAAGATCTTCTTTGGCTTCCAAATTCTTTCCAATTTCGGTCCTAGCTAAAGCACGATTTTTATATATTGAGCCGTATCTCTTGGCATTGATAGTTATCGCCTTTGAGTAATGATCCTCAGCCTTATGATACTCTTTAGTTTTTAGATAATAATTACCTAATCCTCTATGGGCAAGAAAGCATTTAGGGTTAAGTGAAATGGCTTCTTTATAGCACTTAATACAGTCTGACTTATTCTTATCATTATATAGAGATCCTAGAATATACCAACCTTGAGCATTATCTGGCTCCTTATCTATAGCTAATTTTAAATTCTTGATCACTTCATTTATAGGGATCTGACGCTTCATTTTCTCAACTTCAAAACAAACCTTGTTAGAATCTCTAAACAGCAAGTGTTCTTTATCGAGCAACTCTCCGATGTCTTTAGGAACAATCACTAATGTGATAAAATCTTCCTCTTCCCAATCATTTTTGAACGTGGCTTCAGGAATTGCCCCTATAGTGTCAGGTTCTGGCACATAAGTAAAAATCCTTCGTTCATCATTACTATATCCACAGACAATCGATGCATGCTGAACGGTTTCTTGTATGCCAGGCATTATGACAATAGGAGGAATCCCTTGATCGATTCTTTTTTTTATATCCTTCAATGAGCCCTTATAAATATACGAAACTAAACCGTGTCTTTCTGCTAACTCTATCCCTTCTATCATTATCGTTCCTCTAATACCCGCGTATTTTCTTGAGAGCTGATCGGCTTCATTAGGATCAATTTCCTCGCCCCAATACTTTGAAATCACATTTACAACCAATGGTAAGCAAATGTGTTCTGACTCTTTAGACACTAGGGGCAACTGAATCATTTGATCTTCACTTTGAGCATGCATTATCTGACATTATATTTCAAGCAAATAAATATCTGCTGGCAGTCACTTAGAGATTGACGAATGAGCTAATTAGATCTAAACCATCAGGTCCGCTCCTTTCTGGATGGAACTGTACTCCGAATATCGATTTTGATTTATGGGAAATTATCTCATTTTGACACAAAACTGATGATCCAATTCTTTCGAAATCATCTGGTAGCCTAGAGACAAGATATCCATGGCTCTCAAAGACGGTTATGGTTCTTGAATTGTGTACAAGTGGATTTGGTATTAGAATATCCACAGTTGTCATTTGTCGAGCAGGTCTTTCCATTCTTTTTATTGTTCCTCCAAAGGTCAGAGCAATTATTTCGCATCCAAAGCAAATACCAAGGGTTGGAATGTTCTTTTGAAAACATAATTTCAAAAGTGAGGAATTAATCGCATTATTATGTCTATTATAAACCCGCCTTCCAGACAAGATAACCTTTGCATATGAATTGTCTATACCGCTTTTTGATACAGATAAATCATAGTACCTCTTATACTCGTAACTGGCGTTCATAGATTCTAAATAGGTTATAATGTCTTTAGTATAAGGGGAAATATTGTCAACTACTAGTATTCTGGACAATGAGTTGCTATCCACTACAAGAGAACGAATATCTTCACCTACTTAAACCGTGGTTGAAACTTCACGAATGCCGAGTCTAGAGTTGAGTTCGATTTCGGAGCGACTCAGAGTCACTCTCAACAGACTATAATATTGCTTGTTATCAGTTTAAGGTAGACTGATAGATTTCTTCCTTTCAAATCTGAAATTCGACAGGTTTCATATTCATTCTTACCTTTAATCAAGTCGAAGTTAAGTGATTGAGTACCTATCAATAACTGTAATTTATACAGAAATCAAAATTGGTAAACTAAAGTATATCACTAACGCCTATAGTTATCCCACTTGAATTCAGGCAAATACGATACGGTTTCTGATCATTCCAAGTTTCTCTATCTCAATTTCTACTATATCGCCATTTTTCAGATATCTAGGCTCCTTCATAGACATTGCGACACCTGCAGGAGTACCTGTAGATATTATATCTCCCGCTTCAATAGTCATTACGGAGCTTAGACTAGCTATAATTTTCTTTATTGGAAGCACCATATTGCCACTAGAAGAATTCTGCCTCGTTTCCCCATTTACCCTTGTCATAATTTTCAGATTCTGTGGATCACTTATTTCGTCCTTAGTTGTGATCCATGGGCCACATGGAGCAAAAGTGTCGATACTTTTTCCTCGGGTAAATTGCTTATCCTTAAATTGAATGTCCCTTGCAGACACATCGTGTAGGATCATATATCCAAATACTGACTCCAGAGATTGTTCCTCGGACGCTTTCTTAATATTCTTTCCAATTACTGCAGCAATTTCTGCTTCATAATCAAGCCTCTTCACGAATTGAGGACAAATTATATCATTATATGGGGAGTTTAATGCCGTTCTTGGTTTTATGAAGATGACCGGTTCATCAGATGGAGTAAGCCCAGCATCCCTTGCATGATCGTAGTAATTAAAAGCTAAACAGATGATTTTTGGTGGATTTGGCAAAGGAGCTAGTAGCTCAATATCCTTAACGTATTTCTGATATTCAAAATTGTCCTTATATTCGATCAGCTCGTTAATCCAGCCATTGAACATAAATTCCTTTACGCTAGGAGGAATAGGTATTCCGGTTTGCTCTTGGATTTCAGCTCTAGTTAGAATCTTCGTTCCATCGTTTGATATTATGCCATAACTATCCCCTGAACTTTTGTCGTGCAGTCTTGCAATTTTCATGGGTTTTCTACCTGTGTGTAAATATAGCTTGTTGGCTATTGTCTATTCTGCAAAATCCATATCTTACAAATTGAACGCTTGAATGCAGTCGAAGGTTGGAAACAAATGATTCTGCATACCCTGATGCTATTTCGAGGCTATTGCTGTCGAATTTATCATTCGAAAAGAGCTTCTTAGGTATAATAATCTTGAACGGTATTTTATCGTCATACGCAACCCACTGGATTTTTTGGATACTATGGGTTAGGTTAGTGTCTATCATATCTGCATAGATTCTGTTTGTATCTTGGGTTAGTTCAACTTTCGTTATTTTCAAGTTATAAAGCTCCATTAACCTAATTATACTACCTTCAGATAATCTGTTAGCATCGGATTTGGCAATATACACAGTGTCATTTACAAGTACTGATCTCGAACCAAAATTAGATGATGGGTGATTTTTCAGGTCAACACATAAGGGAGTTGCATTTTTTATTCTCAATTCTATCGGATCACGCACGAAGAACAACCTCACAGAATGCTCATCCAAAATTCTTCTGTTGAAAGCTTCTAGGCTTTCAAATGGAGGCTTTGCTTCAGCCAATGTCCAACCCAGAGACAAAACAAATCTCCTGATGGCCTCAGGAAGAAATCCTCTGCGTTTAAGAGCTATCAGTGTAGGAAGCCGAGGATCATCCCAACCGCTAAGTGAGCCATTTTCAATCAATGGCTTTATCTTGCGTTTCGAAACCGGCACACCTTCAAATTCAAGTCTAGAAAACTCCGATACGATTGGCTTTCTGAGATGAAGTCTATCCAAAACAGCATTATATAACTCGTTTCTCAATTCATATTCTTTGGTCCTCATTGCATGAGTAACACCGTCAAGGCTATCCTCAAGTGGGGCGGCGAAATCGTACGTAGGATATACTCGTACTTTAGTACCCAAGATAGGATGAACTCCGTCAATAATTCGAAATAACGTTGGATCTCTCATTGCCGAATTTAGACTGGTCATGTCTCCCCTAAATCTAATTGTTGCCTCGTTTGGCTCAAACGACCCAGCAAACATTTCGACTAATGTCTGTTCATAACTATTATCATCCATTCTGCAAGCACATTCCAGACCTTTTGATCTTAGATCTTGAATAGTTTTTTGATCGCATCGACATACATAAGCGCCATGACTCGTAACTAGCTTCTTTCCATAATCCTGCAGAATAAAAATGTCATCAGAAGTATTTTTTATTATGGAGGGTTTAATGCCGAGCCATTCTACGCCTTCTTTTATCGCCCTGTAATATTCGACCCTTTCGTTTAGTGGGTTAGTATCATCAAAACGTAATATTAGTTTGCCATTGTACATTTTCGCGTATTCTTCATCAATTATCGCTGCTTTTGCATGTCCAATATGTGGATAACCATTTGGTTCTGGAGGAAATCTAGTTACCACCTTTCCTATCTCAGCGCCGTACAACTCTGGCAATCCAGAATATTTTTCAACTTGTTTTTTGATTTCTATTGTAGGTGAAATCTCCTGCAGAAGAGTCTTTTGTTCGCTGATTGGAAGGGAGTTCACCTGATCCAACAACCGTTTTATTTCTGGAATTATTGTCTTGATGTTAGTGCGTAGGTCTGGCCGGGATGCCACAGTTTTTGATATTACAGCTTCAAGTTTTGCCTTACCGTCATATTCTAGAGCATTTTTAAGTGTCACTAGTTTAATCGTTCGTTCGATCGAACTATCCAGGGACATTGAGCTCTCAAAGACTCCTTTCAACTACAAAATCTGCTGCTGATTGTAGTGCTCGTTTAGGAGCAGAATTTGGATAACCATCAATAGTACTCAGGGCCTTTTCGACATGCGACTTTGCAATATCCCTGATGTGGAAGTCAATGCCAGACGAGCAGATTGATTGTACTGCCTCATTTAATTCGTCATTGTTTATCTCTTTGGCCCCGAGTACTCGCAGAATCTTGCGTTTTTCTTCACCGTCAGTATTATTTAGAGCCAATTGAATTGGATATGTCTTTTTACCTTCGCGTAAATCATTACCTACGGATTTTCCTGTTACCCTTGGATCACCCGTCACTCCTAACAAATCATCTATCAGTTGAAACGCAATTCCTACATCTCTTCCAAAAGAAGATAAATTCAGATTATCTATATCACTCGATAAGGGAGAAGAAAGGACTCCAAGCGAACAAGAAAGCTCAAAAAGAGCAGCGGTTTTCTTTGTTATCATATTCAAATAGATTGGTTCTGGGAAAAACCGTTGGTTTGATGCAAGGCCAATGTCGATCGCCTGCCCCTCACATACGTAAATGCAAGCTGTAGCTAACTTGGCAATCATCGTAGAAATTGCTTTATCATCTATTCCAGATTTTTTTCCATCAACGGCGATAAGCTGAAATGCTTTCGAAAACAGTATATCTCCTGCCAATATTGCAAGCGCGGTTCCGTATGATTTATGTACGGTCTGGACACCATGTCGCATTTCATCGTTGTCCATTATGTCATCATGGACTAAAGAGAAATTATGAATTAGCTCAACTGCAGCCGCTGCTGGTAATGCATTTTTCGCAGTGCCACCAAACATTTCGCATGATTTAGTTACAAGGAAAGGACGCAGGCGCTTTCCTCCGCTAGCAAGATAATGAGTAGATGCCTTGTAAAGCTCAACTGGTTCGCCTGTTAAGCAATTTAGGATAAACTGGCTCACCGTTGAAGCATTTGCCTCGAGCTCGTCTTGAATATTGGCAATATTCATCTATTCTTGACTCCTGCTGCTAAAGCTCCTGTCAATATATATTTTGACCTTTTGATTGCCTGGATATTCGGTGCACCTATCAGAAACATGGCACTTTTTAGCTCTGCCAACAATGTATGAGTGAAGTCGACTATCTTATCTTCCGACTCTATCGCGTGCCTTAAAAATGGATAAGCCATAGCGCACATTGAAGCGCCAAGGGCTAAACACTTGGCAAAGTCTAATCCATTTCTTAATCCTCCAGATGCAATGATGGGAGTACTCTCTGCAGCTTTTCTAACTTCAATTATGCTAGCTGCAGTAGGTATACCCCAATCCCAGAATAATTCTCCCAAATGTGTCTTAATTCTATCCTTTGCAGATTCCGCCCTTACTTTCTCTACCGCTGCCCAGCTAGTGCCTCCAGATCCAGCTACGTTTATGGCTGATATTCCCACTTTTTCCAGCTTGCTTGCAACGTCCCCGGATATTCCTGCTCCGACTTCCTTTACAATGATAGGGATCGAAACACTTTTGGTTAGGTCAGAGATTCTTTCTAAGACTCCTTTGTATCTCGGTTCCCCTTCCGGTTGGATCAGTTCCTGCAGTGGATTTAGGTGTATGGCCAGAGCATTGGCCTTAATCATATCTATTATTTTTTGAATCTCATCCAATCTCAAGCCCTTCGCCAGCTGAGCCCCACCGATATTTGCAATCAAAAACGCGTTAGGTGCATTTTTTCTGGCAACTACGTATGTATCTGCCATTTTGTCGTTCAGCAGGCCCGCGCGTTGACTCCCCACTCCCATAGCAAAGCCATACTTTTCTGCAACCCTTGCCAATCTAGAATTGATAGTAGACGCCATTTCTGTCCCGCCAGTCATAGAGTCTATTATGATCGGTGCCCCAAAACTAGTATTCAAAAATGTAGTTGATGTGTCAATTTCATCGAAATTTATCTCAGGCAAGGCATTGTGTAAGAACTTAACATTTTCCAAGTACGTTGAAGTTGATCTAGCTTGTACATTCTTCTGCAGCGGAATCTCGATGCCTTCCTTCTTACGTTGAGATATAATTGTTGAATCTGAAGAAAAATCAGATGTATCAGGCATGTTTAACCTCTCTTAGCGCTCTAATCAAAGTCCCATCGACCTTTTTATTGGTAATAGCATCAATTATTCTACGAGGAACAAGCCCATTAACTATGATCACATCCATCCCTTGAGATGCCATCTTCGTAGCTTCATTCAGCTTTCTTCTCATGCCGCCTGTAATATCTGACTTTACCCTAGAAATTTCAAGAGATTTTAAGTTAGTATTATCTATTTCATTCACGATTTTGCCATTATTCATGTTCTGATAAACGCCATCAACATTTACTGCGAAAATTACTTTGGCAGGCTTCAAAATACCCGCAAGCATAGTCATCAGAACATCTCCAGACAAAATTGAAAACATACCGCGTTCAAAATGAACGACGTCACCAAAGGTAACAGGAATAATTTTTCGTTTAGCAATAATTCCTAAATCTAATATTCTTTCATTACACGGCTTTAATTTGAAGGTTAGTGAACTAGGCATAATGGAATATGGGAAAAGATTGTGTCTTTTCATCGCCGAGATTATCGTCTCATTAAGTGTTACCATTGATTGGTGTACTATTGATATTCCTTCAGTGTCATATTTCTTTGGACGAGTATGCATATCGTATTTAACCGACCAGTAGTGACCAAATGATCCTCCTCCATGCACAATTATGATAGGCTTGTCTAACTTCCTTATACTCTTACAAATATTATTAATTGCTTGATAATTAGGAGTAAGCCGCTTATCCTTAAAAGTTACCACTGATCCCCCCAATTTCACTAAAACTAGGTCAGTGTGCATTATTCTAGAAGACGATAATAATATCTGAATTTAAAGTTAGTGTATTTCCAATCCCCGATTATCTATTGTTACTGGTAAGACTTCATATTGAAGCTTTACGGTCTGTGATTCTAATCTAGATAAATTCTTTTCCGTCATTAATGCTACTACGCTACCTCCACCTCCAGCACCTGTGAGTTTGCATCCTAATGCACCATATTTATTACATAACTGTACAAGTTCATCTACTTTTTCGTGTGATGCCCCTAATGTTTGAAGTAGCGTGTGATTTTCTGTCATTAATCTGCCGACTTCTTCAATGTTTCCAGACTGAATAGCAGACATTCCTTTTTGACAAATCAAAGAAGCTCTTATACATAAATCCCTAAATTTTGATTCGTTATGCATCTTGAAATCTTCCACTCTGGAAACCATCGACCGAGTAGAATGTTTTAGACCACTATTTAGTAAAACTAAGTGAGGTATGTTGTGGACATTTATTCTACTAAAGCCCTGATTTCTAATATAGTGTATTATGCCACCATAGGTAGATGCAAAGCAGTCTGCACCAGATGATCCCTTGTGTACAATGGTCTCTGATGCCATTGCCTTCAAACATACCTTATGTCTTTCAGGAACTTTGTACAGATTTTCGACAGCTGCGATAGTCGCGACACAACTTGCACCGGAGGACCCAAGGCCTATTCCAACGGGAATTTCAGATTTGATTCTAATGTCGATCCCAGTTTCAAATGGATCTGGTATCGATCTTAGTATTGCGTCGTAAATGAGATAAAGAGGTCCATTTTTTATTTCCTCCAGTCTGTTCGATTTACCTTGAATCGATCTATCGTGAAAAGGCTCCTGAAGGTCAGAATGAATATGTATACCGCATTCAGGTATTCGCTGCACATTGACTTGGATACGTTTGTCAATTGCCATTAAAATTGCAGGATTATTATATACTACAAAATGTTCACCAAAGAGGATAATCTTTGCTGGTGCAGAAGCAATGGAAGTAATTCCAAGGTTACTCATGTAAAAATTATTGACGAGTAACCTACTACTGCATCCTTATCGCCTGTAACATCTCCGCTAGTTGCATATCTCAACAATTTACCTTGTGTTGCACCACGCAATTTAGCTGCAGTCATGACTGTCGCAATTGCGCCGTAGCCACATGCTGATATTTGCTCTCTTTCTAAAACTGAGTAGAAATTTGCAACATCTAACTTCAGAATCGAGTCTATTAATTTTATATCTTTCCTGTGTGCTTCTTCATTAGATTCATAATGCGTAAAGTCAGATGAAGCTACCAGAAGCGTATCTGGTCCAGAAACCGTCTTAGCTATTGATCTTCCTACATCGAGTGATGTCTGCATGTCTTGAGATATCATGACGATCGGTACTATTCTAAATTCACTTTTCCAAATGAATAGAAAGAAAGGAATTTGAACTTCCAAACAATGATCTCTGCTATGAGCGAATTCATCATCTTTGATCAATGTGGAATTCTTTTCGATTAACTGTGCCAACTCTGAATTGATCTCCACTGTCCCGAGTGGAGTACCCCATGTACCATTTTTCATTATGGCAACCTTTGATCCAATGCCGTAATGATTAGGGCCAATCATCACAATGTCTTCATAATTGGAAGGTGAAATCTCATAAAATCCATTAGCAGCTACTGCACCAGAATAAGTTATCCCTGCATGCGGAGTTACTATCCCATAGATCCGCTCTTCAGATCTAGGCATTGGTGGGAGTTTGCCTGGACCGAACCTTGAATCTAAAAATGCTTGAAGGATTGATTTAGAGAGTCCGTCCTTATCGGACGGATAAAACATGCCTGCTACAGCTGGTTGTCTTGTCTGTACGAAACTCAAGAAACTTCCTCGACTAGCTTTGTTTCGAAATCATCAATTGGTGTTTTCATTTCACTATCGGATTTGATATTACCTTGTTTTTTCATCACTTCGCGAGCAAGTAACCAATATACAGTAGCTAGAGCTTTTCTTCCCCTATTATTTGCGGGGATAACTAAATCCACTTTTGAGGTTACATTATCACTATTGGCAATAGCAATTACCGGAACTCCTGCTCGAGTAGCCTCAAGTACACCTTGCTGGTCTGCCTGAGGGTCTGTCACAATTACAATCTCTGGTTCCATGTATTTGGGTAATGATGGATTCGTAAAAGTCCCGGGCATAAATCTACCCAGAATTGGAATCGCTCCAGTCAACTCACAGAATTTTTCGACTGGAGTCTTGCCATATTCTCTTGCCGAAGCAACTGCAACTTTTGAGATATCAGATCGTCCTATGAATTTCGCAGCTATATCAATTCTTGCTAATGTCTTGCTTATATCAAGAATATAAAGGCCTTCGGGGTTTGCCCTAACAATAAACGGTGTCATATATTTTGTCTTTACAGGCGTACCAACCCTTATGCCAGTAGAGAGAATCATTTTCTCTAGATTGTCTTCTGCAGAATACGATGAATCAGTCTCTTCAGATTCTTCCGTTGCATCTGATAAAACGCTATCTTCAGGATCCACGTTGTTCGAATCCTGAGACACTTCATTATCTTCCAGTGAAGGCTCCTGAACGTTTTCTACATCTTTCTGATTGATAGCTTCTTTAGGGATCTCGTTATTATCGTCATTACTCATTTTTAGCCAAATGGAATCTCAGCCATGCCTTCTATTAAACCATACTCCGAAATACGCAGGAGCTCATTCAATTTTGAAACTCTCTCTCCTCCAATTATACCAGTCTTAAGTAATGTTGATTCAGTTGCAATAGCGATATGAGATATATGAGGATCTGTGGATTCCCCGGAACGGTGTGATGTTATTGTCCTTATGCCATTTTTGGAACATTCATTGGCGAATAGTAATGATTCGTAGAGACTGCCTGCCTGATTTACTTTTAGTATTGCCGCACTACAAGCTCCGTATTTAACGGCCTTTTTCACCAAAGACGCATTAGTTACTAGCATGTCATCACCTGTTATCAAGCAAGACTTATTTCGCCGAGTAATTAGTGCCATACTTTCGAAATCTTCTTCATTAACCGGGTCTTCTACATAAAATAACTTGTACTTGTCAACAAGGCTGTTAACAAAATCAATCTGTTGTTCAGTCGTGCGGCTTATGCCTTGACGAACGTACTCATATTTTTGGGACTTGGCATTCCAAAGAGACGAGCTAGCAAAATCGATTCCCATGCAGATTTCTTTGCCTAGAACAAATCCACATTTCGAAACTGCCTTTGCGACAATTTCGAGCGCTCTATCATTGTCCATATTAGGTGCCCATGCTCCTTCGTCACCTTTGCCGTAAGTGAATCGTCGATCAATAGCCTCAATCTCCTTCCCGACTTGTTGATGAACTCTAAAATTCATTCTGATAGCCTCATCAATATTGGTGGCTCCCAGCGGGGCAATCAAAATTTCTTGTATATCTGGAGTCCCAGGTCCGGCATGAGCTCCTCCTCCTAGAACATTTCCTAACGGAAATGGGAATTTGAAAGTGTTTGATCGCTTCAATATTTCAAACATTGGTTTTGCCAAGGCCTTTGAACACGATTCAAGCGCGGCAATACTTAGAGCAAACGCAACTGCGCCACCTAAGCAAGAATATTCCGGTGTAGAATCTATTTCCCTCATTACTTCATAAATCGCTTGCTGGTTACGAGAATCGATTCCGATGAACCTATGGGCATTCTTCTGAAGTGCCTTCAAGCCCATCTTGGGATCGTTAGATGGGAAGCTCTTAGCTTCATGTTTTCCCACGCTTGCTCCTGAAGGTGCACATACTCTACCAGTAAACCCGTTCTCCGACGTTACCTCAACTTCTATAGTTCCATTTCCTCTACTGTTGAACACTAATCTACCGTGAACTGACTTGATTGCAGGCATCTCTTAGGCATTTACTCTATCTCAGACAGGATTTCTGATTTTCTTCTTCGCAAAGCCTCGTAATATGGGATAACTTGGTATATTGTCTCCAAAGTTGAGACAAACATTCTCCTGCAGCAATAACGAGTGATACCCAGAGAATCCATCACTTTCCTAGGATCATCTGTCTTTATCCGGTTAACGTACTCTGGATATTTGTCCCCAACCATCTTTCCACATGTGAAACAACGAACTGGAACGAGCACAAACTGAGTTCATTCTGACACTTATAAAAATCATTATGATTGGTAAACAGAATTGCTATTGCAAAGAATATTGATATTATAACGTGTTTTGATTTTAATGCTAAATTGTAGTGGTAATATTCAAATTAGTCCTCAGGACGCACTTTAGCAGTTGCGGGAGTCGCCCAGCTTGGCCAAAGGCGTAAGACTGAGGCTCTTATCCCTAAGGGGTTCGTGGGTTCAAATCCCATCTCCCGCACCTTATCTAATATGTGACTAGCTTGAAGACATCCGAGCGTTAAAGTATTCCTTGATCTCTTTACTATGCCCGGCCGGCTTAACCTTGTGAAATATCTTTATTATTTTGCTGTTCTTGTCTATCAGAAAAGTAGAACGACTAACTCCCAGATACTCCTTCCCCATAAATGTTTTTTTACCATAAATGCCATACTTTTTGGAAATTATATTTTCAGGGTCAGAAACTAAAGTGTAAGGAATGTGAAATCTTTCCCTGAACCGAACATGTGAGCTCTTAGTGTCTGAGCTGATCCCTAATATCTCGATTCCTAGATTTGCAAACTCCTTATAATCTTCCGTGAACTCGGCAGCTTCAGTTGAACATCCGGGAGTAAAATCCTTTGGATAAAAATACACGATTATGTTGCTTCTATTTTTATAATCAGATATCTTAACGTTCTTTCCGTCATTATCCTCAAATGTAAAGTCTGGTGCATTGTCACCTTCGCTTAGAGGTGCATGGCTGGTTTCTATCATGCATTTGATATCGGCGTAAACTAATAATAAAACCTTGGCCATTTCCTAATATCCTTTTGGCCAATCAGTTGAATTAACTAGTATATTTTAAGTAATTAATTCTGGACTCTGCTCGTTTGTGTCCTAATCGAAATAGATATTCCTATTACGATCTACCTATCCTATTCTAAACTCACTTAAAATATTGGCCCCTATAAGTACGGTCAAGCATTCCGGCGGTAGAATTGCCTCGATATATCAAAGATTTTCTTTATCGATTGATGTTTTTTTGATATGCCGAAGAAATCACTTACAGCCCATCCCAATCTCAACTCGAAATTATTTGTTCACTTTTGACAATAGGATATAAGATGAGAAAGATTTGCATCTCTTCTATCCGAATACAAATGTATAGACAATAGTTTTGTCAGAAGACGCAACAATTTCTATCTCATGGCTACCTGTCGTTTGAGTATTTATCAAATTGTAGATTAATGGGTGATTAACAATACACAGTGAAGAACCATCTACAAGAACTACATTCCTGCCCAATTGGTCTTTCTCTACGGGTTTTCCATCTAAATGAATCATTATGGTAGAATCTGTTCCATCAGTTGTACCTATTATAGCATGAACCTTAGAAGCTGCGTTGTACCTCATCATGATTGATGCTGTGGCATCTCCTTTCGTGGATGCTCTTACTCCTTCTCTCTCCCAAATCCATGAACCACGAAGGTAAACAACGTTCTCCAAATGCTCCCCCTGATCAATCGCGGTGTTAAGTGCATTAGGTTTCATTTTATGCTTATTTCCGAATTTCCTAAGCCTAGAATATCCGACACATGTTTCCGGGGCGATTCCATCAAACTGCATACCGTAAATATCATATATTTCATCATGAGGTTCATTTTCTTCGCAAGGTTCAGAAATAGTGTTCCCAGCTTCTTCCAACAGCTCGCGTACTTGAATTTCAAAATCATTAATTCGACCATATCCAGCATGCTCATACCGAACAAACCCGTTATGATCTATAAGTACATGCTTAGGCCAGTAACTATCGCCATAAGCTTCCCAAGTCTTATTTTGATTATCTATAGCTACTGGGATTCTATCTAACTTATAGTACGATAAGGCATTTTCGACATTCTCAATCGTTCTAGCGAATTCATACTCAGCGGAATGAGCTTGAATTACTTTTAAACCGTATTTTGAGTATTTATTATTCAAGAGCGTCATTAAAGGGAGAGTTCGAAGACAAAATATGCATGTATATGTCCAAAAATCAATGAGTATAATACTACCTTTAAGATTACTTATTGAAAGGGGATCCGAATTTTTCCAAGAGGAAACCTGTTTAAAGTCCGAAGCAGGGATTGCTGGAACTATCTGCAAGATTATATCATCACCGGATAAAAATCACTAGAAAGAAAGGACCCGCAACAGGTGAAATTGAATTTAGCCCCTACATCGTGCGACCGAATATCTGTCAATAAGACGGGTAAGCATATCTCGGGCCATATTTAATTATCGCTTCATTGTGGATTGTAAAATTGTATTGAGATTCATTATTACCATCTAAGAATTGGGTTACATAACTCCGTAAGACAGTTAGCAATTAAATCAAATTTGAGAATTCGAAGCCTTTACTCTAGAGCCAAAATAAAGTATGTTAAATAATCTTTCTATAGATTTGTGCAGAGCCTCTTATACTTGCACTAGTTAGGTATAATTAACGTGATTCGGTTTCGGATAATGCTAACATGAATGACGGATTATCGATTGAAAATTTAAGGACATTAATAAGGAAATATCCTGAAGATTACTATCTTGAAGCTCGTTTTCAATCTAGAGTCCTAAATGAAGTTACATTTAGTAACGGAGAATTAGAAAAAATTAGTACTATTGAAAACTCTGGAGTGAGTGTTCGATCTCTTGTCGAAGGGTGCTGGGGATTTAGCAGCGTCTATAACACATCGAATGATAAACTTGAGAATTGCGTAGATACTGCTATTTCTACCGCTAAAGCCCTGTCAACGATAAAGAAAGATAAAGTTAGGGGTTTGAAGACGCCACATCGCATCACTAGAGGTGTTTTTGAGCCTGATGTTAAAGGTCGACTACAAGATATAGGTATAGATACAAAAATCAATACTACGAAGGAGGCTGAGCGTGAGGCAAGAAGCCATTCTAAATATATAAAGTCTGCATACTCGAGTTACCTGGAAATCCTGGATCACAAGATCATAGTAAATAGTGATGGTGCTGAATTCGAAACGTTTGATTCTAAACCTGAATTCACTATCACCTGTATAGCCAACTCGGGTGGCGATAGTATAACTGCATCAGAAGGTAGAGGCGTTACCGGCGGATGGAATGACTTGTTTCAATTCTATGACCATCTAGAATATGCAAGGATATCTTCTGAAAGAGCCATAAAATTGTTAGAAGCAAAGCATGTATTGGGCGAAAAAAGCACCGTTATACTTGATCCTGGGATGGTGGGACTTATATCACATGAGGCAATTGGACACATGGTCGAAGCCGATTTTGTGTTGTCAGGCTCCATTGTAAAGGATAAATTAGACTCAATGGTTGCAAGTGAAAAGATAACGCTCGTCGATAGTGGCCGGTCTCCTTACTCTGGCGGAGCCGCTGGCAGTTTGGCAGTAGATGATGAAGGAGTGATAGCAGGAGATACGGTTTTGATAGAAAACGGTAAACTTAAGTCGTTTTTGCACAATAGAGAAACAGCATTTCTCTTTGATACAGAACCTACGGGAAATGCACGAGCTTTCGAATATACTGATGAACCAATCATAAGAATGAGGAATACCTTTATCAAACCAGGAAATGATAAGTTTGAAGATATTATAAAGGAAACTAAGTACGGCTATCTAGTTAAAGGCCCCAGAAATGGCCAAGCAGATGCTAATGGAGAATTCATGTTTGGTGCCCAAGAGTTGCATCTTATCGAAGGGGGTGAAATCAAAGGCCTAAAACGAGGTGCAACGATATCAGGAAATGCATTTGAGGTCCTAAAGTCAGTCGACATGGTCGGAAATGATTTCTCATACGGTATAGGAACGGGATATTGTGGGAAATTTCAAGTCGCAAAAGTAGATGGAGGTGGGCCACATCTACGTTGTACAGCTACTGTTGGGAGTCTTGGGTGAATCATTCAATGCTTGGCGGTATTTGTGAATATGCAGTGAAGGAGGCAGAGAAATCTGGAGCGACGGAAGCAGAGGCGTATGCGATGACAAATCTCGAATCTGAGGTGTTAATAGAAAATAACGATATAAAGCAAGCCAAAGCGCATACCATTGCTGGATTAGGTATTAGAGTTTTCGTAAATCGACGATTAGGATTCTCTTATGCCAATACGCTGACAGAAGAAAGCATAAAACGAAGTGTCATTCGGGCAATGAAGGTAGCCTCTGTATGTCCTGAAGATAAATTTAACGTATTACCGATATCTGCAAATAAAGTTATACAGAGGCCTAAACTCTTTGATAACTCAGCTGAATCATTTACAGTGACTGAATGTACTAATTTGGCCTCGTTGATGCTAAAAGCTGCGAAATCTATTGACAATAGGGTAAGCGTAGATAGCGGAAACTTTACAAATTCCTTCATGAATCACTCGATTTACAATTCTAACGGTATATGCCACAGTGAGAAAATTACATCATTTTTCTGGTCAATATTGGGTATGGCTATAGATGGAGAAGACGTATCTAGTTTTGATATTCAGACCGATGGTTGTCATATGTTAGCCGATGTAAACGTATCTACTTCTGCTGAGAGTCTTGCAAAAAATACTCTCAAATCCTTAGGTGCAAAGAAAATTAATAGCTTTAACGGTGATATGATATTGAGCCCTTCTGCAGTATCAGAATTGCTCCTCGAAACCATTATTCATTCCATAAACTCTGATTCAGTTCAAAAGAAGGCAAGCAAATTTCAAGAAAAAATTGGGAAAATAGTCTCCTCTAATCTTCTAACGATCGAAGACGATCCGACAGATTCGAGAAGTCTCGCAGCAGCTAGCTTTGATAGGGAAGGAATCCCACACTGCCGCACGAAAATTATCGATTCTGGTGTTCTGAAAAGCTTCCTTTATAATACTTACACAGCGGCTAAAGATCAAGTTGAAAGTACTGGCAATGCAGCTGGAGGTCCAAGTACACCCCCGGTCGTTTCGTCAACCAATTTAGTGATAAAGCCTGGCTCAAGTGACTTGGGTACCCTTGTATCTGAAATTAATCGGGGTATAGTACTAAATAGGTTCTCTGGTAACGTGAATCCTATAAGCGGGGAATTCTCCGGGGTCGTAAAAGGAGGACACTATATACTAAACGGAGAGATTACCTTTCCGGTAAGAGAGGTGATGATCGCGGGAAATGTATTCGATGCACTCAAAAATATCACAGGAATATCAAGACAACGAAAATTCTTTTCCGACTCTGTATTGCCTCATATCCGGATTGAGAATATCGCATTTATCGGACAGTAGGGGGTGTATTTGTTCAATAGTGCACTTGCATGATTATTATGATATAACGTGTATCCTTGGAGATACAAGTTAAGGACAGTGTAAGGCAGAAGGATTAATGTCGTGATTTGCCTGTTTTCAATGATTAGAACAAATCAAATATTTCAAAATGAAATATACATTACTTTGAATATTGAGGATTTATGGAGAGATATGATATAGCAATTGTAGGGGGAGGACCGGCTGGTCTCTCTGCTGCATATTCAGCTTCTAGCCAAGGATCAAAAGTTATCTTGTTTGAGAGAGATGCATCTATAGCTCATAATATTCGAACTAGCGGCGTGACATGGATAAGTAGTATGGACAAGCTTGGAATTTCTCGCAGTTATTACAATCCAATTAAGAATTACTCCTTTATCTCTCCTTCAAATGAGGTTATGATCTCGGGCAAACGCGCAGAATCTTGTGTACTTGATGTTCGTAGAGTCTATCAACATTTAGCCTTTGAAGCTGCGGAAGCAGGTACTAAGATTATGGTGCGAAGTACAGTACATGATATTATAAAAGATTCCAGTGGTAATATTGCGGGTCTCAAGATTAGGACTCCAGAAGGAAGTCTCAGCATAGAAGCCAATCTGCTCATAGATGCAAGTGGATTTAATAGTGTCATAGCAAAGCGAATGGGAGTCGTGAATGGTTGGAATGCCTACGGTGTAGGTGCAGAATATGAGTGCTACTGCGAAAAGGTCGACGTAGACACCTGGAACTTGATGGTAGGAAGTTCATATTCTTCTGCAGGCTATGCATGGGTTTTCCCGGTTTCTAAAAATCGAATCAGAGTTGGTGTAGGAACTGGGAAACCCTATTCAGATGAAGACCCAACTACAAAACTACATTCAATTTTGCAAAAAAAACTTAAGCCATTAGACAGGATGGGAAGGATTGAACCCGTAGAATTTCATTTTGGATTCATACCAAATGATGGGATACAAAGGCCGAGTGTCTACGATGGCCTAATACTTGTAGGTGATTCTGCTGGTCAATCAAATCCGCTCGTTCTCGAAGGAATAAGATATGCTATAGAATTCGGTCGATTAGCAGGTGCTGTTGGTGCTAGAGCGATATCGAAAGGATCAAAAAAGGAATCGTTATTAGAATATGATAACGCCTGGCGAAAACAAATTGGTTCAAAAATTAATTCAGCATTGAAGGTTCAATCAAGATGGATGGGTCTATCAGATGCCGAATGGGATAGAGAAATTGATATTTTAAGAGATTTGTCGGCAGAGGAATTTTTAGATTTCATCAAGGCTGAGTTTACTACGAAAAATGTGCTAAAGTTGGCTATGAATCATCCAAAATTAGCGGCAAGAAATCTTTTTAATTTGGTTCTTAGACGCTAAAGCAAGATTTTTATATCATTCTAAATCAGCATCTGATAACTTGGTTGGGGAATCGAGTAGTGACTTTGCACCAATACTTTACATGTTGGGGTTTGGTCTTGTAGCTTCAATTCCTGCTCTATTTATTTCGAAGTTACTCTCACCGCGAAAAAGATACAATCCGGTCAAATACCTTCCAATGGAGTGTGGCCAAGTGCCGAGTGGAGAAGGTCGTACGCATTTTATGATGCAGTATTATGCCTACATTCTGATGTTTGTTGTTTTCGACGTAATGGCAATTTTTCTATATATTTGGGCAGTATCTTTATTTTCGATACCAAAGACTGCGACTCTACCAATGATGGGTTTTCTGGGTATAATGTTTGCAGCAATGGGTTATGCCCTCTATTTATCAGGGAGGAAAGGAATTTGGTGAATATTTATTCTCTGATAAACATTAAATATCCTAGCAGTAAACGAGTAGGTGAGGGGCCATGCTAAAGGATTTGATAAACCCTGCAAACTTCAATATTCTAGTGAGCAAACTTGGTGATGTGTTGGTAAAGGCTCTTGATCAGCCCTTAGGGTATGCTATTAATTGGGGAAGAATTTGGTCTTTGTGGCCTGTACATCTAGAAACTGCTTGCTGTAGTGTCGAATTTGGGGCGGCATCTGGACCAAGGTATGACGTCGAAAGATTCGGTATTATAGAGGCTTTCGGTTCATTGCGGCAATGCGATTTGGTCGTAGTTCAGGGTACAGTTACTAGAAAAATGGCGCCAAGGCTTAGAATGGTTTATGATCAGATGCCTGACCCAAAGTACGTAATAGCTATGGGAGCATGCGCAATTACTGGGGGTT
>JBEDUN010000057.1:0-7508 GCA_040414675.1 Nitrososphaeraceae archaeon | reverse complement strand
GCTCCATTCTTTGCTTCTTTTGATATCTTTTCAACTATGGATAGTAGACCATCTATTTGTGGAGAAAACATGTCATCTGGTTTGTGCGTAGAAACACAGATAATAAAGACATCAAATTCGCTAAAATTGTATGTACTAGTAGTACTATTACCATTATCCTTAGCCTCATCTCTAATCCTCTTTATTCCAGCTATTTTCTGTGCACGGTCTATAGCTTTTGGACTAATATCGTATCCGTAGACGTCAAATCCTTTCTCCTTAACATATTTTGCTACAGGTAAACCTAGCTGTCCTAGACCTATTATCAAAACCTTGTTAAATTGAAATTTACTATTATTACTATTCATTGATTATGTCACCTCTTTAGCTCATCGATTGTTATTTTATTCCACACTCTAACAAAATGCCCTCACAATGCTTAGGATCTTTGAATGCAACTACTTGCTTTGTCATCGTAATTGTACTAGTTGAGAACAGCATAGTCGGCGGTGTGATCATATTTGCTATCCCTGAGAATATACGGTTAGACATATTATATGTTATGTAAGTCATGACATATATATAGATATATGGCATAGTCCTTGTATGTCTAGACATGCATAAATACATCTGTGTATATGTATATATGGTATATGGATGAGAATGATGAAACGGTAGGAGAAGAAACTAAGACTACAATTAAAATTCCTACCGATCTATTAGATGCTTTTAAGCATTTGGCTATAGACATGAAAACAACGGCAACTGCTCTTATCGTAGAGTCAATGAGAGAATATCTTAAAGGCATAAAGAAGAAGAAATAATTTCGGCCTACTATTTAAGTCCTTGAACCATATGGAAATGCGATATTGACATAACAATGATTTCTGACTTATAGATAGACGTGAAATGTGACAGATTTCTAAACTTACTGAATGAAAAATTCTAAACAGTCCTCTTGGCTCAGCGTTGTTAATTAAAGTATAGATAAATCTTTGTAGATATCATAAACTCTTTTGTCTTAGAATAAATGGTCCATGAATTTCGGCACGATCTATGTATAACTTTAACCCGACAGAGCTAAGTATTATAATTATTATTAGTAGTCTTTTGATTCTACATGTGATGATCCTTATTGATTGTGGAATTGTGTCTGAATCGTAACTTTTTGAATATTAAGAATGAGATAGAATCGGATTACGTAGCTTGCGATATTATTACAATATTATATTATTTGGTAATACCAATAAAAGTGAAAGTGATTAGAAGGATTAATGAAATATTCAAATACATCACTATTTGCTATTCTTTACCTATCATTATCGACAGGTTATTCCTAAGATTAATTGCTTTTCTGTCATTAGTTGTTGATATCGATACTAATAGCTTACCGCACTTTTCGCAATAAAATATTACAAACATTTCTTACAACAACATCATAAAGTTGATGAACATGAAGGTAAGTATAACTAGCCAACTTGGTGGTCGTACGCATTGAATAATATGTTTAATACGTCGTCTTAGTAGTAGTTGTGAGTATATATGAATAAAAAATTAGTTGTAGTAAGCGCTATAGCCATTTGCTCATGATGTCCTATACTATGGCCAGTGCTAGTAATTGGATGCTTCTGGCTAAATCTAAGTCTGATAGCGGATCGAGTGGTTCTAGCTCTGGCAGCGAGGCTACCGGTAGCTCAGACGGCTAAACCAGATAAAGACTGTGCCTTTAATCCTGATGGTCTAGCTAAATGTAAACCCGACCCAACAACAGGTAAATGTCCATCTGGGTTTTCTGCTAATGATAAGGGGAATTGCTTTCCTAAGGGTCCATGTCCTACCGGTTACGCAAGACTTGATAATGACGAATCAGGTAAATGCTTCCGCATCAGTTCATAAATTCCAACTACATTTTTTATACTGCTCTGCTATAATGTTACTATATTAAGGATTACTTACATGAGCTTGAAATCGCTCCGATATTGTAGGTTTCGGCTAATAAGTAGGGATTAATAGACTGATCTCACTCTACCTACAGTCCTCATTCTATAGAAATCCTATGCCACTATCAATCTGTAACTATATTGTCAAAATTAAAAGAAAAAGAAGAAAAAGAAAAAGAATCAAACGGTCATTTTATAGTATATTTCGGTTAACTTCAACTCTTTGCGTAATCTTTCAGGCCTGTAAAGTCAATACCAATTACAGGTTCGTTTCCTACAACCCACGCATTATGTCCAGGTGGAATTAGCGCAGCATCTCCAGGGCCAAATTCTTCTTCGGTACCATCATCCATTACCACTTTGATTCTACCAGAAACTATATACTGAGTATGCGGCGCCTGACAACTGTCTGTCTTCACTAGAGGCTTGACACATTTCTCCCAACTCCAACCTGGTTCTAATATTGCTCTACCTATCGTCACATCACCGAGATTTGCAAGCTCAATTTTGCCGTTCTCAAATTTCCGTACTTCGTCAGGTGATGTATCTAGATTCTTCTTTTGCATTTTTGCCATTGAAATTGAAGTAATGGAGTGTGATTATTATAAGCATTGTTCTATAAGATCATATCCACTACGTAACTTAACAATGACTATCTTTCTTTCTTTCTTTGGTCTAACCAACCACTATCGATATAGAACAGCAATTGTAATAAGCAATTTCTTAGCTCTATATGATGTGAATTGTGCTTTATGACAATATGGCCTGCCTGCAGTCGTAGTTATCTAGTTGCCATCACGACCTAGTGCATGCATGGGATATACTTATCATGCAGATGCTGATGCAGATGCTCCATCACCACCACCTGCAGATGCTGATGCAGATGCTCCACCGTGATCATGGCTATCAGAATGGTGACTATTGTGATGACTACTACCAGTTCCTCCACCATGACTATCATTATCGTGGTTAGAAGACTTGTGATGAGTACTATCCGAATGACTTCCTCCATTGTGGCTGTTGTCGTTGTTATTGTTGTTATGATGACTGCCACCATTATCATTCGTGCTTGTATGCTCAGGTCCGGCAGAATTCGTACTTGTAATGGGATCCTCTGAACCTGCTGGGGTAATAGGTTGATAGTGTACTAGCGAAACAGTTTGAACAGTAGCTGAAGGATTAGTTAAACTGGTCATATTAGTTGTCGATATCGGAAAACTGTTTATACTTGCTTTATTGGAACTGCCTGTATAATAATGGCTGGCAGGAGTTATAGGTTGGTAATGTACCAGTGAGTTGGGCTGAATCTCGCTAGAAGCCAAATTCGCCTTATTACCGATAGTATTGGATGATTCTAAAGCTCGATGATCTCCTTTATAATTGGGCAGTATTGGATTCTGTTGCGCAAAGGCTAAGTTATTAATAACCTGTGGGGTATGAGACATATTTAGTGACAAGCTAAAAGATATCGAGGAGATTAATGTTAGAGCAATTGTTACAAGTTTTACTTTAGTACTATAATTAGAGTACATTACAATGTTCCTGTACATTTCAAACGTTTACGTATATATAAATAAAATATACCTAGACTCTAGAAAAAGATTCTACCATGTAGTCAGGTAGCCTCAAAGACCTGTCCACTTTTTGTATACATTGACTATATATCGTATTCAGAAATATTGGTTCAAGCACCTGTTAATATAGATGAGGAATAAGGAGCACAAACTCGCGCTCTTTTCGCCACTAATCACAGCCATAGATACTGATAGTATCTAAAGTTAATCGAGTATTAGGTAACTGGGATTGGTGAAAGATAGAGAGAGGAATACTCTGAAAGATAGTATCAATTATGAAGGCAATCACTAGAGACATAGAAAAAAAATTAGAGGATCATAATTATTAGATAATGAATGTCTCCTATTGTATCACTGAGTCGCAGTTTGATTGCTTGCTGTTTGACTTGTCAGTTGATCAGCATGTGCTTTTAATAGATTAGTTACTATATCTACGCCCACCAAATACCTTAGAGTATCTTTTATATCCATAGTCTGTATCTTGTCAGCTATAGCAGCAAGTAATGGATGATTTGACCTTATTTGAGCTACTTTTATTGCTATCAGCGCTTTCATCATTTTTACTTGATTATCTGACATTCCTTGCATAGTTTGGTTTCCTGGGGATGTCTGTGCCATTGTAACTTTTGTAGGAATGGTCAGAAGAGCTGCACTTACTGTTGCTATTAGCACCATTGTAATTCCAGACGTCATTTTTTTGCTAATTTGCAAATCAAAAAGTAATAAAATATTGTAGTATATTTAGATTATTGTATAGCACATTTAATAAATACTGTAAATTTGTGTTACCTATTCGCTATACTACAAATTGTTATTATCCACAATTCTTTCTTCACAAATAGTATCAAAGAAGATAAATAGTAAGTTGAATATAATACAATCGAAGACACCAATACTAGAACCAAAAATCAGCATATGTAGGGTTGTTTTGCTATACTGGTTGATTCAATCGCATAAAACCTGGCAAACAGCTTATTTATTATTATTATTATTGTATTTGGTGGTATTCTAGGTACAAAAAATATGTAGAGGATGTTTGCTGTTATAACAGGCTACTAAGACCTGTTGCTACTTTGTCATATTAGCGCCAGCACCAGTCATATTAGCGCCAGCACCAGTGGCATTAGTCATATTAGAACCCCCCTTCTTTTTTATAATTACAACTTTAGCCGCGTGTGCAGTATCACTGACAGAGCTCAGAGCAATTGTTACGAGTGCAGTCAACAGTATTGCCGCCATTATGACAAACATGTATTGTCTGTACATTAAGCCGCTTACTGCAAGATAGCATATATGCATGATCCTCAAAGATTATAGCATATAGCACCCTTTCATTCAATATAGACTAAATAGAACCTGTTAGACCTTCCCGATTTATCATAGAGCAAAGAGATGTCGATATTTATGAGACGTCTGCCTCATGATAGACTCGCCCATAACCTATAGTCATCATACCTAGACGTAAGTCTATGCACTAGATCTCTCAATACAGAAAACCTTTTTAATATATTATTTTTTACAATTTAAAATAAAAGCCCCTATTTCAGATATGATTATAGGATCTCCAGTTCTATAATCATATGCCAAACCGGTTAGTTAACAATGTCAATTAACAACGTTAGCTTATAGTAAAATATCTCAACTTAGATATCAAATGACGGAATGTTTAGTTGAGGGTAAAGAGAATTTTTTGTGATTGTTTACATTTAGTTAGTAGTATGTTACTAGCAGTTATCTTACTGCTATGGTCTTTGTATTCATTGAATTTTGTGTATGGTATTAATTCATTTACAGGTAGTATCAATAACTCAAGTAACATTAACAATATTGTGAATAATGGCAATAGCAAGAATAATGCTCATGCAGTAATAGTTGCCTTTGATGATGCATGGAAGAGTCAGTTTACCTATGCTAAGCCAATACTTGATAAATTTGGCTTCAAAGCAAGTTATTTTATTGTTTGTAATTATGTAGGAAAAAGCCCTGATAGAATGACATGGAATGACGTTCAAACATTGGAAAGACAGGGTCATGATATAGAATCACATAGTATGAATCATATTCCACTAGACGATCTTTCACAACAGCAACTAAATTATGAAATAGGACAGTCAAAACAATGTATTATAGATCATAGTACAAGTCAGAACATAAATAATAATGATGTTCCAATTTTTGCATATCCTTATGATATAGGACATACCAATATCACCGTAATAAACACGGTAGCAAAGTATTATCAACTAGGAAGAACTGGAGATAAGCCACTTGCGTTCTTGAATTGTAATTTATCAGTGGAAGATAAGAAGGGACGTATCAATGAAACTGATTACTCTAATGGGGAATGTGGCAATAATCATATTCCAAGTGTACTTATTAATAGCATTATCAATAATGACAACAATAACAATAAAAGCAGTAATTTGACTAGTACTGTTAACTATGATACGTTAGGAAAGGCAGATAGATATTCTGTTAGAAGCTGGACGCATCATGTTCACAACAACACAAATAATTCATATAATTCTACACAGATGTTTGAGCAATTTATACAAGAAGTGAATAGTCAGGATAAATACAATGGTGGTGGAACAATAAACACCATTCCTATTATTACCTATCACAACTTTACTAATACTTCTAATATGAGCTATTCAAAAAATCGGTATGACACTGATGTAAATCTATTCTCTAGGGAAATGAAATATTTGTATGATCACCATTTTAGTGTAATTCCTATGTCTGAAATAAGATACAACAGAAACAGTGGAGATCTATACTTAAGTTGACTCAATGATCTCACTAGTGGCAATACACTAAACTGACACTAGTAGTCCATGTAGATAATAATAGATAACAATATGGAAATCTATCAATGTATAATCTATTCAAATACGTGGTCTTTTTGAGACACTAATGCAATGTTATTTGAAAGAATGAATGAAGATTAGAGTTTGTTGACGATAGTATGGGTTAGGATTGCGTCATGATATTCCGCACACTGTCTAACAAGATATTTACAAGTTGCAAGTAAATTGAATTAATTGGTGGTATAATTCTACTTGCTGCTATAGTCATACCCTATCATGATAATTTCTAAACATTTTGTCAATATTTTTATTGACTTAAGATAACGATCTTAGATTATGGTTGTTAAAATAGAGCACCTCAATTTATTAAAATAAATGAAGAGATTATTGGTTGTTTTAGTAGTTATAGGAACTGCCTTGATAGGTGCAGCGATTATCAGTTCATATTCATACGTAGCATATGCGAAGGATAATCTTCATTTTGGCGATCCACAAGGTCTAAAATGTAATGCCCAAGGCGCGTGTACTGTCTGGTGCTCTAAAGTAACCTCTGTCAATAGTGATGGTGATGGTGATGGCAAACAAATTCAGGAATTATGTGCTACTAAAAAGGGTATAAGTATCAGCACGAAAATGATGGTAAAAAATGAAGAAAAAGAATAATTCACATTATTGAGAAGTAGAGGAAATCCATTTAATTAATCTGCTTAAAATCAGTCTAATGGGGAGTCGACCCACCCCATTAGTATAAAGTCGGAATGCACAATTATTCCTGGTCGACATTAAACCACCTTTGAATAATTTTATTTAAAGAGTCTGACTTTTGTTCTATAGGCAGTCTATAAAAGGCCACTAGTCATTACCAAATTCTCAGAGAGAATAACTCGTGTATCATCAAGCCATTGTATAGTATTCAGTTTTTCAAGCTTTTTCAATGCGTCTAGTAAAACAGAATCTTCAACTGCGAAGGTCTCTTGAATTATATCTACATCTAATCCTTGTCTTCCACTTTTTGCTATTAATGCATGAATCCTTCTCACTGCAGAATCTACCGCTTTTCTAAATCCATTAGTAGCGGTACCAGACTCGCGCGAGAGCATTCCGCCAATTTTCTTATTCTTGTCATTATCCTCGCTATCTACTGCCCTTGTTCTGACTAGACGATTAATTGATGCTAGAGATGGTGGTGGTAAATCAACCGCATC
>JBEDUN010000056.1:0-4818 GCA_040414675.1 Nitrososphaeraceae archaeon | reverse complement strand
TCAAAGGGCAAGACCTTTACTATCACAGAAGAGGCTGAGCCAATGGCTGAAACAAAGGATCTCGTTGCTGCATTAAAGGCAAGTTTACAACAATCTACAAAACATGATAAAAGAGGGCCAAAATAAGGTGATGAATAAATGAGCGAGAACGACAAGATGACTAAGAAGAAACGTAAAGTTTCCGTAACTCAGCCAAACAATTATACAAATAATGAAACTGCAAAAACAGATATAGAATCAAGGGATTTGGATGAATAAAAGGCGAAGCACAGTGCCCAAGTACATTAGACAGAAAAGGATTCAAATAAAGCTAAAGGGCGGCCTAAATAACATAGTGCACACACGGATAAGAAAGTAGTAGAAAAAATAAATCAGACCTAATACATTCATTCTAATTGAAGCCATTTGAGAAAATTAAAGAGATACTCGGCATAGCATAGAATCAGATACCCTAACATGATAATAGTATATTTGGTTTTATTGTTGAATTGATCTATTATAGTTGAGATTAATTGTCTTATAATTTATATTCTGATTCCAATTCTGTATAAATTGTAATAATTACTCACAAAAAGCATAAAAAACATAAGATTGAATTAATAATGTCTATAGATTAGACCTCTTGACCAAGCCGCTCATTCTTTATTTTTCCGTATCAAATACTAATATTTACGATATAGTTATTTATATGACGTATTTGACGTATTTGACTAAAGATATGACACATTTGACGGTACCTAATAGACGTGAGTTTAATAGGGACATACGCCAAAGCTTCCTGATGATTTCAAATCTCTGATAATACAGAATGGTTAAAAGGAAAATACCAAGGGATGAATTCGCTTCTAATAATGATATAAGCGCTGGAACTGTGACATATTTAGTCGAGGAGCATAGATTGTCCTGTATAACTCTTGTTGCAGTTTTGCAAATAACTAATTAGATTTCTTTTTTGATTCGTCTATTTTTTACTGGCTGTGTTACAACATGTCATAATCTTCTGGTAGTTTATTGAGAGAGGAAACAAAATGATGTCATAGTCGCTGGCATCCTACAATCACTGGTGAATGGTGGGCGATGGTAGGTCAATGTGCCAGCCAGCGACAGACACTAGAAATGCAAGTACAATTATCATCGAACTTTTATTTTATCAATGCTGAACCAAGTTATTCAATGTCATGAGCCCAAAACAATCAATCTTTAACGCCTAATAACATATAGTAATAGTGCAGTCAATCTAACATAATCTAATCCAGGTTTAATTCTTCCAATATTTTAATTATATCTTGTCTATTATTCAATATATCTTTCCAAGTGTCTATATATGTAGATCGGTTTATAATTTCAGACACATTGAGAATGGTAAAATCTGTGGGATAAATCTCGTTCAATTTATCCCATCTCACAGGCATAGATATCGTAGCAGAGGTAGTTGGTCTAGCAGAAAAAACAGATGCCATTGTCTTTCCTTTAGAATTCTGATTGTAATCGAAAAAAACTTTGTCCTTTCTCTGCGCAGTATCCCACTGCATCGTAATTTTGTTTGGATATCTTTTAAGTAACAACATACCTAAGGTCTTGGCAAAGCTCCTGGTCTGGCTATACGTATAAGTAGATGCATCAATTGGTATATAGATATGTAGTCCAGTTTTACCAGAGGTTTTTACATACATAGTAATCTTTAGCTGATCAAAAAGATCTTTCATATGGTATGCTATATTCACAGCTGCTTTGAAACCTTTAATATTATATTCAGGTTCTGTTGCTTCTGATGTATCCTCGTCTCCTTTTCGTCGTTCAAATCCCGAATAGATATAGGGATCTAGATCAAATACGATAAAGTCAGGAAATCCTAGTCCACATTTTTCTTCGTCTACTACTTGCATTTCCTTTCCATTACTTTGTTTAGCACAAGCATCAAAATTGTTTACACTACTATACCAGGGGTGAATTTCAATAGAGCCCAAGTTAGCTATCCAAAGTAACGTATCTTTATTGTTACAAACTAGGTAGTTTATTGTGTTGTTAGCTGATTCTGAATGTATTTTTACTGTCTCTACATACGCAGGCTTTTCTTTGTCCCAATTCTTATGGTAAAAGTGTTTACCTTCTATGCCATCCGGGTACCTGCTCAATGATAGTGGCCTATTCTTAAGGTGTGGGAGAATATAGTTACTAATTTTGTCATAAAACTCTATTAAATTTCCTTTTGTTAATTCTGGATGCTCTTTGGTTTCTGGCCAGAATACTTTGCCAAGATTGGAGAATTCAGGATATGATGACGACAATGCTGAGGATGAGAAGGATGATATGTCCAAGGTGGTGGAAGATGATAAAGAATGTGATGAGAGGTTCTTGTCCATTTTTTGCACAGTGTCATTATTCATAATTATTCCTGAGGTTTTTTGTTTGAATGCCGCTTTATTCTGATCTTTTGAAGATTTAGAAAAAGAAGTAGTATTAGTATTAGTATTAGTATTAGTAACAATAACTTCTTCTACGCGCCGTTCATCTTCAATTGTGCACTCCTCAGGTTTTTTATCTTCCCTAAATCTAAGAAAGATTGGTGCTCGCATAATTCCGTCATTTGTCCAATTATTGTACTTTATTTCTGCAACAAGTTCAGGACTTATCCAGATCGGATCTCGATTTGTATATGGCACACATCTGATAGGACATTTGCTTGTTGTCATTTCTATCAGCTTTGTATATATATCATCTAGTTGTTCAAAATTAAATCCGCTTCCTGTATGGCCAACAAATCTCTGTTCATGAGCATTATTATCGTATGCAGCAAGAAGGAGGGATCCAAAATAATTCTCTCTATTTCCTTCTCCCCTGGTATATCCTATAACTACGCAATCTTGTGTCTTGACATCTTTAATTTTTAACCAATCTCTTGATCTTGTTCCCTGCGAATATATGCTGCTCTTCTTCTTTGCAATAATCCCCTCAAGGCCCATTTCTTTTATTTTATCATATAAGGAGATTCCGTACTCTTCGAAAAATTCTGAGATCTTAATTCTATGGTTTGTCTTGACAATACTTGAAAGAATTCTTCTTCTTTCTGCAAAATCTAGATTCTCAAGGGATTTGCCATCAAGATATAATATATCAAACAGATAATATGTTGCAGGGATTTGACGCGAAAGAATCTGTATATCTCGGCCATACTCAACATTCATTCTTTTCTGATGGCTTTGAAAATTTGGATGGCCACGGCTATCTAACACAACGATTTCACCATCTAATACAACTGACCTGCTACATGTTATGGTGTCAGATAATTCTAAGGCTTGTGTAATTTCTGGATATCTATGTAAAATGGATTTACCTGTTCTAGACGACAATTCTAATATTGGCCCAGTCTTGTCAGTTTTGTTAAGAAATAAAATAGCCCTAACTCCATCCCACTTGATTTCAAAAACCCATTCCTTATTATCGAACGGTCTATCAATGGGCATAGCTAACATAGGTTTTATACTATTTGGAAATTCGGAATCTTTTATAATTGATAAGTTTCTTAGTATTAGATCAGTGTTTTCAATTCTACCTCTACTTGTGTTTCCATAATCATCGCTGTCATTATTTTCATTATCCTCAGCTTGATTGTTGATAGTCAGTTTTGTCTTGTTCGTTCTAGTATTAGGTAACTTATGAGAAGGAATATGTTTGGATCTGAGGCTGGGGCCTGTTTTATTATGTATCTTCAAATCTTCGTTTGTCAAATAAGTTAGAACTGACTCTGGTCTACCAATAATCAAATCTTCAGTAGTAGATGCAAATTCATCTGCACCTTTTATCATTAGCCATTGGTTTTGCCGCGCAGTCCTCACCAAGAAATATTTACCAGCTAGCTTTTTTCCAAATAAACTGAACTCGATTTTACCATTATTAAACTGTTGAGAAAGTGTCTGTTTTGGATCTTTTGCCACATACTTGCCAGTATCCCAAACAATCACTGAACCAGCGCCATAATTTCCCTCAGGTATTACTCCCTCAAAATTCAAATAATCTAGCGGATGATCTTCAGTCAATACCGCGAGTCTTTTTACTTTAGGATCTATGGAAATCCCCTTTGGTACTGCCCATGACTTTAACACACCATCTTCTGTTTCTAATCTAAAATCATAATGTAATCGTCTGGCTTGGTGTTTTTGTACAACAAATCTTAGGGGGCGAGATCCTTCTTTACCCTTGTTACTTGTTATGTCAGTTGGTTCAGGTGTCTTGTCAAAATTCCTCTTGTTATGATATTCTTGTAATGACATGTTCTATTTGCTTGCATCCTCTACAACATATAGGGATGAGTAAGTAATCAAGCAAATGATAAATTTATGAATAAAATTTTCAGTCATAATAGATAATGACAAATGATGTTATTAAACACAATTATAAAAATTACCTAATCGTATGAGATGGATTCACTATTTACTATTAACTATGGAAATAACAATTTAGTGCATCGAGAGAGATATATAACAAATAATAACATAATACACAAAGAAAGCAGAGGCAAAGTGTCTAACAAAATGTACTTTATAAAAGAATATTTTGCAGTTGCAATTATATCAAAATACAAAAATATGTATGAATATGAGAATCCCATTTAGCCGCTTAGTAAAAATAATAAAGATAAAATAGTCTTATCTTATGGTAGTTCTTGTGATAGTTACGGTTTGTCTAAGTGGGCACGTAACATCCATGCCATCTTTTCATGTTTTTCCATAACACCAATCAAAAAGTCATTAGTACCCATATCATGATATTCTTCGCACTTGTCAGCATCTGTACGTAGACTTCTAATTATCTGTTCAT
>JBEDUN010000055.1:0-13731 GCA_040414675.1 Nitrososphaeraceae archaeon | reverse complement strand
ATGTTCTCCATATCGGTACATGTTCAAAGCGAGCTGGGACTCTTAATGCATGCAAGCCGTCTCTTACCAGCCAATGATTATCCTCACTATCATATCTCTTGTCAGCTGTAACTACAGATAATGGAAGGATGTCTGATACTCTTATATTGGACAAGAAAGGTGAAGCACAAGTTGATCTGCCAGATTGGTTTAGTGCACTAAACAATGACTATCTTTATCAGCTTACTGCTATAAGTGCTCCTGGACCAAATTTCTACATTGCCAAGGAAATATCTGAATCTAGTGCAGCCAACATTGATACTATCGACGATGCCAATAACAATAATAACCATTACCACAGTAGTTTCAGGATCGCAGGCGGTACTTCTAGCATGAAAGTCTCATGGTAAGTTACGAGGATTTGTATGGATCCATCGGCTAGTGCTCACCGTGTACAGGTTGAGGAGGACAAGCCAGATAAGGAGCGAGGCCATTACATATATCCAGATCTCTATGGGCAATCGGCAGAGAGTGGAATAAGCCGCTTGGCATTTCCAGAATGAATCAAGGTGCAGATCGTATCCAAGATCAAGTGAACTACAGGCAAAATGTCTATACTACGCTAAGGCCAAGATAGAGTTTCATCAGATAATTATTGTGATAATGAGATCTAGCATGTTATAACTTGATCGAAATCAATGAGTTTTGATGTCAGCAAAGATTACAACTAAGATTCATATCATTAATAATGATGTATCCTCAGCATTATTATCTTTGACAGACAGAAGATATGAAAACAATTCATTTCAGACATTAATTTGACAAGACGACGAAAAGGATTAACTTATTATTGGTTATCATAAATTATAGATATGATTTCGACGACATATTCACTTTGCATTAATTTTAACTTTCTGACTTCATCTTGTCATGTTCTACAACTATCTAACAGCAAAGTAAAAGGTATTCCGAATTGAAACCCATTAATAGCATAAAATTAATAATAACTATTACAACTATGTGCGACTGCATTGATTATGACTTGCTATATAGATACAGAACCAGAAGCAAGATTATGAAAGAGGAAGATCAAGACTCTATTATAATCGATCATGAAGAGATACAACAACAGGAAGAACCTATTGTAGTATCCAGCTAGATCGACAATAGAGAACAATGATAATATGAAAAACTCTTTTTTTCTTTTTATATAGATTATTTGTGTGATTGGAGGTGAATTCATATTCGCACTTATTGATTCTCAACTCAGTAATAGGGCATATAATTCAGCATTATTCTTTAATGAAAATGAGAACTAAATTGGAAAATGAAGTCAAGGATCATTATGAATAAAGACAGCTATTCCAAAATGAATATTAATGATGTACGTACAATTTTTACGTTCTTGTTGATCGTATTTCGCACTTTGTACATACTGCGATAGCTAAGAAGATCCTATTGGACTCATCTCACTTTGTCACTATATCCGTTTTCGTCATCATAGTCCAATTTCTGGTCTATTTTTCTCTGTAATTCCTTATAGTGCTCATATCTTTTAGTCCATTTTGAAAGCACAAACCATTGCCTTATTCCAATCCCTAACCATACAAGGGAGATCAGAAACGGAAGAAATCGAACTATGCCAAAATAGTGACCAAATTGCGGCTGTGGACCAAATCTTTCATGTAGAACTCTACTACCGTCAAATGGAAATGGTGGTCCAAATAATGCGAATGTAATAGCAAAAGATAATGGTGGAATAATCATAAGAGTTAATATCATTATAATGAATATCTTTTTTGTAACGTTGAGTTGATCTATGATTTCATCCATTATTTGAAATAGATTCTCTTTGGATTCTTTGTCCTTACCGCTATCTTTGCTATCATTTTTCTCACTGTCTGTCATGGTGGATTGATTGTAGTATTATTGACCCACAATGCATTATAAACAGTGTAGTATCCTTGTTCTCTAGGAGTATTGATGCGCGGATACGAAAATTTGAGTAGTATCATCGTGCTTGCTTTCACATTCCATCCCTTGGAAACAGTGATTCATATGGTTCTAAAATTTGTTTTAAGATATCGTAGCCTTTGTCTGAAAGCCTATATTTGATAATAATCTTGTTGCCCCAGGATTCTTCTGTTCTTATAATCATTCCCTTTTTCGCCATATCTTCAAGAATATATCTGTGTTTTACATTGTTTAAACCGCAATAGCTCAATAATTTTGTTTGGTTAAGTTCGCCATATTCGTAGAGTTTCAATAGAATATCCTTTCTTATGTAGATTCTGTCTCGATATTCATGTACCAATTTAGTTCAAATAAAACAGATATGGTAAGAATTTGACATGGATTCGTTAAAGGAATATCTGACTAATGATGTGAAATCATAATAGAGATCATCGTCATATGGGATACAATTGATAATTCGAATGATAATTAACAAAGATAGATCGTCTATATTATTATACTATCCTGTAAATATGAATACCTACTATAATATACATTTGCATGAATAGGCAAGGCAACAATCCAATTCCTAAAAACTGTGAGTTCAGTAGATATTGTTCAAAATATTAAGAATTTAAATTAAGTTTCCAATCACATCGGCTGCTGAACTGCACACAGTTTTATTTCGAATGGTGCAATATTAGTCGGTCATCGAAGCGAAACTATGGGAAACTCGACACCAACATATCATGACAGATCGTGCCAATCAATCACAAATACAGAGTATCCGTATCTGCTGGAAACATCAAAGCATTAGATAAAGTCCATCTTGTGGCTTCCCTCTCCATCAAACATGGTTATTTTATGGCTGGGTCAGTAGGAATATTGTAGTGGTCTGTACACTGAACTGAATATTTGGTGCAAAAAATGACATACAGATTATTACGCATATTCCCAATTCAAGTACTATGTCGCTACGATCATGTTTGAAGTTAGCCTCAAGCCATAATGTACTTTTGCATAAACATTAATACCCCTTGATAGTGCATTGTGGCAAGAACGAAAAAGTAAGCATATGTCAAACAGATATTCAACAATTTTTGGGATAATATTAATGACTTTGGGAATACTACTGCAGCTATCGATTAACAGAGGATTCTTTGGTGAAGTCAATGCGGAACAATCACAACTGTCGTCACCTTCTATATTATACGATATAATTACTGTGCAGAATACATCTATGTCATTACCAGCTCCAACTGCTAGAGCTAATAATCAGACCATCCCGCATCAAATAGTGGTTGCGCTCCCAATGCGAAATGACGGAAAGATTTGGGTAGGTACTGCAACTTTTACGGCTAGTAAACCAATTGAAGTAGAAGTAGAACATAGATACGATCCTAAAATCCTTCCAGATAAGACTCATGGAGTGCCGCTCAATGGAAAGTGGATCGATAACACTACGAGGATTGCACTATCTCCAATGACATTATTTTCGGAAACTCCTGTATTGATTACAAATACTCCAATCAGTACTGGATCTTTTACATTTGCGGGTAGCGCACTAGTTTTTCATAAGACCGATGGACAACCATTCACTGTTACATATACGCTAGACGCAATCGCAAAACCATTGACCCCCGAATTAAGAAACTAACTTGATTTATTTATGAATGACTGCCGTAATGTGAACAATATTCCCTTTGGGAGACTTCAAATAATGCTTATTTACTTTTAATTCTCTAGATGTTCTAGTAGTAGTGTTGATTTGTTACATAGCCTGCTAACGCCTAAGCCGTAACATCAAATTACTGCCTTTCTGAAATTCAAATAATACAGGTACCATATCACAAGCAATTCTATACTCATTCTTTAGAGTATACAACAAATCTTGCAAATGGTCGTATGGTTGTAAACTTGACTTTTGCAATGGATAAATTCTGACCTCTTTAGTACAAACCCTAAACAGTTCTATTATAGACGACAATATGAATGAGAAGTCAAATTTGTAACTGTATGTGAAGAGGAAATGCCCACTCAATACCAATTCAAAGCTCTTATCATCGAATGGTAATTTAGGCAATTTTGCTTTTATGTAACGTTTTCTTTTCTTACTATCACTATAGTCCGAAATAAACTGGACTAAGGCTCGTTTTCTAAACTCTTTCAAACGGTATATAGATAAATAAAAGTTCCAATTATAAAGATCTTGAGAAAGTGATACTCGCTTTGTAACATATTCTATGTCCTCTTCCCCTTTTTTACGCAATACTCTAGAATCTAGCCCAAATAAAGGGTCACAACCGACTGTATTTATTTCATAATTGTTGTTAGATTCCGCAACGAAGGAAGATGCACCTGATGGACAGTCCAATATTGTATTGTAAGTATTCAAATGATCAATATCATTTATACCAAACATCAAAAGGTATTCTGAGAGAGTTCGACCATAAAATGCAATTCGATCTAAATGAGATCGGTTAGGGAGCTTTAAGTCATCACTGTAAATTTTTTTAGTCATCTTTAACCATGTACCAATGCCCATAGTACATCTTAATAGTTTAAATCATAATCCTAGCAGGTACCATAATTTGACGAGATATGAATTAGTATAGCGTAATTCTGTGACGGATCCTTTCTCTTATCGTGAATGAGGTTGTAATAAATAATTAATAAATAATTAATAGTAATTAATAGTCTGCTTCAAAATAGTTGAATTCTCTTACTGTTCGCACGGATTTAGAACGTGTCTCTACTATAAATAATAAAATGCACTGGGAATCTAGTTTGTAGTATTTAGTTATTGCTAACAGCAACTATACTAACATATTCAGGAATGAAATAACATAATAAAATGAGAGTTGGAATACTCATATTTAATCAAGTTGAAGTCCTTGATGTTACTGGACCATTTGAAGTATTTTCTGTAACGCGTATGAGTGAAAATCGTCGACGTCAGGAATCATCACCTTTTGAAGTTCTCTTAGTTTCGGAAAATACAGAACAGGTCACTGGCGTTGGTGGATTTATATTCACACCTGATACTACTATTCATGACTGCCCACATTTAGATTTACTGATTGTCCCTGGTGGTTGGGGTACGCGTACTAAAATAAGTAACAAGATTATAATTAATTGGATTGCAGATCGAGCATCTAAGGCCAAGTTGACAGCGTCAGTTTGTACCGGTTCAAGCCTTCTTGGAAGGGCAGGCTTGTTGAACGGACGAGAAGCAACTACTCATTGGCAAGCATTTGATTTTCTCCGTGAATCCGCACCAGCAGCCAAAGTCCGTGAAGATGTGAGATTCACAACAGCTCCACCTGTTTTCACTTCCGCCGGTATTTCATCTGGCATAGATTTAGCACTAAAAATTGTCAGTTATTTTCTAGGAATTGAGATTGGAAAGGCAACTGCCAAACATATGGAATATCCTTACCCAGAAAGCGATCGACGAATCGTTACTAGATAACATTGTGAAAAGGTGCTACACGAGAAACTAGAAATGGATGAAGATATAGTTTACTCATTGTAATTCAAATGATCTAATTATAATGTAATGTAGTCTTAGCAAAGTTGTTGAATTCTATTATCTATTTCATGAATTAATTGATAGGCTTCATCTTATGAACACTTCAACATGGATGTGAACTACGCCATTACTATTTCTATTTCATATATGCCAATAGCTATGAAATAAACTGACTATAAATCACGATTGCGAGCGAAAGGTAACTGCACATGTAATTTGTCAATAGTTCACTTATTATATAAGAATCATTACATATGCAATAATCATGATGTCTGAGAATCGGCACAGCAGTGATTATAACGAATTTCCCTTTTCAGATTATGAGATGAATGCTGTTTATAAGGCAATATTCTCAAGAAGAGATGTTCGATCTCACTTTATGCGCAACAAGATCGTTCCAAATGACGTTCTTTTAAGAATTCTTAATGCTGCGCATCATGCACCTTCAGTAGGCTTTTCCCAACCTTGGAATTTTATCCTCATAACAGACTATTCGATCAAAGAGCGTGTTAAGAAATCATTTTTGAAAGAATACAGAAAATCCATATCTATGCTAGATGGCGATAAACAAAGACAAGAAAAATACGTTTCGTTAAAATTAGAAGGTATTATGGAGTCTTCTATAAACATATGTGTTACATATGATCCAACAAGGTTTGGACCGTTCGTTCTAGGCAGAACGTCGATCGAGGAGACTGGAGTATACAGTGTTTGCTGTGCCATTCAAAACCTTTGGTTAGCAGCTAGAGTGGAGGGTATTGGAGTAGGTTGGGTCAGTATACTTGCAAATGAAGACCTGAGTCAAATCCTGAAAATACCAAAACATATCAGACCAGTTGCATATCTCTGTCTAGGATATGTTGAAAAGTTTTCACCTAAACCAGACTTAGAAGTATTAGGATGGATACCTAGGCTGGGATTATCAGACGTTATTTGTTTTGAAGAGTGGGGAATAAGCAATTCTAAAAATTGGCAAGATTTTTGTAATGATCTAAGGAGAATAGATAAATCCTAATCGATTCCTTTATAGTTAGTTGTCTGTTTCTAAGTACCAAATGTAAATGATTGTACTATGGGATATGGTCAATTCTGCTATTGTATCTCACATAGTATCACAAGCCCATGTAAAAGTTCAATATGTGCTAATCATAGGTGAGTAGAATTCAATGTTAATGAATCTCTTTATTGTCTTATAGGAGTTACTGCTCGAGTCCTAGAAAAAGCGATATTATAATAGTGACAGTACAAATCGCGTGAATTTGGATGTCTATTAACTATGATTTTTGTAAAAATGAGATAATTTGAACTTTGACATATGGGACAACCAAATAGCCTTTTATTCAGTCCATTCTTGAAATTCATGTTGTGCCCGAAGACTATATTCATTCAAAGTATATCGACTAAATTGCTCTTTTTGAGATGAGAATATCTTTTAAATCTAAATCTTATCATAATATTGCATTAGGCAATATTAGAAATATTGTACTGGCTAAATTAATCATATATATCAATTCTTGATCATAAATTACTTAATCATTAATATCTTGAACTCTCATGTTTAGTATCACAATTCGATCAAAAATTATGGAAGATCGAAGTATCATTTTTAATTGACAGCTGGCGAGGTCAACTAATCAGTGTATTAAATTAGATTTATTATAGTTGATTATCTTAGATTTTTGGTATCATTTAAATGTAGACTGATTTCAACACGAATTAGGCAGAGATCTCTATATTATTTATATATTATAATAATATACTATAAACGTTTTATGATTTGATAAATACTATACTTAATATTGCAAAATTAAGTAATTTATTCAAACAATGTAAATGATACTAGACTGTATTGATTTTATGGCATGCTATTCTTTTTATGAACATAGAAATGAGCAGAATTTATTACAGCTTAGAGCATTTTTCGATGAATCGTGATAAACTGATATCAGTTTAGATACACATAAAACGGTTGCATACGACGCTATCCGGCTATGTCCAAGTATCCATCAACATATATAAGCTGCGATTGTCATTTGTCATAATTGTTACAGGAAAATGAAAAAAAAATTTATTGTATCAAGGATTGAAGCATCACAAGATGGAAGCCCTTACGTTTATGTAGGTTTTACTGATCCAAACTCTTCTAATGACGATAGGTTGCAAAAACAACCTCAGAGTCCGTTTGGTGCCAAAGCATTTGCTTTCACCTCGCCAGAAGATTTAATGAAAAATTTGCCTAAAGCGATGTCAAATATACTTGGTGGAGGTGGCTTAGGAGGCATAGGACTCTCTGAATCACCTACGTTTAAGCTTAGCATGAGAGAGTATGAGGATACGGGGCTTCGAGTAGGAGACGCCGTTACTATACAAATAGAGAAAGCCGAGACCTCAGGTGTGTGAGAATTCTTTTTTTGGATCTTTGCTAGATAGTTATCCTATTAGAGATACATTCAATTAAAAGGATATTCATACTTCAGTTATTGTTAGAATCTAGAGCAATCATTCTAATTAATCCTTCTAAACTGCTACTTCCATTTGTACTTTTGACTTTTGTGTTAATTATTTTTTCTCAACACATATTTTTCAATAGATTTGGCTTCTGAACACACAGTCTGATGTTATTTTCACCTATAGTCGACTTTAGCGAATATCCATTAGAATACACTTTATGGCATAGTATTGATATAATAAATAATCGAAAAATAAATCTAATATCTCGCTTTTTTGAATAAAAGTAATTATTTATTTATTATATATACAACTTAAGTGAAAAAGAGAATATTCTAATAAAAACTAGTAAACGTATCTTACCGTGTAAATTTCTATAAGAGAAATTTAAATATTTGATATCCTCAAACTATAGATTAATGAATATAACCAGATCCATGGTGATAAAGATTGTTGTGGTTCTTACAATAACGGTAATAATTGCACAAATTGAGACAGTTAGTACTAGTCAGGCTCAACAAATGAGCGCTGAAGAGAAGAAGAGCTTTTGCAGCCCTAACAACCCGCGCCTAAAATTTGTCAATTCAACTGAATCAAAGATATGTGGTATTCCAGCTACTCCCTCTCCACCTGCAAATAATACAGGTCCTTCGAATTCTGTGAATTCGCCCATAGCTAAACCAAATCCGTAAGTAGAATTCCACTTCATTTTACTTTTTGTGTAGTCGATTTCATATTTGGAAATAGAATTCAACGTATTAAATATGATAAAATAAAGTTATACCCAGAATGCTAGATAGAAAATATCCCGACGTCACGGTTACGTTACTAGGAAGAATGTTAAAGCTTTAGTTTATTCTACTCTCACAATGTCATTAATTACAAGTTTTCATAAATTGCAGTGTAGTTATTAAGGAGATAAATGTGAAGTCCATCATTTTTGTGATCGTTCAATATTTGTTACGATTATGAACTAATGCGTGACAAGAATTGAGTAGCATATTCTGAAAACTGTGATGTAGTTTGCCTTTTTTATAACAAGACCATCTGAGAAAATATCGTGTTTATATAAGCATAGGATTCTAAAATGTAAATAACTACTGTGCTACTTTCATCATAATTCGTATCTTTCATATGAGCATGTTTTATATTTGCCTTCCAGAATACACCTCTAATCTACTTAGTAGATACATGATATATTATTCTGTCCATCTCCATTTATCTTGTCTGCAATCCTAAGTATAAGTAACTAACACATGGATGAGATTTGATAGAGTTAAGATTCGTTCATATTAATACCTATTGTAACCCATTGTATGGTAACAAAAATAAATGCCTAAGGTTAGGCCATAGAACACAATAATAAAGATCACAAATTTATCGATTATCACTTCTTGTTCTCCCTGACTACAGCACAATCATTTCATAAAATCAGCCATATTATTAGATAATACATAACTTTAAATTCGACCGTCCTTCCTCTCAATTCTTTACACTCTTTAATATAAGATAATGCAATATCTTTCATTTAATGTGGTGAATTTCTGTTGATAATGTGAATTTTATTATTAAACTTCTTTGGGGCTATTATGACGATAACTGACAGGAATATTTAATACTCCTTCATGCTTTATTCATCTATCTAATAACACAAATTAAACTGATCGCCGTTTCATGATTGATACATTGCTGTCTTGATAGTTATTGGTAGAATCAAAACTTGACCTTGTCAAGTTTACTCATATCTTATCTAGATAGTAATAATTTATCACGTGATCATATTTTTATATTTTTGAAAGGCTTCTCTTGTGGCTTGACTGCTGTTCCTCTTTTAACACATCTTTCTTATGGCTTATAACTTCCCCTATGTGACAAAACGGATCGTTAGACTGTCTATACCTTTGCCTCAAAATGCATCCATCGACGACAATACGACTATATCGAGTTCTGAGCCTTATTAAGTATTTCATCTACATTTTCAAAATGCAAACCTGAATATGAGATATGAAATTTCCACCTATATAGTAACAAATCTAGTAACAATAGAATCTTTTCTCAATATCATTACCTTAATGTTATTCTATGTGAAAGATCTTCTCAGGAAATAATTCAAATTATGGTTAGATGTCATAGGGAGGTATAATGTATAATATAGGATATATAATCAATCTTCATCTTTAAATTCTAGTTAGTTTATAAACGATATATCGTATGGCTACCGGTATAACAATAAGAACGATTGCTGTTATTATGCCTAGATTCCTGGCTACTATTATGACAATAAAAACTGCAACCAGTAAAATTGTAAAAACACTGAAAAATATACCGAATAATTGTTTGAATTTTGGCGGCGTATTTTGCAATTCGTTACTCTTGTATTATATTCATTGCTAAACGAAATTGTGTTTCTGAAACATGAAACTATCTTATATTCCATTGCAACGATGATGTCGAAGTATTGCCTATTATCTTCAAATGACTAAAAAAATATTACGCATATTTATGAACGTAATGAATACTTCAAATCCTAAACCTCTGATAGACAAGTCAATCCAAGATCAAATAACCTTGAAAGATAATTAGCGTTCGCTTTGTAAGGATCATAATTAAGTTAGCATTCAGGATTATAGCATACAGAATTGAGCCATAATTGCCGAATTTACTTTGAAGATTCTCTCGCAATATTCACACTAAATCCTCCATCTAATTCACGATGCGTCCTTAGCCGAAGTTATCCAGTAACATATTTTCATTGACAAGGCCCGAATTAAGTAGTCTATTCCTAGTATCATTATGAAAATAATTTTGTTATGGCATAGATTACAATCGATGCCGATCTGACGTAAGGATTGAGTAAAGACAGAACGGATAGAGATAGTTTAACGTCACAAGATTAATGATCTTGAGCTGGACCTGGGTAGTTCATCAAGTGATGATAATGCCACATCACAGCTTCTTAGATAGAAATACTTTGGTTGTCTTAACAAGCCTTGTAGAAAATGCATCGACACCCATCTTTGATACCAATTTATCAATTTAATTACATAGATTCATCCTGGTCTTGATTAAACTAATAGTTTATTCACCTAATTATAATTCTATTAAGTTAATTCTGTTTATTTTATCGAATGTCATATGGGAAGTCTGGTTTACAAGATATCCTATTGTATAAAAGTCAATTCTCGTTATTCTTCTTTTTCTTTTCCTTGTTTTCTACATATTCTTTTAACGAATTTAGTTTATAATCATACATATCCTCAAAGAATTCGACTAGTTTCAGAGATTTCTTTCGGTTTAATGAATATAATCTGTTTTTTCCAAGTTTTCTCTCTGCTATCAGATCTGCTTCTTTAAGTATGCGAAGTTGAATCGAAATCGCAGGAAGTGTTGATTTAAAATGTTCTGCAATTTCTGTTGGTATCATACTATCCCTTTTTCCTAATAGCAATAATATCTTTCGTCTATTGTCGTCTGATAGCGCTTTCCAAGGTGATCCCATAATTTAAATATTATACAGTTATAGAACTATTTTAACGTTATAATCAACTAAGATTTTTACATGCCACTAAAAGAAGAGAATGTGAAAAAGTTGGTAGAATTAGTAAAAACTATCATAGCTAATGCTTCCCCTGAAATTGTTTTTAAAGCAATTATTGACCATGAGTATAGATCAATTGAATTACAGACCCCGTTGTTTTAGAACTGCCTGTCGGATGAAAGGCGAGGTTCAATTTTTCAAAGATTCTAATTATGTATACAAACTATGGATTTGTTCGAAGGAATCGTTATAGAATTTAATCCAAATAAGATGGTATAGTTTACGTGGCAAAGGTTGATCGGAACAGATTTTCCAGAAACTTGTATGTACATAAGAGATTAAAAAAATTAATGACTAAAAATGATTATGATAAAGTTAATTCAATCGGGATTTGCGACTGAAGTTAGTATAATTATAATTAAAGGTATCCTGATCATTTGATGATATATCTCAATCTTCTGATACAGCTCTCAACGCAAGGTATTTCATGATAATTTAATATGAAAAAATCAGATTGTCGCTGTAATTTTCAATCAACCATGGACTTGAATATCACTTACATTTCAAAAATCGAATCATAAATTATAACATTAGAATAACTAATAGCATTCATATAGCTGACAAATTATCATTAATGTGATACTGTGTAACTAATTTTAACAATAATGGTTTTAGATGTGGATTATGTCCGTCGTTGGCTTTGCGGAATAAATTTTGTGTTTAATATTGATTATAGGTATCATTAGAGTTGTGCATTGACTTGTGGGCATTACAGGGTCGACATTTAAAAGAAAAGCTCGCAGCAAATCTTTGATAAACAGCTACAGCTATATATAATATTACCGGGACTCTCTTCTATGAGAGCAACAGAAAGCGTCCTTGGTATGCTCATCAACAGCATACCTTTACATAGCTGATAAGAATAATGCTAGATAAGAATTCTATATGACTATGAAAGTCGCAGCTATTATGAGGAAAAGGGTCGAAACCATTGAAGAGATACTGTCTATTCAAGATTCAGCCAAAAAGATGAAGGATAAGTATGTGAGCTCTGGTAGTAGTTAATATCGATGGCAAGCCGCAAGGCATAGTCACTGAACGCGATTTGGTTAGAAAGGTGTGTGTCAATGATGTACGTACTAATATTGTGACGAATAAGGAAATAATGTCTTCTATAATTACTATCGAGTACAGCTCTTCTACATCGGAAGCAGCTGATAAGATGTTACAATACAACATAAGACATTTATTAGTAGTAGATAGTGCTTACGAAAATCCAGACGACAATCCTGTCGGTATACTAACCCCTCGCGACTTCGCAAGATATCAAGAGTATTCGAATGAGATTGAAAAAGATTCTATTGAAAGGTTATTAGAATATTACATATAATTGCAGATTGATCTATCAACTATTCTACAGGAGTTTCGTGATTTGCCATTAAATACAAAATCTGCATACCCAAATGCCTATGTTAATATTCCGCAAATTTTCACAACGTAACTGACATGGACATTACTTGTTATTCTGTTTTCAAATTTATTTGCAGTTCAATTCTTGTTTATTGTTGAATTGAACATTCTGGTAGTATTGTTCCTAACTTTCAAATGTATGACAATGGAGTGACCCAACACTATTGAGCAACTGTTCGTAATTTAATCTATGTATTATTACAATCAAATGTCTCCATTAATATCGTTAGTTCAAAGCAATCAAATTCACTTATCACTACATGGTAGATTTATTTTGTGGTAAAGTTATATTTGATTATAGCAATAATGGAATATAATTAATTGCAATGCATAAACAAATTATTATTGTACGCAAGGATTTGGGAATGAGCTGCGGCAAGATTGCGACCCAAGTTGCACACGCTTCAATTATGGCCATGGAAAAGGCTAGCAAGTTTGATATGCAGGGAGTAACAAAGTGGAAAGAAGAGGATGGACAGATTAAGATTATCTTAAAAGTAAATAGCTATAGTGAATTAAATGATTACTTTATTGATATAATAAATGCAAATTTGCCTGTAGTAAGAGTTCATGACGCCGGCAGAACTCAGTTAGAGCCTAATACTGTTACCTGTATTGGCATAGGTCCGATACCATCAGAAAGGATTGATCCGATAGTAAAAGATCTCAAATTGTTATAATTCCTGCTTTGTTGCATGAATCTGATATTAGTCAACCAAATTTGAAACCATTGGTCAAAAGAGAGGGATTCATTATGGTCTATTCTTGAGAATTGCTAAAGTCGCCACCTTATAACGATTTTTCTGAATCA
>JBEDUN010000054.1:0-8821 GCA_040414675.1 Nitrososphaeraceae archaeon | reverse complement strand
AAATTATGTGAACAGCCACTAAAATTTGGTTGTCCATCTTGTGGGCATATTGAAGATGAAAAGGTTCATTTAGACTGCAGAAATGCAGAGTATTTACTACCGGCCACGAACTAGAATAACTACAATCACAGGTGTGTTAATGCTATTAGTTAACTCCCCTAGTCTTTGGGCGTGGTAGCTATTTGTGCTTATTGACATTAATCCACCAGGGTTAGAAGGGATAGACTAAGGCAAACCCGAATAGTTCATTGATTGCCAGTATGTAAATTTTATTGTACAGTGATCAATCAACTATAGCCTAACCGAAATTTCTAAATATCGTTATAGCTAAATTAGAAATGCACACGCACGCACGCAGCCCGCAAGCAAGTCAAGTAGTATACTGTCAAGGTTGTTTTCTTGCCAGACTAGTTGGCCCATGAGGGAGTCTGGCAAAAATAACCTTGTCCTATAAATAAGATAATCTTTACTACGTTATAGATTAGTGTCAGCAGATCTAAAATTCTTCTTGCGCAACAAACTCTATTCTATCTTTTGAGGATGACGAAACCGATTTATTATGAACCCTGACTATTGCAAATGCAAAGACTTTGAAAAAGCGGCTGAATATCAAGATATAGTCTATTGCAGACCGGATGACGCTAGTTGTGACACTAAAAAGCCAGGCTGGTATATCTATGCTTGGGGTTATCATGGTCCTAAAGTGTCGCTTGAACCTCTAGAGTACTGCCCATGGTGCTATAAGAAACTACCAAAGCCTGTCCAATAAATAGGGCTCTTATTTGAGAGCGCATAAATATTAAGAATCTTGTAGATAATTGAGCAAGCAATGGTTTACTCACCAAAAATATGTGTGGTTGCTAACAGCAGTTGATTCTGATTCGACCCACGTATAGTTCACGCTAGTTATCTATCATATGGATTAAAATACTATGGCAGTCGATTTCAATCTCATTAACTAAATACTTGAAGGGCCTATTATGCTTTATAGTCTATAGACTCCTCAATCTTGGGGATACCATTTCTATATCTTTACGAGGAAAGTCATTGCAGGACCAACCCTTGTGCACGCAGCCATAAAGTCACTAATCACATCACAATAATGTTCTGTGTAGTCTGATTATACAAAGAAAACCGACATCGCAGAAGTCATTATCAATACATGGTTTGCTAAAATATTTCTATCTAATTTATCGACTTTTTGAAAAATGAACAATGAATATCTGTATCACGATGCAGCTATATAATAAAGGGCAATTCAAGTATTGTCATTAAAGATAGCGACTGAACTGAGAGACTGAAACTATACAATTCGCTTGGTATTTCAACACGTATGACAACAGTGCCAGTTAAAATTATATATGATAAACACCATTTGTTAGTAACTGAGGAGATATATAGGAATATGTCTTCATTACTACAACAACCACAAACTCCTGTTCTCCTATTAAAAGAGGGGACAACCGAAACAAAGAAGGAAGATGCACAAAAAAACAATATAACAGCCGCAAAATTAATAGCTGAAACTCTCAAGTCTAGTCTAGGTCCTAGAGGATTGGATAAAATGTTGGTCTCTCCTATCGGAGATGTAACCATTACTAACGACGGAGCAACTATTCTCAAGGAAATTGAGGTACAACATCCTGCAGCAAAGATGATGGTAGAGGTCACAAAGTCGGTTGATAATGAAGTTGGAGATGGCACGACATCAGTTGCAGTATTTGCAGGAACATTGCTTGAAAAGGCAGAGACTTTGATAAACAAGAATGTTCATGCAACTGTTATTGTGGATGGCTATAAAAGAGCATTAAATAAAGCAATAAGTATACTGCGGAATATAGCAACAGAAATAGATCCCAAGGACAAAGAAGATCTTGTTAAAGTAGCAAAAACAGCTATGGCGTCAAAGATTGTTGCTGGAAATTCTGCAGTATTAGCAGATCTAGCTGTCGATGCAATTCTAAAGATTCTTGAAGAGCAGCGATATTTAGATAGTGATACTAGAACGAATAGGCTAACTAGCACTGACAAAAGCAAGTACAGGGTAGACTTGGATAATATCAAAATTGAAAAGAAAGCAGGGGCCTCGATAAATGATACAAGACTAATAGAGGGACTTGTATTGGACAAAGAGATAGTACATGGGGCAATGCCGAAGAGAATGGAGAATGCTAGAATTGCGTTATTGAATTGTGCTCTAGAAGTCAAGAAACCAGAATTCGATACCAAGCTCAATATCAATACTCCGCAACAGATGCAGAAATTCATAGACGAGGAAAACAATTTGCTGAAATCAATGGTTGATAAAGTTTCATCCACTGGTGCTAACGTAGTGTTATGTCAGAAAGGTATTGATGATATAGCACAGCACTATTTGGCTAGAGCAGGAATTCTTGGCATAAGAAGAGTTAAGGAAAGTGATATGTCCAAATTAGCCAAGGCTACAGCAGCAAGAATGATCACAAATGTAAATGAAGTAACTACTGAAGATCTAGGCTATGCTCAAGTTGTTGAGGAACGTCAAGTTGAAACAGACAGGTGGGTGTTTATAGAAGGATGCAAGAATCCTAAGGCTTTATCAATTCTATTAAGAAGCGGTTCACAGAAGGTAGTTGATGAAGCAGAAAGATCTGTACACGACGCACTAATGACGATTAAAGATGTGATAGAATATCCTTATGTTGTGCCAGGAGGAGGTGCCACGGAAGCTGTAATTTCACAACAAATAAGAGAATGGTCTAATTCGCTTGAGGGACGTGCCCAATTGGCTGCTGAACAATTTGCTAATAGTATTGAAATAATCCCAGTTGTACTTGCAGAAAATGCTGGCATGGATCCAATAGATACTCAAGTTCAGTTAAGGACAAAGATTACAGATAATGTGCCTAGGTATGGAATTGATGTGGTAAACAAGAAGATTGCTGATATGACTTCAAGGAATGTATATGATCCACTTGCTGTAAAGGAGCACATACTAAATGGGGCAACCGAAGTTGCATGTATGATTCTACGAATCGATAATATTATTGCGGCATCTAAACCCAAAGATATGCCATCCGGACCAGGTGCTGCTGGCGGTGTTGGTGGCTATGGCGCAGATATGTAAATAGAATATAATCTATCTATCATTTTTTATTTTGAACTTTTCAATTATATGCTATAGAGCAGTTTTACTAAATTTGTCACTCTAGAACTATTCACAAGATTAAAAACAAGAAGAAATGTACGAAAACAAAAAATGATAGTGAATTAGAGTAATGGTAAGGAGTATAATGAATAGTACCTCGGTTCTAGCTAATACTAACGTACTTTTAGATGTACTTGGCAATGAAACAAGAAGAAAAATTTTGAGCCTGATATCGCACGAGCCAATGTATTTTAATCAGCTGGCTAGAGAAATGGATACAGGCCAACAAGCTATCTTGCGTCATGTTAAGATTTTAGAAGACTCGGGTATGATCGAATCTTATGTCCAAAGAAGTAACTTAGGTGCACCAGATAGAAAATACTATAAACTCAACTCTTCATTCAATATCAATATTTCAGTTTCACACGATAATTTTACAATAAGAAATCAAGATATAACAGAATCAAGATGTAAAGAGACAGGTTCCCTTTACAAAAAATTTGATGAACTCAATTCCATTGCATTTTATCAAGTTGAGAATTTAAAAGAGCCTGCAAGTCAAAATGCAAAATATATTAGAAGTAGACAAAAATCAATGGTCTCTCTAGGTCAGTTTCTTTTATTGTTGCAACAGAATTTAGACGGTGTGGAAGAACAAATACTACATTTAGAAACTCGGCTCAATGATCTTAGGGCACTAAAGCAGAGTATTATAAAAAAGATACATGAAACTGAGAAAGTTAATTTTAATGATATTGAACGTCGAGTTATATGCTTAATAATGGAAGAAAACATTCCTCAAAAAGAAGAGAAGTCAACTATTTTGGAGTTAGCAGAAATTTTGGATTTAAAGGAAAGAACAGTAAAAAATATTCTGGCCAGAATCACTAACAAACTAGGAATGAAAACCAACATCAAGGAATTATTTAAGAATTTAGATTAGAGTTTGTATTCCTTAAGTAGACAGTAAAAAGTTTGAAACACGATTCCATTTTCAAACACCTAAGCAGAATTTTTACAACGGCTTCAAAGTGGATATATTATGACCTGAATATCTATAAGTACATGTAGACATTAATCATAAACGAAGAGAACATGTCTGGACCCAAGTCTAAAACGAAGTTGGATGCAAGGGGCGGCGATGTTAATTTATTCGGATATGATACGCTTGTCAAAGAGGAGATCTTTACAGAATTACATGGTGAGGGTCATCCTACGCTACTCAAGGGTATGAGGGTCATATTAAAGGGTGATTCCCAAGGTTATATACACGACCATTTTCAGATTGAAGAACGTGTGACCATTATTGAATTTAGACAGGCCTTTGATAACGGAAGTGAAGATAATGTTATATTTGTCACCAATGGCAGAAAGCTAGGATACGTCAAACCATTTAATATTAAGGAGATCATACAATATTAAGGAGTTCATCTAAAACCATTTACATACTATGTTGGCAGTGTGTAGATACGTTTGCTCAGTGACTCGGCAGTAAGCAAGACTTTACCTGCATATATAGTTGGTAGGTAGGGCGGCTACTTCTCTTTATATTCCATAATCCCATCAGTTGCCGCCGCCTCCTATCAACTACGTCTGAAATGTCTCTCGTATAGTTTACTTCTAGTAATCGTACATTATAACCAACTGATGATAACACAGAAATACTTTACTCGCGAAAATGATAGTCCAAATCAGGAGAAGAGAAACCATCCAATATACAGCGAAATACTAGGCCCTTAGTCTTGCAGGGGCTTAGTATCGCTGTCTTACTTTTGACGTGATAGTATAGAATCAGCTAATAAAGTCAGTGCTTCTGGGATGCAATCCGTATCAGGTTGGTCATGCAGAAGGACAAAGCCGGTGACTGCTTTTCGCGGTTTAATAAGTTTCGATTTGTCTACCCTATGGTTTACAGTTTACAGTTTACAGTTTACAGTTTGGTTTTTAGAAAGGTAGTCATCAAAGTGATTAGTATTCAATTATCCCACTGGTTAGTATGAGTTTAGAATTGCTTGATACTACCTATCGTTGGTTCATTCTACATACAATAAAACATTCTTCTCGTAAATCTGGGAAGTCACGCCCAAGCTGATTAGTAGAATCTTCTGAAAGACGGGGTTCTAGACTAAGAAGCAATAGCATAAGACGACATTCTAGATGCATTCCGTTTATCATTGCTATCGTATTGGCTAGGATCAAGAAAATGAAATTTTTCACCTTTGAGAATTTCCAGCTATGTATAAGTAGCTACCGCCGCGATAGCTGAAATGATGATAATGTAAAGTAGATTCGATCCTGTGCGGGATTGACTTTCTAAATAGTTAGAATATAATTTCCCTATCTATTTCTATTTCAATGTCTAGACAACAAATTAATCGTGCCTTAAGACAAAATGATCCTCACAAAATATAACGAGGAACGGACTCTAAGAGTTGCTCGAAAACAGGACAGAATAACAGGTAAGGCAAGAGATAAAACTATTTATGATTTTCCATATAGCGGCAGTAGCACGTGTTCTAAGTGATTTTACTTTCCAACTAATAAACAGAAGGTAATTCAGCATACAGAACAGAAGCGATCAACAGTGCGGGAGAGTAACGAAATATTATCTGAATTACAACAAATACAAGAAAAGTATATTATAATGTAGCAGAGGTAACTAAAGCAGCACACTTGGTAGAGTAATGATAGTAAATATTTTATATCTGTTGAATAATTGCAGATGATATTCCAACAGTCGTCACTTTCATATTTTCAAAAAGCGGGGGCAGAGCCACATGATAACTCATACGGTAGCTGGAAAATTATTAAGCAAATGAAATTAAAATAAAGTACAATTTATTTTTAAACACATTCTTATCATTGATTAACTTATTTGAATAGATAAAGTGTCATTATTCAGTCCTTAAATTAGCCCTACCGTAGTTGCAACTTATAAAAGTAATATCGTGAGATCTTTTACATGAGCAATCCAGAAAGTGGTGATATAGAACCATTTGATTGGTTCAATAGATTCTTTGGAGGAGGTAGGAGAAACCGTGGATGGGGAGGAGGATTTTCGTTTCCAGATGTCTTCAGAAGCATGGAAGAAATGAGAAGAGATATGGAATCAGAATTTGAAGACATGTTCAAAAATATAGAGAATAAAGCTCCAAAAGATCTTGTAAGAGAATACGAATCTCCAGGACGAGGTAAAGTAAAAGAATATGGCCCATTTGTTTATGGATATTCGATGACAATAGGCCCTGATGGTAAACCAAAGGTTAGAGAGTTTGGCAACGTAAAATCACCTTTACGCGGCCAGGGGTTCTTTAGAACAACTCCCGAAATGACATCAGTACGAGAACCGCTAGCTGATGTAACTACAACAGACAGAGACGTAAAAGTAGTTATAGAGATGCCCGGAGTTACCAAGTCTAATATCAAGATAAGTGCCTACGATAGCTCAGTTGAAGTACAAACTACGGAAGGCGCTGAAAGAAAGTACCATGAGGTTATTACTCTACCTGAAGAAGCAGATATTGAAACAGCTAGATCTACATATAATAATGGAATTCTTGAAATAATATTTAAGAAAAAAGATCAGACCAAGCCTACTGGAAAGCAGATAAAAATAGACTAGATAAAAAAGTATATTCTTTGTATATGCACTGCTAGTAGATTTCTTATTTAGAAAAATCCTGGTTCTACCTAGATAGCTCTAATATCCTTCTTATTTCATTTATCACACGTGGATTCAATGATAAAGGAAGACCGTAACCCGTCCTCTTCGGTATAAGATATTCTGCTTTCAGCAAATCATTTGCAGCGTCAGCCATTGACCCTTTAGCATCACATGAAACGCCCTTGCAAAGGTCTTCAATTGCCGCATACCTGCCGCCTATTATTCTATCATAATATAACCGTCTTAAGATAATTATATGCTCTTTCTTGATTTTGATTGCCATTTTGTTTTGTGTTAGTAATAATTATAACGAATATGAAATATATAATAACGACATACATGTCGTAGTATCGCAACGATACATTTATGCAACATATGTATAGAAATAATATGTATAGGGATAAAATGAAACGAACCTAAGTGGACACAGATACAATGAATAAGAATAAAGTCTTGGAATCAGGACCATTTGAACGACTATTTTCGAGTACCGCACTAGCAAAGATTGTAGATTTTATTATTTCATCACAGGAATACGATTATTCAGAAACAGAGATAGCAAAGTATTCAGGAGTATCTGTAAGGACAGTACAGCGAGAGATACCTAAGCTACTTGCGACTAGACTGATAAAACAGGTTAGGACTGTGGGTAATACTAAAACATATCAGTTAGACAAATTAAACAAAAGCAAAAACAAAAACAAAATTGGAACTGGATATCTAATAGACAAGTTAGCACTTGCATTATCAACAGAAGACATACAACACAAATTGATTGATGCAAGTAAATGAAAAAGTAATTGCTGTGTAATAGCTGTTAATTAGTAGCGATACCAGAATTTTAATCAAATCCAGTTTAGATTAATTGGTTATCGGCAAACTAAAACTGAATGTAGCACCTTTACTATTGGTATTATTCTCTCCCCATATTCTGCCGCCGTGAGACTCAATAAGATTCTTTGATATATACAATCCCAAACCTAAACCTGATTCTGAGTTGGATACAAATTTAGTAAATAGTCTAGGCATTAGTTCAGGATCTATACCTGTGCCTTCATCCTTTATGCTAACAATAACGCGTGTTTTATTGTTATTGTAATTAGGAAAGTTGGCATCATCATTTTCTGAATTCATGCTAACTTGTATAGATACCATAATCCTACCATCAGTGTTACTGCTAGTACTTTTGTTTGCATCAATTGCGTTAGTTATCAAATTTGACAAAACTTCAGTGATTCTTACCTTGTCAGCATTTATGAAGATGGCTGAGTCTGGTTTGTTAAATATAATTTCTATATTGTTCTTTGTTATTGAATTTCTATTTTTATCTATATTTACAGCCTGTGAATGTTTTATATCGGTTATAGTATCATTAGTTATTTCTACTAAGTCAAATCGTTCTTTATTTAGCTTAAGTGTATTGCTTTCTATCCTTGCTATGTCCAAAATTTCTCTTGTCAATTCCTGAAGTCTTACTGAGTTCTTGTGCACGGCTGCAACATATTCAGCTATTTCCCTGCCAATTGTATCTTTACTATCATTATCATATATTGCCAGCATTGCTAATTCTGAATAGCCTAAAATAGCTTGTGTGGGAGTCCTTAATTCATGAGCTGAGATATTGATAAACTCTTTTTGCATTTTGTCATTACTTATTAGCCGTTCATTTAGTAGACGTTCATTCCATAGCAGATCAAATATTGATCTAAACGAATTTACAGTCAGTTTTCTTGTAGAATAAATAGCAAAAGCAATTGCTTCAGTAAAGTCATCACTATTCACATCTGCTGCATGCGCATCCGCCTCTGACTCTCTAATCTCAGTTCGAAGCAACTTTTCTCCATCAACTATACACATGGTAAATAGAGAATTAGTATCATTGTTTAACACTTTGATAGAGGGGGCCTCCTTAGATATTCTATCTAAAATTTTGATGTTCTTGTCACATGAAGGACAAATAATTTTTATATTTGCATTTTTCTCAACTGAGGCCTTTATAATGTAATCGATGATTCCTAATTTACCTAGAC
>JBEDUN010000053.1:0-66293 GCA_040414675.1 Nitrososphaeraceae archaeon | reverse complement strand
AATCTAATCTAATCTAATCTAATCTAATCTAATCTAATCTAATCTAATCTAATCTAATCTAATCTAATCTAATCTAACCTAACTTTTATGCTTGTTTAGTATTGTACTTGACGAGGGAACATTATGGCATAGTATAGTCTTTAATGCAAGTTTGGCAATTTTTCTCCATTTTATAATTACTAAATAACTTGTTAACAATCTCATTATATGGATTTGGAATCAGATAAGCAAGATACAAAAATAAAAGATTGGGTCGATTTGATTAACGAATCTGTACATACTGCTGATGACGCTGATATAGGAGATATTGATGCAGTAAGTAGAGACTTTGTTGTAGTAAAAAAAGGAATAGTAAATATACATTATTATTATATTCCTATAAGTAAGGTAGAGGGATGGGATGGTAGGGTGTTGTGGCTTAAAATTATTGAAAGCGAAGTAAAAGGAAAGTATGAGAGAGATAAAGTACCAGATCCAACTCTTTACTACGTTAAAGATTACCCATACTATAAGTCTACATACTATCCAGAATTACAATTGATAGCATTAAGACATACTCAGAATAATTATCCCGTGACAAGCCCACCAGCTACAGATGTGCCTCATTTATATAAATGTGGATTATGTGATAACACCTTTACAACAGAAGACGAATTAAGTGATCATATTATATCATCAGATCACTAATCTGCTTTCTGAAAAATTTCTGAAAAATTCAAAAACTGCACTTGCTTCCCTATACAAATATAGGATAGAGCACGTTAAGAAATGAAAATGAAAAATAAACTTGGACTTATACTATGACAAATGAAAAGTTTCTGTCTAGAATATCTTGTCGATCAATTCTATTAGATTAGATGTAAACTAATCCAGTAGCTTTTGCGATATCTGAAACATTTTGGTATTCCTTATCTTCAATTTTTCCAAGTCTTGACAATAAATCATCATCAGAATTTTGTTTTCGAACAATTTCTAATACCTTGACTTTGTTTGTGGGGAACTTGAGGTCTTTTAATACTTGTCCTAGAGATGCAGTTTTTGAATAGCTCTCTACATTTACTTCCTTTCTTTGACCTTCTATTCCACCTTGCTCACTAATCTTCCTTTCCACCTCTCCTGACACATCTTCTTTGGGTATTTGTTCAGGATTTCCTCGTTTACGATTATCATTGCTATTGTTATCATATCTATCTAAAAATAATAGTACGCAGCATACCTTTTTAGTCTTACAATTTAAGATGTATGAAAAATATGATTTGATTCGAAATATCGTTTATAGTAAAAACATATTTACAATTTAGTGACCAATCTACTATGAATGAGCCATAAAAAAGAAATCGATGAGCCAAATCTTGGGACTGAAGAGGCCAAAGAATTAGAATTAGAACAACCAAAGCCCACACGAAAGGTTAGTCATCCTGCTACACCAATCTCAAATAAGGATGAACCAAGCACACATGATAGGAGAAAAGGAGTAAGAACAATAAAGTAATTTATGATTTATAATAAATAAAGTATATAAAAGAAAGACTGCAGAAGCAGTCTGTATTTCTATTTTTCTATAATTAATGTAACACTTACAGCATTCGAATGTATAGGAAGGTAGAATGACATAAGTTAGTATTGTTATCGGTGTTAGTGGTGTTAGTATTTATAGTTACGAAAATACTCTTCAAAGGTTCCTAGTAAAAAATCTTCGTTTTGATAAAGAAAAAAAGAAAAGTTTCTAGCATATCTCTATTTGTAAACAATGTTGGCATGTGATCTGCATGAAGAGGTTTCAAATCCTTTGATATATTATAGTATGAAAAAAAATAAAAGGGAATTCTAGCTGAATATTTATTTCATTATCTTCTACGAATACTTTGGATTGATGATGATAATCTATCGCTTATCTGAAATTACTGCTGCCATATCTTGGTGCTGAAGCTTGAGCAGTGTCTCTTGTTGTTTGTTCAAACGTTTTAGCAGTATTAGCTGCAATTCTGGAAAGCTCTTTTACATCATTTTTCTCACGGTCAATAAATGTTCTGAATGCTCCCATATTTGCAAAGATTGCATTGTTTGCTATTCGGGTTGTAGCTACCGCATTATCTGCACAATTACTCACTGTTCTAGCATAAATTTCAGTTATTCTTTGCGGAGAAGCCCAATTATCCCAAAATACTGTACGCATGTTCTCTACATAAGGCACCCATATTGACTGAAATGACTTTATAATTTCCTTCTGAGAGTCTAGATAACTATCTGTAATCTCTTTAGTTGTTTGAAGAGTATGTTCTTGATAATCATTAATAGCTTCTGTATTTCGTGGAATCTCTCTTCTTGCTTCATCGATTGTTTTTTTAAGATTATCTTTAGTTTCCTCTATTGCCCTTTCAACTGAGTGACGTTGCCCTGATAATGATGATGATGTTGTAGTTGATGTACTCGTCTCTACACCTATGGTATCATCTTCAGCAGAAATTCTTGTCGTAGCTTTATCTGATTCTCTTTTTGTTGACATCATAAGTTTCTGATTCTTATTTGATATAAATGTTGGTAGTAGACGGTATAAAATACCACTAAGGACCATCAAACATAAAATTAGTCAAAGGTTCACATTTTTCTTAATTTATCAACTATATGACAAAAAGTTATGACAACAGCTATAGTAGCCACCAATTTGGTATATATTTGATCCATCTGGATAGATCCTCTAATTGATTTGTTATTTCAATTTAATTATATTGATATTAACAGAAATCCTATATTAATTCCCTATTTCACGTCACATAAATGGCGGTTAACTTATACCGATACCCACAATGCGACTATGACTTACATGCTAGGATTCAAGTATATTTTTTGCGTGAATTTTTGATATAAGGGATAAGGAGCAGGAGAGGACGATAACGAACGACTGAGACAAATTACTCTTCATTCATTTAGACGGTTTGTAAAGACTACCGTATCTGACTTAGGTTATGCTAATTTTTCTGAATATTTTATATGGTATTCTGGTTATACATACTGGCACAAAAAGGATTTGAAGGCTGAGATATTTCGCAACATCAAACTTATGACATTTCTAAATGGGCATTGATTAGAAAGACGAGATGCAGGTAGTCTTGACGTGCTAAATACTATCTTCATCTGCCTGTCACCTGGTTCTTTGATAGATCTATGCTGACAATACCACCAGTTTCGCCAAGAGTTATCGTTTTGTTGTCGAGAATGGGTTGTGAAATGCATTCCGGATAGCCGTATGCATTTAGATGTGTGATACACTGGCTTACACCCACAGTCACTTTATCTCCAGGGTAATATCCAACTAGTTCGTCAGTATATCCGAGAAAATGCATCTCTCCGGTTTGGTTTACCATTCTGGTTTCTGATCCGCCCGAGCCTGAAGTCTTATCGTAATACTGATATGTTACATTCACGCCCGCTGATGGAATTCCATAAGTGGCTACAGCAATACCTTCTGTGATGGGTTCATGCTTGCCTATGAACCATTTCGCAGAGCTTGGACCATCAGGACAGTAAAATGCGGCCCTATCATTATCAGTTCCCACATTATTATTGGCTGGTATGCTACAAAACCCATTGATATATCCTTTTACAAACTCTGCTGAATGCCACGCAAACCCATGTTTTGGTTGGTTAATATACGGAGTTACATTTGATGAGGTATTCCCATCAGTTACACAATGTTGAAAGCCTGACTGATAGTCAGCTTGCGGATGATGTGAATGTGGAAGCTGTGATAATTGTCCAGGATCAGTTGATACAGTTGATAATACAGTTTGTGCAAAGGCAGACTGCTGCTGTTTTTCTATTAGAAAGACTGGCGCGCCCATCAAGAACGCAATACTGATCACTGCGGCTATTATGGTCTTCATTTCACTTCACAGCACATACCTTTGGTGATGAAATCCTAGTAAAATGGAATGCCATAATTACATACTTTATTTGTTCCAAGCTACATCATCTAAGTGGATAGATAGCTTTGAACATTCTTACTAAGACGACTAGAAGAAAATTCTGTCATTTCACAAAATGACACACTGTCACGTAGTTCATTTACCATCTAATAATACTTCAATATCCGTATTAAAATTAAGTGCATTGGATGATAAAGAATTAAGTGCAAGAATGGGGAAGGATGGGTCATTATATTTGAGCAAAGATGACTCATAGGCCTGACCTAACGGCGCACTCCCTATAGAATTGTTATCCTTATAATACTCAGGTGGCGCCTCTCACGTTTTCTGTGTGGTTTTTACCTCCATAATCATGTCACATTTCACACCTATTTTCTCATGATGCTTTTCAACTGCCTCTTGATTTGGTGCATCTAAAATGCAATAAATCGATCCAACCTCTAAATTGTAGAGTATGTTTACTACCTTCACTCCTAGCTCATCTCTTGGAGCATTTTGTGCATAAGCTCCTCTTCAGTCGCTGTTCCTATAGAATGAACATCTAAGAAAACTGGCAAGATTAGATATCTTCATGAGTATCCTATTTAATATTCTTTACAATAAGATGAAATTCAATTTGTTCAATATATGTTAAATTACTGATAAAGGTATCACATTGTAGCACATTATCAAACATTTTCGACATTTAGTACCGTAGTGGATCTGTGCTCCAAGAAGTTATGAGTTTGGCATTCGTGACATCATTTTCTAGTCCTCTTCTTCATTACTTCCTGAAGTACTTCTTTAGTATACCTTGTAATTTCCTCATCTTCAAGAGAAGTAGCAAGGCCGGTCTCTTCTTTCATAACAGCGCTTGTTTTTCCTATGGTGATGAGTCCAGATGGCGCGGACCTGGGTAGTGCCAAGTGGATAGTTAATGGAAAAATATAATGGACAACTACAGAATCTAATAAAGAGTGATAGACATCACAGTCATTTTTTATCAGAATTAAAATTACTACAAATAGACTTCTATGAAGACAGAAGAAAAGAGAAAAGTGTAGCATTAATGACATAGGCAGCATAAAGCTAGATAGATCATGTCAAGTAATGTTGGTGATACAATAAACTGAATAATTTCAACTAGTCGATCTAATCCTATAACTGAAGTGTTGGTTGTTGTAGAATAAGCTTGGTTGCAAGCTTAGTTTTCTTCTTTGCTCTAAGTTTAGCCTTAAATTTTAAATTTCTAGGCTTGGATCTTAATCTATAACCACAACATAGACACCATAGCTCGGGCCATTCTATGAATAACTCACATATCTGACAACGTTTCTGGCCCATAATGTAACGACCAAAACCCACTGGTCTCCTTGCCTTATGTCTTATACAGATACCCTTACAGGCCACTTTATTAACCGGTCTAGATCTGTGCAACTTATAATATAACTACTATGTTTTGTAGTTTATTTGTAATTCTATTGAAATTATTTTCGTATTACTTGGTCTTAATATAAATTAAATATATTTTGAATAAAATAGGTAATATTTTTTGCAAATAGTTATATGACTCATCTAGCTTACAAAAAGATAAAAAATTGGAAGAGTATGACTTCTTGGCTGAAATGTGTTTTGTTGCTCTCGATATAAGCAAAGAAGTCAAGTTTGCGGATGTAATAGATTCAAACGGAAAACTGGTTACAGGAAAGCAGTGTAAGAATGATTATTATTATATCAATAACGGTCTGGACAAAACCAGACTTTTACAATTATCTTCAATAACACAAAATATTGGACAAAATAGCCTTAGTATTTCATTTTGCAATTATAATACGAATTATCTTTTGTACACAAATTACTTGACTTCTATCTTGGAGAGAATAAAAAATGAAATGCAGCAACCAAATAAAAATACAGGACAAAAATCGGCTCATCTAATAGAAATTGTACGAATACATGGTTTACTAAAGATAGCTATCACTCCATTAGCAGCTAATAATGATAGATATCTTTGTATATATCTAGAGTCTGAATCGTCGAATCAAGAGATAATTGCAAAGATATGTAATGCTATTTAGTACTAACTAACTCAATTACAGATATATCAGAAGATTTTATCTATTATATACGCGTTCGTTATAGAGAGCCCCCCGCTCAATCTTGAAATAAATGGTACTATACATAGAACTAATTCTAAATTGACTTAGTTTATCCTCGTATTTCCTTAAAGACTTCATTAATATGGATAATGCGGATATTTGAAATTCTAATAAGGCCTCGATTTCCAAGACATGGATCTGCTGCTTCGTAAACTTAAATTACTTCACAAAGTGCTTTGAAATTATGGGATTTAATTCAGTTCTTAAAAACTACTTTGAAATAAATCACGCAATAGATCGTCTTAGTTCTCTAGGTCTATTTCCACATAATGATAGAGTAAAGTCATGGGACACGCTTAAGATGGTTGATATAATAAAGCAATCAGATACAAGCGCCTTCGTATTAGATGTGGGATGTAACGGTTCCCCGATTTTGCCTCTCCTGAGTAAACTTGGTTTCATAAACTTATACGGATGTGATTTGGTTCTAAAAAAAGGAATATTATCTGCCGTCGAAATGGGTAACACATTTGACATTTCAATTCAAGATCTAGAAAAAACCGAATTTCAAAACAATACATTTGATTTCGTTACATCACTATCGGTAATCGAGCATGGTATTAATATTCAAAACTATTTCAAAGAAATGAATAGAATATTAAAAAAAGAAGGATTACTTTTGACATCGACAGATTACTGGCCTGATAAGATATCCAATCTGATAAACACTGAAGTAAATCCTAAGAATTCGCCTGATAATATTTTCAGCAGGAGAGAAATAGAGGAAGACGTAATTAGCGTTGCAGAACGGAACGGCTTCCTTCTTACCGAGCCAATAGATTTCACGCATGGAGAAAAAGTTGTTCATTGGAATGCTACTTGCCTTGATTACACTTTCATATTCTTTGCACTAAGAAAGAATTAGTTAGTAAAAAGTCCGTTATGATTACCTGGCACTGAAAATAGTAGTCGATTAAATCTTGTGTGTGCAGAACAGGCATAAAATGTAGCATTCCCCTCAATCTTTACTGCCCCAGAATGGAGTTTTAAGGTTGAGATACTGACAACATTTAGTTATCACGTGATATTTTAGCAATGGTACAGATAAGAACGGAGGTAGAGTTTTCTAATGATTCTGAAACAATAAAAAGATCGATAGACGCATTTGCGGTTTATGGGACAAGGGCAAATCCCAGATACTGTTAGACGTAATTGAATCAAGTCCAGATTCAGAGATTGAAGCAGATGGATTAGCAGCTGTTGAAAGATTGAAGAGCTATTCGCTTAAATAATTCAAATTAAGACTAGGCTGTCTGCCAGACCAATGTGAGTCAACCAGTCCAACAGACAACCTTGCATACAATTTTTGGTTCGGTATAGATGATGTCTCCCAAGTTTTACCACGTCAATCTACTATATACGGTTGTCTCTAACTAGTATGGACTTAGTATCACCAGCAACAATTCCTTAAAGGTTGCTTGTCAGACTTTGTTGTGGTTGAATCACTCAATTCCAGTATAACGTATCGCTGAGATCAAATCCGGGGCCAGATATTTTGTACCCCTCCCTCAAGTCACCCACTAACCTTTCTATTTGAGCCCCTGGATTTTCTGTATTATCATTTCTAATGAGACATAGAATTCGATGCGTCTCTCGGACTCAAAGTCCGAACGAATTCTCGCCACTCTTTAGTTGGAGCAAAAAAATCTGGTTCATTTGGCTTATCTGTTATCTTTGGTATCATGAGACTATCTTTAGTAGTAATGGACTACATATACTATAACCATAATAATTGGTTATACTATCACCGTTTAGTTATGACCCCATCTCTGTTTAATATGTTGCTAGAAGTGCCTATGGCATCATTTCTAGCTTGAGTACTTGCGGAATATATACAAAGTTACTATCGTGTTACTTGTCACAATAACTAAATTAAGCGATTTATTGCATCCTATATGTCTCGATGACTAAATGATCAATGATCCTTTTTTTATGTACTAGAATTTGACCCATCGGTTACTTTGAAATCGCGATAAGTTACATATGATTGAGTATTGGTAGTAGCTAATTGCCTAGTAAAATAAACAAATATCCATGAAGATATTTTATTTCCTATCAATTATTCGATTCAAGACTGCAAGCATAACTATGTTTTTTACCAGGAAGTAGAAATACTTCCTCTGACCACACAACTCTATCCACTCCATCTATTGTTTTTACTTTTGAAATCAGATCCACTAACTGTTCGCTGTCTTCATAAACGAACTCTTCCACTAAATCTGAATTACCGACGTGAACTCCTGAAGACATTACACCATCATTTGTTAATAGATCCTCAGCAACTTTCTTCATATCGCCAGTACGTAGATATACATGGAGTAATCCTTTCTTTAATCCTAATTTTTTGTAATTGGGTTGAAATATTTGATTAACGTATCCAGACCTTAATAGAATACGTGTTCTTCGCTGGATTGTACTTAGCGGAGTTCTCAGTTCCTCTGCAATAGCTTTATTCTCCAAATCTAATGTCATTAAATTAATTATCTGGTAATCTAACTTGTCTATAACGTGAGAAGTGCTAGAAGAAAATGATAGTGACGAAGATTGCCGTTTCAAGTAGCGTCGTCTTTCTTGATAGAAATCTGAAGTAGAAAAAGGTTTAGAGAAATTGCACCAATGCTAGACATATTCGCTAAATGTGTCAATCCGATAATGTATATATCTAAACTGGCATAATATTTAACTTTTTATTTAAAAATTTATGAAATAGTATACAAAATAAACCGTTATGGCTAGAATTCTCATATATAGACGTAAAAGTGACATACAGAATTATATGGCAATCTTATGGAATTATTGATTATCTGATATTCGTATTATATTATAAATACTTGTCAGACATTAGAAAAATACTAAGAATTGAGTTGATATCTCGGATTATTTAGTTCTAAAAATATCAAGCTTTTCAGAATTATATGAACGATATTAAAAATATTAAGAATATCTCAGTATAGTCGTTGTAGTTATTCCTTGCTATCATTATTATTGCAACTATCCATAACCATTACAGTCCTGCTATGACAATCAAGCATTGAGCTTTTTGACGTGTAGACTGGAAATGGGATTCATAATCTTGTTGGTGGTACAAACAGAACTTTTTCAATTCTAATTCTTTGCAAAATACCCAAGAGTGAAAACTGGACTAGTATAACTGCAGTATACATGCCCCGGATTAGCCGAGATTTAGCCCTCAGATCTTTGGTAATATTTGCTGTAAACCCTAAAAGGATCCAAGATCCTATTCCATATCCAATTCCGGCAGTTAGTACAAAAAGTACGATTTGTGAGGCATTATTAAGATATAAGATCTGACGGGTAGTAAATAAGTCTAGTATTACTAGTATAATTATAACACATGCAATAACAATAGATAACTTCCTATTACCAATGAGGCGATTAACGGATGCAAGTTTATGCATTTTCGTACTCACGCATAGATGATTCTATTGGCATAGGTCGAATGTGCAGATCTCGTTATCGGCACTATTAATGCTTGTCGCTGTAGTTAAGGATGAGTACTTTGTGAGATAATAGCCTAAAACATAGTATATATTATATTATTCTGACTTTTGCTCGTACAATATGTAAATTGTAAAAGATTGAAATAATAGGTTGGGTTAGTAAAGTCAAGTGACCTGTAAGGATATCTGTATACAATATAAAGCAACCATACCTACTGGACAAACACGTTGTCAGATATGCTAATATTCATTAAATGGGATGGGTTACGTTGTACATATTGTGGATACAGGTTAAGGGCCAAACCGAGAAATGTTTCCTGATTATTGATATATAATCAAGAAATTATTGAAAAAGAAGTAATTACCTAGTTGCTCGATTTCTAGCTGCTTTACATCTGTTTAACTGATAATGTATTTCTGAAACTATAATTATCAAACATTAATTCCAACCACGAATGTATTGTTAAAAACCTAGAATTTTTGACCAGTAATCTTATATCAATCAATCGACCTATAATAAGTTGTTGAACCATGTCTACTAAAATTGAATATGATGAGAGATATGGATGGTGGAAAAATGAGTTAGCCTCACTGGGGTTGATAATAAAGAAAAGAAATGAGTTTAATAATCTCGAAGAGCTATGTAGCCTGGCAGAAAACATAAAGCAGACATTTATTCATGATTACGTGGGTTCTAAAAGACGTAAATCAAAGCAAGGCAAAGTCAACTTTCCATCGCGTTATCACTTTTAGCAACAATCTCTTTTTAGTAGTTTTATAAAGATCTATGGTATATTGAACTGTGGCCGCACTATTCCTAACATCATTGCCATACCTTGTTCATGGTCTCGGAGTAATTGATTAACCATTTTTACTTCCGAAATCGCTCCTTGTATGTTCCCTGAGTTAATGTCTGTTATAGACTGCTTCAAATGTGTTCTTGTACTATTGAGAAATGGGTATACAATATCAAGCATAGCTAACTGATGTGCATATAGTTGATCATTTGCAAGGTTCAATTCATAAATTGCGCCTTTGGTATTATAACCATTTATTTTTTCATCAGCAGCCAACAAATGCGATTCTAGTGAATTAAATGTAGAGTTCATCTCTCCAGCCATAGGAAGTTTCATTATCATCATTCCCTGTTGATGCAGTATTCTTAGCTGTCTGAGCAAGTTTAATTCGGATATTGCTTGATCAGTATTTCCCATCTTCAAAGCCTGCTCAGCAGCCAACAAATGCTCTCTTGAGCTCTGAAGAACAGGATTAGACATTGCATCAAGAGTTGCTAATTGATATTGCTCAATTTGCACTTTTGCACTATTCAGCTGTCCAAGTGCTTCTTGAGCCTTTCCCAGACTAAGAGTTTTTAATGCCTGATTCAATAGTGAATCAGCAGTTTTAAAAGCTATTATCATACTCTGTGTAGAGTTATATGTTTGTTGATTTTTTGTGTGTTGTATAACACCAGTGTTGCTCTGGTTGGCAGTTTGGTTATTATTTTCAGAAATTGCTGAGTAAGAAATAACTCCAGTAGCTGCGGTAGTCATAGTTGTCATTGGTAGTACTGTAGCAAGTGCTGTTATTATTAGTACCATGATAGAAAACATCATTATAGATGATTTCTTTTCTTGCACTTCACATGATTTATACGCAGTAGATGATTATAAACATGCCCCAATTGGAAAATGATGTATCCATAAAAGTTGATAATGTATATTCCCACAAGAATTTGGTTACGTAGAAATTGATTCTTCTTTTTATAGGATTCCTAATGCATTTATGGTAAAGAACTGGTGTAGTCAATCTTAGCAGTAATAGCTACGACTATCTATACGAATAAGAAAATGAGAACAACCAGAAAAAACTGAAGACTTTTCAAATAATATGCCGAGGGATAAAACCTAGTACTGAGGCCGGGAATGAAGATCAATCATAATCTAGGAATAAAAAAGAGGCAGGTTAAGAAAGACCACCCGGGTGTATATTTATTCGGGCAGAAGGAGCAAACTAAGTAATAATTCAGCATAAGTGAACTGTATATATTATAATCTCATTCTCTTTCATAATGAAAAAATTTCTAACTATATTGTCTGCCTTGATAACAGGTGGGCCGCTGAGGAGGCAATTATGATTAAGATATTATTTTTATCACTATTTGCAGTTATAGCAGTAATTTTAATAGTTTCTACTGCGGCCAGAGTAAAGGCCATACCTAGTTCAAATTATACGATTGCAGGATTGAACAATAAAACAGTCAATATAGCAATCCGTAACCAAGACCGTCTTCTGAACATTGCTAGACTCTATAATGCTTCGTCAATAAAGATTAAAGGTTTAAACGCAGCAGGTGGAGTTCTTGCCTGCCTAGGTGCAGATATCTATCTCCATACCATAAACTCTAGTAATTTTTGGTATTCAGTCACCAAGCAGATACTAGATAATTGCGATGACTATGTTACTGATCAGTTTTCTAATAAAACATCTGGCCTCTATGGTGAAGGCTCAAATGCAACGATGGTCAATATTGCCAAGGAGTACTTGCAGTCCAGTGGGATTGATTTAGTTAGTTAGTTAGCTGTAGGCTCCGGTGTTATGATAAAAGCCTTCATAAAATTCCACCCATGAAACTGACAGTTTTCCTATACTTAATTGAACATGATATCTTTGTATAGACGCTGACAACAAATTAAGAATTCGTATTTGCTTTCATTTGCTTTCGATTTAGATTCTAGTCTTACTGTTAGTATTTGTGCAATCTGCTGCAAGGAGATTTCTACCACCTAAGTTGTGTTTTGCTATATTGGAGAAGGCGTTATATGATTAACTTCTATCTATCTATTCCCGTTAGGTTAATGCGAATGATGGTATTAATTTTCCTTTGCTCATACTCGGTTAATGACTGATACCATTTCTTGTACTTGTTTTCGTCAAAAGGTGGGTCTATATCTGGATTATACTTTCTGTGTGTATACATTTCTACTAGCGCAGTATGAAGTGGCCTGTGAGTCCCAATTAGTTCACTAACGTATTCATTATTACAATAACGAAGCGCAACATCGGCAAATTCTTCAGGCTTACTGAATAATGACTTTACTGTTGTGTTTAATCTCGCTTCCTTCATTAACATGTCTCTGAGTCGATTATATTCCTCAAAATCAAAACTTAACCTTCTGTTATTTTTGTCCTTGTACCTAGCAACTCCAAATGCATATCTACCAAATGTAAGGTTGAGTTCTCCTGTTATTAGCAGATCCTCGTTGGGTACTGGCTTCTGCCCTTGCTCTGCCTCCTCTAACCTACTACTTACTATATGAATAATAGTATCTGTTAGGAAATCATCCAGTTGTTGTTGATTGTTGTCCACCGATGTGTTCGTATTTGTGGTCAGTATATCATCGCTAATAGTATGGATGTATATCTATCTATCATTTGATCTCCTAATTATCTGCCTCTTTCAGAATCCATACTAAATTTATATAATATTATAGTTGGGATGATCATGGTAATTACTGTTCGTTACCGACTCTTGACCTGGTATAATACCTACGCAATTAATCCAAGATTATGCTCGAATCGTTGCGAGTTATCTATCAGTGCTTCGCTATCTCTGCTGGGCTTATCTATATATTATATCCTCAAAACATGCCTTTTAATCTAAATGGATCGAAATACACGATTTGGTAGGTAATTTAGATAAAATATGTGAAAACTTGCGTAATAGCCGTGATGACGGTTAAGGATGCTAACCATGCTATTACTAAGTATTAATAAGATTGTCAAAAATTTTGAATATTCTATACTCTATTGAGTTATCAGATTTTGAGCATACGAGTCAAGCTGAATTTTATGTAGTTTAGCTATAACAGAACTGTCGCAGAATTCATGTTTTACGTCTGTAACATTGTTTGTACCTTCCAATGTTGCATATTATCGTTTGTTAAGGTAGGATTGAAATAGTCTGGCAGACGTTTACCTAAACCATAGATAACATTATATTTATCAATATGGTAAACAGGATATGTTAGAAAATATAGCATATGTAAGTATTGGATTTGCAACTACTTTCCTAGCACTTGAAACAGCTTGGCACTTCACAACCTGCAAAATTAAAGACAAATCAATAAAACCCTGCATATACAAACAAATTAGATTAGTATCATAGGTGTAGTAGACCCTTGTAATCGAGGATAACCAATATTGACTAACGAATCTCATATTATAGTGGAACTCAAATCTTTTTCTATGTTATTAACAGATTTATTTATTGTTAAACGAACAAAATCCCTACAGGTGCTGATAAGTTTTAGCATTTATTAAACACGGTCTAGTATTGTCTCTTAAGTTTGGAGTTGGGTTTTGAGATATCTGGATAATGTTACTAACATCAGCTAATAATCAAACTTCTAATCCGATTTTGGAAGGAGTAAGTTTATTTTGTTATTTTTATAATAACAGTGAGGATGGTCTTCCTCATCAACATCATCTTTCAGAATCTTCCCTCCCTCATATGGCGATCCCATCTATCTACAACATCAGGAATCGAATTTAGATACCATAGTAGAAACGGAAGCAAAAGTTTCCCTAAAACCACCATTTATCAAAAGGATACTTGTTGTAGATGATGATCCCGATATCACACTAACTTTCAAAGCAGGATTGGATGGTGTTTATTATGGTGATGGTGATAAGAAGAATCGATTTGAAGTATTCAGCTATAATGATCCTTTATTAGTAGTGAAAGGATTCAAACCACAATTTTATGATCTCATTCTAACCGATATTTATATGCCTCATATGAATGGCTTTCAGTTATGTGAAAAGATATTAGAATTGGATGTTAACATTAGAATATGTTTTATGTCTGCGTCACGGGTCAGTATTCAAGCCTTAAGGGAAGTATACCCTAATGTAAGTTTTGGATGTTTTATTGAAAAGCCAGTAACAATAAAATATTTAATTAATAGATTATCGGCGGAGTTAGATTAGTAGGGTGGAGTCAGAGATCATATCCCACAACAAATGTTACATGACCAAATAATTGTACTGTCTCACATGGTGAAAATGTATATTGCCCTGAGCCTCAATGGTACAAAGGAATTAAGATATTTGATGAGTAAAAATCAAAGGATGATAGCCAATATGGAGTTCACTTGCTAGCTAGTTCGTATAAATTCCCTTAGTGCATGCGCTTCCTCTCTGTAAGCCCTAATTGTTTGTCGTTTACCATCTGGGCATACTACCGTTACTGTTATAATATTAACTTCTGCGTCAGAAGCAAACATTTGTGGATGAACCTTTTCTATTTTGCAATTGGCATCAAGTAATTTTTATAGTTCTGAAATAAACTTAAACTGATTGCCGGCCATTATGTTATATCATATTACTTGAGCTCATAAACTACTATGCCTTGGTTTGAAAGCCCATTTAGGATTGTAAGTTACATCCAAAGACACCTGGTGTAGGAGGGATCGTGCATTGAAGATGCTTGTTATTATTAGTGACACAATTGCCTACGTTAACTCCTCCTGAAATTGCTGGGTCTGCTAACGAAACATGAATTTGTTCGGGCTTCTTAATCATCTATCACCATTACAAGACCCACCTGCACCTACTAAACAAATCCCCATTTGTGTATCTCCACTACTTCCAACACTCTTAGTACTAAATACAGGACTGGGAGAATATGGCTGCACATTTACGGTTATTGTCAATATGGACAATGGAAGTAGGCTTAGTGCAATGACGATTGATTTGTTATTCATAGCACAGTACATATATACACATATTACATATATAGGCATTTTAGCATAAAAATCTGGAATAATATTCCGACATAAGATAAATTCGTTAGTTGAGTATTCATTCCTTGCCCATTTTATTTGAATATCCACCAAATCCTCCCGCTGTAGGAAACCCCGATACTATTGGTCTAAGAGATCATCTATATACCACATATCAAATAACATCAATAGTAGTAGCTATTGCTATGGGTGTTATATTCTTCAAGTTCCGAAGAGTAAATAAAATTTCGTATATTGTACCTGCACTGTATTTGATACTAATTGCTACAATGTATATTACTTGGCCGCCGAATCCGGACAAGATTGAAATTCCAATGAATGTAGTCAACACTTTTAGAGTCGTGACTGGAGTAACTATGGCAATATTCTTTGGACTAATTGGATTGTTCTTCGGCACTTTGTGGAATAAATACAGACCCGATCTACCTTCCAGAATACCTACCATGCAGTACTAACAATTATTTTATTTTTATTTTTTAATTTATACCATATGATTACGTTAGAGTGTCATTAAGATTATTGGACGTTAATAACGAATTAATTAGTGATTAAATAGATTGATCAAATGTATACTAATTTGGTAGATATTCTAGATATATAGAAGTTATTCGTCACAACCAAATAATGTTGGATCCTCTTTTCTGTCTTGAGATATGGGGAACTGATTACCATAGGATCAAAGAAACGTGTCTACTTGCTGAAAAATTAGGATATCATGGATTTTACTATGGAGAGTCTTTAACTGATATTGATCTGGATTGTTGGACAATAATTTCTAGTTTATCAGCAATAACTCAAAAGATTAAACTAGGACCTGTAATAACATATATCCTTCCTGAATATAGGAACATTTCTCTTTTAGCAAAACAAGCTCTGACAGTACAGGAAATTTCCGACGGAAGGCTTGAGTTTCGAACAGGCATTGGAGCAATACCTCAATGGGTTTCGAAATGGTGGCATCCTTATGCAATAGATTATCCAAATAACGCTGGAAGAGTATCAATATTTGAAGAAGGGATGAAGTTATTGAATATGTTCTGGGACAAATCTTTCTCTACAATAACCTTTAACGGTCAGCATTTTAAGGTAAAAGACGCTGCATTAATAAAAAAACAATTTTCCAAAAGTCATTCCAATAACGATCGCAGCTACACGATTAAAAACAATGCAAATAGCTGCAAAATATGCTCATATATGGGAATGTTCTTATCTTGATCCCGAACAATTTGTATTGCTCAACAAGAAATTTGAATATATATGTAAAAAAGATAATCAAAACAAAGACCGAAGTATAGCAAGATCAATTGAACTGGATGTTATTGTCTCTGAATCTAATTCAGATTTAGAATACAAGAAAAAACTCTTCGCAATTGAGAGAGGCGTATCCACCATCGATCGAATATTTAGACAAGGACTTATTGGAACGCCAGATGAAATACGAGAAAGACTGTCACAATATACCAGAGCCGGTGTGAATCAATTCTTGCTTGCATTTCATGATCCACTTGATAACAAAGCGCTAGAGCTATTCATGGATATGGCAACTAAATAGTCTGTAATGTTCCTTCACTGTGATGTCCTTGCCTTCCACAATTCTTATATTTTAAATCTCCCTATAGTTAATCGAATGGCACAGCGCTTACAGACAATTGAGCAAGGAAATCACATAATTGCAGTTTATTCTAGCAAAGACGAAAAATATAATGAAGCCTTTGCCTTTCTAAAAGAGGGCCTACAAAGAAATGAAGTTGTTATTATGACTACCAGTGATCTACTAAAAGATGAAATTCGTGCCAGGATGAGAGATGAATGGAAAGTTGATGTCCTAGGGCTTGAATCAAAGGGTGATATTATTATTAGAACTACCGAAGAGGTATATTTACTTGATGGGATGCCAAATATTCAGCGAACTAAAGCATTGTGGTCTACTTTGGTAGAAAACTGTCTTAGCAAGGGTAAGAGAGGAATGCGAGTATTTGGAGACTTGGGCGCATTTTTTAAGCATGGATTTACCAACGAATTACTCGAATATGAATCATGTTTGGAACAAAGATTTAACTTTCCTGTTATCGGCATCTGTGCATATGATTCTAATGATGTTAAGCTACTAACATCAGAACAAATAAGACAACTACAGCAAAACCACAACCCAGTCTGGATGGAAAACTACTGATGGTTAATTGTTAATATACTTTCAAAGATATGATTAAGTCAAACTAAAACTTAAAGAACATCATATAAATACAATTGTTACTATGTTGCAGGAGGAATCATCCCAAATGTGGCTCCCTGTGTGTAATCCTCATATATTCTATCTCCAAACTAAATTTTACCTTGGTATCTCTCAACTAACTTTTTTATTATGAATAAACCTAACCCACTCTCAGATCTAGAATAAAATCGCTCGAATAACTCTTTTTTTCATCGAGTCTGGTCAAGATGTACAGTTACCTCGGTTTATCGCAAATCGCAACGTCTCATCTGATGCGCGCGCCCCCATGATAGATATGCTTACAACTTCTGAAGCAACTAATTATTCTATTATCTCCGCTGCTTCTCTAAACTTTAACAGTATAAGCGTCTACAAATAATAAACATAGGAAATCTACTTGAAAGCGCTAGCATAATCTCTTGCGAATTGACTAAAGGTCGTAGGTTTGTTACCAGTAACTTGCTCAACTGCAGGAGATATTTTTGATAGATATCCTGTTCTGGTAATTCCAAACAATTCAATCATGGAGTTAATGGTCCAGTCATCTGCACCTGAACTGATAGTTGGTCGTTTGACAGCAGCATATTCTTCATCTTGGTGAAAATGTCTAGGTAGCACAGTCCTTTTTCTGTAGTCTTGCAAGTTCTTTCCCTTGGAGAATATTCGATTAGTCCATTAGCATGTAAAAGCAACAAATATTGTTTGAATGGAATATGGCTTATTGACGCTGTTCTAAGAATATCTGTATGTCTTGCCTGCGTCTTTGCCGTTTCCAGTATTGAGGCAATTATATCAAATCTATCTCGATACAGAGTCATTTTCTGACCACTATGGAGTGAGTGACATCATTAATGAAGGTATTATTGACATATTGATACCTTCTTATATTATGATGTGATATTTTCTATTAATCTTTATATCTAATGATCAGTTGTTCCCCATGGTTCTAGCAAGACCGAAGATGCAGACTTTTGAGTCGATCAATGGCATGTGTTGTAAAAACTAATATCTATGTTTATTTAGCGTGGCCTTTGTATAGGCATGTATACATATTTTTATCATCTTTGCCAAACCATTTTCTATGTATTTGATCTCTCAATCCAGAAAAGACATTTAAAATGATACATTTCATAAACATTATTAGAAGATACTATTTCCGAGATAACTGGACCACGAATTGGGAGAATTATAGCTGTTTGTTGATAACTGGAGATATGGTAGCTCAGCTAACTGCTTGATTCAGTAAAGTGAGATGTCGTGCTTTCTCGGTAAAATTCAATTGCATATACATGCTTGCACTTGGCATTGTTGCGCATAATCTGGACATGAACAAATCCATTCAGATTTGGCTGCAGTGACGGTTTAAGTATTGCCCCTAGAAGTTGATCTTACTCTAAAATTTGATTCATTGATCATCGAATTGGCGCCACTAGTTTGAGCTATGAGTTTGCCTAATTCTTCATGATTAACTAATCGTTTAGGTATTTTTAGGGACCGCGCGCATCTTAATGACAGTAGTTAGTTTTTCTTCTATTGCCTCGTCAAATCTTTTATTAGGATATTCTTGACGCTCTTTTCTGATTTTAGTTACTCCGCGTTTAGATCTTTTGTGTATATTCGAAACAAGGCATTTGTCCATCTTCCAGCATTACTTTAAGGTTCTCATACGTGTATTCATTAGGAGAATGGCAACTAAAAATCCACATCGTGACGATCCAGGGTCAATATAGATGTAGGCCAGACAGATATGTGAATCATATTTGACTCAAAGTTTGGTCCCGTGGGGATTCAAATGAGAATTCAATCGAGTCTAGAATTGCAGTTTTAAAGTTCAGCCAAAATTTCTATCACAGTTCAAATATTTATTTGCATTATCTTCCTTATACTTACTCCAGATATTAACTGAGTCGGTTTGGTCTTTGTCGTATTGCTTGTTTCTGATTTACATGCATTATTCACTTATATACTACTGTCAAATAATGCTAGAATGGATGCAGAACAGCCGTTCATCCCAATCTACGAAAGTAAGCAAAACTAAGTTAATCGGACTTATATTGGGTCCAGTTTTGTTCTTCATCCTTCTTGTTAGTCCTACTCCAGAAGGTTTACCAGATAAAGGTAAACTAGTAGCTGGTATAACACTTTGGCTTGTCGTGTGGTGGGTCACTGAAGCTATTAGTATTTATGCAACTGCTCTACTACCCCTGGCTCTGTTTCCTATAACAGGAGTCTTATCACTACGAGCGGTGGGAGCAGAATACATGAGCCCAATAATTATTCTTCTATTGGGGATGTTTCTTGTAGTTCTTGTGGTTGAAAAATCCGGTTTACAACGAAAAATTGCGTTTGGGATCATTAGTATTTTTGGATATTCTCCCAAGAGAATAATACTTGGTTTTATGATCTGTACGGCTTTAATTTCCACAGTTATTATGAGCACTACGGTAGCTATTTTGATTATCCCTATGGTGTTCTCCATTTTATCCTTGCTATCTGATAACGGTATTAAATTTAGTACAAAGTTTAAAGTCACGCTTTTACTAGGGGTTGCATTCTCCTCTTCAATTGGGAGTATTACAACCCTCATTGCCTCGCCTCCTAATCTAATGTATGCAGAAATAGTACACGATCTATTCGGCAAAACTATTACATTCGGTACCTGGTCTTCAGTAGCTGCTCCACTGGCAATTACAATGTTGATGATATCTATAATATATTTCACAGGTAGAGTAAGAAAGGAGCAAATGGATGAAACGCTCATCAGGAAGATAATTGTCACTGAAAAAGAAAAGTTAGGAAAAATGACAGGGGAGCAGAAGGGTTCATTAATCATTTTGATACTAGTTTTAATCTTAATGTTCGCAGCTCCATATTGGGCTGGTGATAATTCATATATTGAAACTGCAGTTATTGCAATTTTTGGCGGTGTATCATTATTTGTGATACCAAAAAATAGAACTGAAAGATTTCTGAACTGGTCAGATGTGCAAAAAGTTCCGCTTGGGGTTCTATTTATCCTAGGTGCAGGAATTTCCCTATCATTGGCGTTTACAACATCTGGTCTTGCTGACTATCTAGGAACCAAATTATCAGCATTAAGTATTCTGCCCTTCCCAGTAATAGTAATTCTTGTTGTTTCTATCACAATGATTATAGGTAATACTATGTCAAATACAGCAACGGCAGCTATATTCATACCAGTTGTAGCAAGCATGGCTGCATTGAATCATTGGCCTCCATTACCGATTCTTGCTGGGATTACATTATCTAGTTCCCTCGCGTTCCTCTTACCAATGGGGACTCCTCCTAATGCACTAGTTTATGAACAAGGCAAAATACAAATCAAAGACATGATCAAGAACGGAATTGTACTCACCATTATTGCAATTATTCTGATTTCGGTATTTACAATCTTCCTATATCCGTTGCTTTTACCAAAGGTACCTTGATGAAATGATATCAACTTTCTAATTAGTAATGATGAAGCGATGAAAGTATTGAAAAATCGTTATGGAAGACTCGTAATCTCCAGTCAAGAACTTCAGGGAATTCGCAAGCCGATATTCCCAATTGACAGTGGATTTGCAGACTAATAAGGATAGAGCATGATACTATTACAATCATTCACGTAATATTCATCATAGCAGTGTGTAGCAGCTGGAGATAGCGCAGCTTCAGCAGCAGCCGTAGGTGCTGGTGCAATAGCCGCGTCAGATGATTAGGTGATATGTAGCATAAAGAATGGAACTAGGGTGGGTGTGGAAACAGACTTGCATGCAGAAAACCCTCACATATTAAGCATGAATAAGGACATTGGTGTTTCAAAGATGGCAGCTGCCAATCAGGATATATTTTCTAAGATGCGAGATTCGAGTAACTAGAAATAATCTGAAAGTTTTAAAAGGATCTATTTTCTTATTGCAATGTTAAAAGATTGAATACAACAAGTCGCTTTCAAAGGGCACTAGTATTCCAAGGTGGTGGATCTTTAGGAGCTTATGAGGCTGGCGTCTACAAAGCTACTTACGAATTGCTTTCCGAAAGAGACGTAAAACTGGGTAGAGAAGGAAAACCGATATTTCATGTTGTAGCGGGTACCTCCATAGGCGCAATGAATGCAGCTGTGCTAGTCAGTTATGTAAAAGAAAACAAGACTTGGAAAGGATCTGCGGATCGATTGACTGAATTTTGGGAGCATATGGCGACTGAATCCTTTATTGATATGATTCCAGGTTTTAATGAATGGTGGAATTATTGGCGGGGCTATTGGCACTATTTTAACAAGGATTGGGCGTCAAGCGAATCGGCGAGAAGATATTATGGTACAAAGCAGTTCATGCTTAAAGGGGTACCCAACGTATTCAGCCTTACTAAAGCATTGGAAGATAGGAGGTTTTTAGATCCTGTTAATACATGGTATCTTTATAGTAACGAACCGTTAAAAAGAAGTCTTGAGAAATTTGCAAAGTTTCCAATAGCAACCAGTTACCAAAATAATGAACCTCGACTACTTTTGGTAAGCGTCGATGTACAGGAAGGAAGCACAGTGGTATTTGATAGTTACGAAAAGGAGGATGGTACTCGGAAAACGGAATATGGTCGTTACGGTCCTGAATTTGCAAGGGGACCTAATGACCACGAGGGATATGAACATGTAATTAGTCATAATGACGGAATAGAAGTTGACTTTGTTCTTGCAAGTGGTTCAGTACCTGTTAATTATGATTATACTAAATTAGAAGTCGAAGATGTCAATGGTGGAAGAGATGGGATTAATATAGGAAATGAAAAACAGAAAGACGATGGAAATAACCTGATTACTAAGAAAGTTCGCTATTTTTGGGACGGTGGCATTATCGCAAATACTCCACTTAGGGAAGCCGTAATTGAACATCGCAGGTATTGGGATTACGTTAGAAAATCTGAAGTTCCTCCTCTACGCGTTTTCATAGTAAATGTACATCCAATTAAGCAGGATTCTTTACCTGCTGATTATGACGCAGTTGTAGATAGAAAAAATGACTTGACATATCATGATAGGACCTTGTTTGATGAAAGGATGGCAATATTGATCACCGATTACGTTAACATTGTTAATAACCTCATTAAGCTAACCGAAGATAATAAGGTTAAAAGGGCTTTGGTAGATAACATCCTAGAGAAGCAAGCAGAAACGAAAAATTTTAGCTCTGGGAAGCATTTGAAATACACGGATCTAATAAAACATATGGTTTCTGTAGAGCAGGTAATTAGAATAGAACGCAGGAACGATGAACATACAATAGCAAATAAAACTTTTGATTTCTCAGGCACTACAATAAGAAATCTAATAAGAGACGGTTATGAAGAGACGCTAGAGCAAGAGGCTAAAATTCTGCAAGTGTGGGACTCGGAGCACCCAAGATAAGCTAACGCTAGCATTGACATTGATGTATATAATCTGGCGTGTTGCAGATCGTTAATAGAACACTTTTTCCGATGTACTTATCATGGATTTCTTGATTCAGCTGACATTAATTATATGCAACCTTGAGAATTATCTATTGTACATAGATGAAAGCCGAATATGAAGAAGGTGCGCCTATAAAGAATTATTATCTCTATAATATTTGTTTGGCGCACTTCATTATAAATATACTCATTAAATCATTTAGTTCTGATAATAATTTGTATTCTATCGGGATCCATAATTGTGAACTTATCAGTTGCATCATTATGCACCATTCTGTTTTCTGAAGTGGGATTGTTCATAATAATATTTGACTTGATTGAATTGTAAAATGACGTATCAGGTACGATTATTGTAAAGTTCTTGAGTTTAGTCACACTATCCCAATGAACATCTCCATTCAAACTATTCAAAGTGTTAATTGCAACTTGGTGATGGTATCCTACTTCAGAAAGAAATGCAATTCCCATAGATATCCAATCCGTTGTCGTCATGTCTAGACCCAATTTTTTATGATAGAACTTAATTGATCTTTCTGAATTTGTTACTCTGAGATAGATATGTCCGATTACACCTCCATTAGGAAAAGCGATTTTACTATTTGATTCCCCTTTATTCATTTCACATAGTAATGATTGTAAATTGAGTGGCAAAGTATCCATAACCAGGCGCCCTTTGGCATCTCGAAGCCATTCTTCAGATGGTCTATCATGATAGATTTCTATCTCATTATTTTCAGGATCTCGTAGATATAATGACTCGCTGACTAAATCGTCTGCAAACCCGTCGAATCGTACACCTGAGCCTTTGAGGGCAAGGTAGGTTGCAGCGAGATCACTCCTATTTGGAACGAGTATTGCAAAGTGATAAAGTCCTGCAGATCTAGGAGAAGGGATTTTTGCATCTGGACTGTGTTGGAGTGAAATTAGTGGTAAACCCTCAGACGAGCCCGAGAGATGTCTAAAATCCAAGTCATAGGTGGAATCTCTATCTCCACTATAGTCCTGATATTTTCTGATTGGTTTTAGATCAAAATATTCTTCATAAAACCTCAATTCTCTGTCTATATCTTTGACGAGTAATAATGGAGGTCCGATTCTAATTCTATTACTACTGTACACATTCACTGATATGGTTTTTATATTAATTATATTTGTAGCCCAGGATTTGGAGCATCTACCTGGCCCATCTAGCCTTAGATAAGTGTTAGCTCTGACCATATCAAGATCATTTCATAAATAATGCATAGTATATTCCAATGAAAATACAATCCCCTCATCCCCTCCCTTTGCGGCCCTGATATTAATAAGAATGTAAACAAGATATGATATTGAAATGTCTCAAAATGAACACACAGAAGAAAATGACAACACCAACATCTTAGCTGAAGAGATCGAATCATGGAAAGACTTTAGATATGCTCTAAGGGAAGAAAGTGCACTTTTGTTTGATAAGATGCTTTCTGAATGTGGACAGGATAAAGACTCCATCAGAGCTGTTATCTCCAAAGGAGAAAACTATTCATATGAATCATTATTCATACTCTTAATATTGCAGCAACAAAAAATGATAAATGAATTGATCGACAAACTATCCAAGTGTAATTACACTTTATAATATACTTTAAACTGGACGTTTAAGTAATTGCTGTGCTACCACCATGTTTTCCGCGTTAGAGCATTATAGTGATATTGAAATATTTTTATAAAACGCGCTAATTACAATTAGGTATACCAAGTGACTGGTAAGTTATAACTATTATTTTGTTTATTAACACAAAAAGATACAGCAAATGTGTTTAGAACATATTATATCATTGTGTGTATTTACTACTGCTAGGAATCCCAAGTGATTCTTTATTGACATTGTAGGGCGATTCAGGAAGATAATTGGCCTGATCGCTCTATATTATCATGTCGTGATACCTTTATACTATATTAGAAATTAATTGGTGCATCTGATGAGAGTAATAGAGAATATACTTTAATCATATTTACTCATCTCATCTCATCTCATATCATAACAAGATTTTATAAATTACAATTAGGTTCTATTAGAAAATATCAATATAATCAAGCAAATAATTATTATGAAAAAAGAAAAAAACTATGAAAGGCTTTGTCTATTTATAATAGCTGCTGCGATTCTGGCAGTTAGTAGTATTGCTATCATAGGGGCAGAGCCAAATGCTAGCGCGCAGAGAGACCAGTCATTAGCGCTAGGACAACGAGCTTGTGTGATATACCAAACTTATCCGGCAACTATTGACTGTTCTAAGATAATTGGCTCAAGTCCATACAAAGCAATCTAATGGTGTTACAATTACTTTAGTGTCCCATTAATGCTAATAGAGCTAAGGGAGACGGCACACGTCTTTTCCTAGCGAGCCCATAATAATGGTATTATTGCTATATCAATATAGGACAATTGAATGGTTAACTGATAAAATATCGAGACATACTAGATTAACCATAGAGTGAGTTCCTAACAAAGATGATCAACAGTCATCGCCAAATAGTAAATCTGGTCCCGGCAATGTAAATAATGCTGAGAATGATGGTTAGAGGTAGTAATTCGAAAGCTGTAACTACTGAGATCGAATAGTCATTCTTAGTCTTGTCCTGTCTGGCTGATGTGGTTAGTAACTAGGAAGATGAGTTTGCAGGTGTCGGTGTCCGTGATATAAGTGCCACATATGATCAAGAAATTCCTGCCCCCAGTAGTGATTCTTCTGAGGTTTAATGCCAGCATCGACCTGCTGTTTTATAAAGTTCATGGCCCTTACACCTTGGGTACTATTAAACGCAGGAAACCAGTAATTGCCTTTTGTTGGATGTCCAGACTTCATCTTCAATATCTGGCCACCTAGCATCCAAAGATATGGATACCACAAGTCAGGAGAATGACTAGCACCTGTAAGATGTACTCCTTCTATTCCTTCGGGTCTAAGAACAGTGTTTAGTTTTTTTCCTGCTGCAATATATCCATCCCAAGTCTTTAAGGAAACTGGGTCAACATCTGCCTTGCTTAATAGATCTTTCCAGTACCATATTCCTCTAGTATCAGTCCATGCCCATATTCCATAAACTCTTCCACCATAGATGCCCTCATCCCAATTCTGTTGATACCAGTCATTTTGTCTTCCCCAAATCTTGGTGTAATTTGTGAGATCAGTTAAAAATCCTTTTTCAACAAACTCTCCGAGCCATATTTGATCCAAGGCTATTAGATCAATGGATCCAGGGGTTGTTGTTGATGTTGTATGATTCAGCATCTTTACTAACTGAGATTGAAGTTGATTGTATGGGTACACTAAATATTTTAATTGAATATCCAAATTTGGATACATCATTTTCAAATTGGTGAGTGCTTGATCAAGCGGAGGTTTGTTGTCCTGATCGGAAATAGCAGTTAGGACAACCTTTTGTTTTTGTGGTACTGGCTGGGCAAAACTTGGTTGAGTAGTAATAACTGCAGGAATAATTACAGTACTTGCTACTAATAGTATAAGTGATAAGGGTATATAGTCATTACGAATTCTAATTACTAAAGAAATACCAATATCCTGAAGTTTAGATTCATTCTCCAATCCCTTCATAACATTATAATGAGATAAACCAAGTCTTCTAAATTAACATTTTTTCACATAGATTTCACAAAGCCAACCGAATGGTTTACTCAACTGATAAAAAATATACATATCTGGCGCACCTCATTAGAGTTTTGTCCGACATTAATTAGATGCTAACTTGAGATGTTTCTATTGTATATAGATGACAGCAGAATGTAAATGGCGCTCAATAAAGAATTGTTATCATTATAATATTTGTTTGACGTGCGCCTCACGTTTTCTGTGTGGTTTTGTTTCTAAAAGAATTAGTCAAAGATTTTATGATTAATCGTGATATCCTAAAGCATCATGTTCTGCGAATTCTGGAGAGGACACATGAGTAAATTTGCAACATGCTTAATAATAAGATAACATAACTATGTATCGGTCGAATGGTTTCCTTTATTGGTTTCACTGTGATTTTCTGCTTAATACTGATTTTGCTTACAATCTTTATGCAATCATTTTATTCATATAACAATTCTTACTCATTACCCAATTTTGCATATGGCATATCAGAAACCAAGAAAAGATTTGTTGAGCTCTCTGATAACAGCACCGGCAACTCTTTCGGATGGAATCCTGATGGCAAAAAGGTGCAATTCAATATTACTGAGCCAAATGTAAGGAATAATTCCATTGTAACTACTAATATTAACACTGTGCCTGAATCAAGCTTACATTTAGAAAATACTGGCATTCGAAGTGATTTATTCCTCTCTGAGGTCCAACCAGGCAAAGTATTTGTAATTCCTGAAATTCAGTCATCACCAATTTTTGAACTTGATCCTGTATCAAATATTTTAAGTTCTACTAATATACCTGTCAGTAATCTTTTTTCTATCCATGTCACGAATGTTGATACTAATAATGTTTACTTGTGTTGTCAGAAATCAAAGATTATGATCATAAACCTTCCAACACAGAATATGACAGGTTATATCGATATTGGAAAAGGAGCTACAGGTTCCATGTTTGGACCATATTCCAATAAGATCTATGTACCTGATTGGTCTGTAGATGGTGTCAAGGTAATCAATACAACTACGAACACCGTCACCAATTCCATATTCACCGGATTTAGACCCATAATAGTCGGATTTGAAGATCCACATAAATTATATGTACTAAACAGTTATTTTGAATCTGGGACTAATGGTACAGTCTCAGTAATTAATGACACTTCCAAATATGTATCAGAGAATATTGAGGTAGGAAACACTCCGTCAGATATGCTAGTAGATCCGATTTATCACAGAATCTACGTCACTAATGAAGGCAGCCCTTTTGTAGGAAAACCCAATGGGACGATGACAGTAATAGATGATAAATCAAATAAGGTACTAGGAACATTGGCAGTAGGACGCGATCCTATCCAAATGATACAATCATTCAGGGGGTCTTTTGAGAATCCTACAAATATAATTTATGTACTGAATAGGGATTCTAGAGATGTCTCGGTAATAGATGCCAACTCAAATAAGACAATATCTACGATTAAGCTTCCATCGTCTCCATATATGATGGAGGGAAGTCAGAACAAAAACACCATCTATGTACTACAGACTGATGGGGTGTCCATTATAAATGCAACTTCATTAAAATTAATAAAAACTATTCCAATGCCTATTGCCAGACAAATGTTGGTAAGCCACATGGATAAAGTATATGTAACACATGAGGGTATCAAAGAAAATATACCTGGTGATGTCATATCCATAATAGATGGATCTACCAATTCACTAATACCAACGAATCTTATAAATTGTGATGTATCTTCAGTAACTGATTCGAAGTCCTTTTGGTTAAAATGCAGTGGGCCGCCGTCTAAAGACGCATCATTAAAGTACTCGATAGAAACGCCATAAATACCAAGCACTCTATGGGCTATGTCTTAGTAGTTATTTAATTGCTTAATTATTTATTATTTGAAAATTACTAAGGTATTGTTGATTCGAAGAGATGTCTTAGATATGAAAGGATTTGTAAAGATGCAGATCGTCTTGCAATTATGTTGTAGACATTGTGACCAGTTAGTGACCTGACGCTGTAGTTTGATTCATTGATCATCGAAATAGCGCCAGTTGTTTGAGCTATGAGTTTGCCTAGCTCTTCGCGGTGAACTAATCGTCTAGGCATCTTTAGGCACCGCGCGCATCTTGATATACAGCATACATAATTATATTACCATTCTATGATATCAATCTACATTAGGTGATAATATTTATAACCTGCCATTTCTCATATCGTATTATAACAGTATGTCCGGGATTAATAATCCCAGATTGGTTAAGAATCCGTATCATCATAATGTGTTAAACTTATTACATACTAACGGAATTAGATACATTCATTCACATTAACTAGCTGCTACTACATATAGATATCAGTATTTTTGTTCTAGTCAGATTGTCTCCATATCAGTGAATCAATGTACGTACCAATAATTTTGGCGTTTATTGATCTCAAATTAATATTGTTTATTATGTACATAGCTAGAAATCCGCCTTAGATAGATAACTAATAAATGTAATGTCTTATCAATAGGACCGGCGATTGATAATACCACATAAAGGTAAAAAACCACAATTTCCACAGCGTTGGCTAGTGGAAATATTAGCATTTATTCTAGTACTTACATCTTCATTAGGGGTTTTTCCTTTTCCTTTCTCTTCAGGTATACGTTTTCCCACTGTTAATACAGTATCTGCATTGGCACAATCAGCATCAATAGTACAGCCTTATGAAATCACTACAAGGGGAAATTTACTTTATCCTGCTACTGTACAAGGCAATGGTTATAATAACAAATATCCACTTTTAAACACTCAACAATTATTCAATAACTGTCCTAATGAGATGGCTATTATTGTTCATGGATGGGCACTAAATGAAACGCAGGCCAAAGAAAGATTTGATAGGGTAAAGATGTCTCTTGAGCACAATCAATATTCAATTCCAGTTGTAGGTTTTAGTTGGGATTCAAATACAACGTGGACTGATGCAAAAACGATAGCTAATGAAAATGGGCCTAAACTGGCAAAATTTATCTTTGATTATATGAACACATGCAAGCACCTACATAACAAAGACGTTAACGTCAGATTGGTTGCACACTCACTTGGCGCAAGAGTAGCATTGAGCACATTAGAAGGCCTAAACTACATTCCTGCATGGAATACCAATCACTTTAAGATAACATCTGTACATTTGATGGGGCCTGCTGTAGACAATGAGGAGGTATCGAAAAACCCTTCGGATACTGGCGATAGTTTTTTTGATGATGGGATAGTGTATGGAAAATTCATACAAAAAGAGGTCATTCATTTCTTCAATATGTATGACCCACAGGACAATATGCTTAAGTCAGCAATATTCCCACCAATTTACTATCCTGTTTTTGAAGAGGATTTGCCGCTGGGATATCATGGAAAGCAAGCAGGAATAGATCCCCCATCATCATCAATATATAGAGATATTAATGTTGAAAATGAAATACGTAACATAGATGATTCAGACGGAGATCGTAAATGCGATATGCCCAATCCATTTATTCCTGGTAGCTGTACTATCAATGCAGTAGGAGAGAATCATTTAGGATATTTTGGTTTCAGAAGCGCTGTCAATGGCATGTTAGTAGACGATGGTGCAATGAATGTGGTTGTAAGCAACTGGAGAGGCCAGTGAGATAAATTGTTCGTTGAGATTATTTGAAGCATAGCAGAAGAGTCCTATGTTTCTAGGACTCGAATATTTATTGCCACTCATATCTCCACTACCGCTACCACTACTGCTACTACCACGATCCTTGTTGTAGTTACTTTTAGAAGTAAGTCAAATAGAAATTTCTTAGCGTCATATACGACTTTAAAGCTTAAATGACATCTAACGGACGCAAATAACACATGTGGGTCAGTGGAGCTTGCTATAAAGTCTATGTGGGTAGGTGGAGTAGGTTAGCAGCTAAGCAATTTGTGCCATGGCTTGATGTTCCATCAGGTTCTCGGTGGTTAGTATTAATAAGATATGGAGATAGGATGCGCCAAACAACAAATTTCCTGTAGTCATCTATTGGAGTCTGTAATAGTTTTTCGATCCATGAAATCGTCTTCGGATTGGCTGTCGGGGTACGCGCTCTCTTACTATCAAGTAATCTCTGCTTCATCTGTTCATCTATAAGCCGTCTCCTAAAATCGCGCAATAGATATTGTATCGCAGGTCTTTGACCATTCCATCTCTGTATTATCTTAACTAGCTGCGCGCATTTCGAATTAATAGTTCCTGGAATCCTAACTAAGCATGAATTTATAGATGGTCTGTGTTGTCTATCTCCTTTCTTGTTAATAAGGAATTCCTCAGCAAATTGCATGATTTTAGTGGTAAGATCTTTTCCATTAGGATCTATAATCTTTGCAAACACCTCTTCTTCCTCAAGAATAAATCCAGTCACAGGCTGGTAGATGTGGTAGCCGTTGCCAGTCCAAAGTACAGTAGGATGGCCACGCATTTTGCTCTCGATTTTCTTTAAGACTCGATTCAATGCCAGATCGAGTTTATCTTTTGATGCAAAGTCCTTTAGATCTATATCTATCATTAGAAAACTTGGTGGAGTTCTATTAATACCATCATATTTAGTAAATGAAGGATACGCATTGATCCTGCAGTCTTCATAGTTTGAAGTTCTAAAATATTCAATAACTTCCTGTACGTTGAACACTTCTTTCTGATAGCTAAGAGCTTTGGTCATGATATTCCTTGGGAATAATGGAGCTTGCAAATGCGATAGTATGAAGTTTAGATTCTGCTCTATCTCATTAAATTTCCAACGACTAAGGGTGTAAATTTCTTTCTGTGATGGGGTGAAAGAAGAATTACCCCCTTGTCCATCATTATTCGCGATTTGAGACTGGTCCAGCGTGTTATTATATCCCTATGACAATAGATTTTCATTTTATAACTATAAATTTGCCGGAATTACTAGAACCAAAATTTCCGACTAGTAATGGAGTAAATTTCTTTCAGTCCAGATACTCAGAAGCACCATACCTGAAAGAAAAATTACCCCTTAGTTGTAATAAAATTTTGTAGCCTGTTAATGCTAAAAACAAATCAGCATATTATGTCTTTATTTGCTCGCCTTCCTTTATCATTGTTCCAACTTTGTCAAGGAATGGCTTTAGATCGGAATACAGAAACTCGGCTTCAGTATCAAAGCGGACAATCGTGAATCTTAAAGCATGTTCTATTAGTTTTAATTCATGATATGTGAATATGGTATCGAATTATAGAATACTAATATTAACTGTTAAACACTGCCCAGTCTATGACTTACTGGAATCAAACTAAACGTGAATCAGATATGCACTTCTTGCCTGATGCCACAACTAAATGCGATTTAAAAATTCTTTAACAGTCCCAAAAAATATGGGTATATCTATTTATTTATTTATTGTCCTCTAGGAGTAAACTGTTGCTGAATAGATGAATAGGATGATGTCCAAGCTTTTACCAGGTTTGAGTTAAATTCAGCACTGGCTTCAACGGTTCTACTATAGTTTTTCACGTTCTCTCTCAATGCGTTTAATACATTGAGTGTTAGCTGATGGTTAATGTCGGCCATTCTTACGATATTGTTTGTGGAATCATTTGATTGCTTTATTAATCCCTGAACGTATGGGGTTGCTGTATCTGAAACAATGATGTTATTGAAATTGCTGTTGCTGTTTGCAAATTGCTTTTGAAATGAAGTCGTTGTCTGAATGGCATTTCTAGATGCATCTATGTATTCTTGCTGCAAATTTGAGATTGCTTGCGCATATTCTGGCTGAACCTTTGCAGCTTGATTTACCACTTTTGTGAAGTTTTCGTTTGCTACATCGAATAAAGTTACACTGACATCTTTAGTACTCTTTGTGTTATCTTTTGATGATGACATAGCTATCAGTAGCACCTATCCATATATAAACCATTGGCATTAAATGGTATTTATTACCTTCAATACCCATTAATAGTTTGTACCTATCTGATCTCGGATTCCGAATGCATGTCAGTATAGCTTCTGAACGCTAACCTATATGCGGCAGATTTACATGAATTTGGTATTGTAAAAGCGCTCCTCGAACACCAACATTGTATCTTTCATACTCCCTGGAACAAATCAATACGCCGAAGAAAAGATGAGGGAAATTAAAGAGGTATTGTTTCGGCAAATTTCGGGATTTTCAAACCTACATAGAGCGTTATAAAACTACTACTAAGGGTGTAAATTTCTTTCAATACGCTTAGACAGCCAGTGAAAGAAATTTACACCCCTTGTCCATTTAAAATTATTTTTATGAGATCATCATGCCTTAAAGCATTCTAGTTTTCTAGATATGCTAACCCAATTAAATTGATCTCATTACTTAGCTTAGCCTGACAGATTCCTAATCATATACGCTTTGATTGATTCAGTATTCTCTGCATAGATATCATTAAGATAGCATTCAATCGAGAGAAGACAGGTATAAGTACTTAGATCGGTGTATGCAATTGCACTGATTCATGCCAAGATTTGAACCCATAGTAATACTTCTTACACTCCATTTGTATTCCTAGAAACTCTCCTTGGTAGATTCCAGTTATATTTAATCGCGACTATACGGAAAAAGGTGGTAACAATAATTCCTATGATGGTTGAAATTATTATGTTAACTCCCAAGTAAAGCAAAATGAAGAACAACAAAACTCCGACGAAACTCACAGATACGTATAGTTCCTTCCTGAGGACCAAAGGGACTTCGCTTACTAACATATCGCGTATGATACCACCACCAACAGCTGTAATAACCCCAGAGAATATCATAATGACTAGGTTAAGGCCAAACATGCTGAAAGCAATATTGGCACCAAGTAGACTAAAAATTCCTAGACCAAATGCATCGAAAGTTAAAAATAGTCTCATTAGATTTTTTGTATAACGATAAAGCAAGAGAATACCGATCCCAGTGATTGATGTTATTATTATATACGAAGGATCGACTAAGGCTGATGGCGGTGTTAGTCCCAAGACAACATCTCTAATGATTCCTCCAGCTAATCCAGCAACACCAGAAAGTACAACAACTCCTACCACGTCTAGCTTATGTTCTATGGCTTTTAGAGCACCGGTAACTGCAAATATCATGGTCCCAAAAAGATCCAAGAAGTGGATTGGAATTGACGATAGAATAGTACTATCTAGCAATATTGATCGATAGTTAATAGACTTTGGTCTACATATAATTGGTCGATATATAATTAATTATTATGGATGAATAGCGTAATTGATCTAAGTGTTCCCAATCGTATTTTTGAAGTTATTCCTGCCAATAGAGATAGGGCTGACCAATTTTCAAGCATAGGTTCTCCGGCTCTGCCTGCAAGAGGAAGTTGATGTAAATGCTTCAAGATGATAGTAAAAAGTGTCCCAAAACGATCAAAAAGAAGAAAATAATAACATCAATATCTTGGTGGCGCGCCGCACCCCATCTGCCCATACATCCAAAATTCGCTTTATCCATAATATTACATACTACTAAAGGGGATTTTTTCTTTCAGCATTTTCATCATCGTTTTCACTAGATTCTCTGATATAGGTGTCATAAGATACCAACTTCAAATCGCCCCTACGGACCATTTCCTCAATCATCATCTGTGCATCCGAAGTGTAAAATTTTCCACTAGAAACAAGTCTCTGTTTTAATTCTTGGCCGCCGACTGTGGTTTTATCTACCTTCATGCAATTTCTTAATCCTCTCTGCTCATCTGCTATCTCATCATATATTTTCCAGAATTCAGATATCTTGTCCGCTGAAGGCCATCGATTGTCTGATGGTAAAAAATCCTCACTACTAAGGGGGATTTTTTCTTTCAGCTCTTGATCAGTCTTTGAGTTATCCTGACTTAGTTTATGATCATTCCTTAGTCTCCTAAAGTCCTCGGTTATAAACCACTCAAATTCTGCCCTTAGAGATATCTGCTCTGCTGAGGTATTGTCTTCAGGTCTATCTTTATCTACCAACCTAAGCACCCAAAGCTCTAGCATGATTCTGCGTGCAGTTGGAGGCGCCATATTCAGCGACATGGAAATTTCTGAAGCTGTAAGCTTACCATTATGTGCAAGCAATAGATCGAATATGGTTACACGTTCCTTTGAGGCAGTAGAGAGAACGACATTAATGATCATTGGAATGTCGTCTAGTGTAATGTAGTTACGGCCTTCCAACAGTGCATGTGCCCTTGCTAGATTTGTTAGCTGCTGTATCGCTCTATCAGGTTCTTCAATAGTCGGTAGTGTATATGCATAGTCCGATCCTTGTGTGCCATAAGTATTCCATGTTGGTGCGACGCCTCTAAGATGAGCGAGTAGTTGCGCCAATCTTATAATATACGTTATTGAGATTTCATCATCTCGTTCAAAATTGCAGGGCATTTTTACTAAGCCATATTCATCACTGGTCGCATCTGGACATATTTCAAACCATTTTAGGTAGTCAAGCAGGGCTTCTTTTATCTCAGCTATCTTTCGGATAAAGTCGCTATTTTTTATTTGTTCCCTATACTCCGATTCTGTCTTTTTATGAATTGTTGGCGGCCTCATAAAGTATAATTTCGGACCCAAAGTTCCAAGATATTTGTGGACTTTGTGTGGGATATCAACTGCGGCGCCTACCCAGGTAAACATCATCTCCCCATTATATCCTCTATGTCCTTGAGCGCCGCTATCGCTCTCATATCCATTTCCGTCCAATATTCGAGTCATGATACCAAGAACTTGTACTAAATCATCGTCTCTAGCTGCGAATGTACGGGCCAATTCTGGAGTTAGAAAGCATTTATTTTTGATCTTTGGTAGCAAATCAATCTGGGATAGATCTTCCCTTTTCACTGCTGTAGTATGAGACACAAAGGATTTGGCGCTAAAATTATCGGTGTAAAATGTGTGTGGCCAAGTCCTTAAGAGCTCTATGACTTGTGTCTTGAGCGAACTCGGTGGGCCTAGAATAATCCCTGCAAATGGTAAAGTACAATCCTTTATGTTGAGAATTTTTTGAATGGATAATTCAAATTCAAGACCTGGCCAAAGATTTGGCATATTCCTTTTGATCACTGATTTTAGAGCTTGGTGTTTTGTCAGTAACGTATTTCTCCATTCGTCAACTGTAATATCCTTATGATCTAGTCTTAACTGGTCGATGGCAAGTAGAGTCTCCTCTTTTATCTTATCGGTTAGCTGAATTTTTTGGGCTGAATCGTCGATCAAACGACATGTAATGGTCTCATGGCTATCATCTAATACATCCTGGATGCCGACTATATCCTCGTCTGACAGATTCTTACTTTTAGCCTGTTTTTTAAAACTGCTTAGAGTTCTGCTCCAAGTAGGATAGATAGTCGATAAAATTGAAGCATTTGAGCCATGATTCAGTGTTACTTTGATGATGCTTGCTTTTCTATCAATTGTTATGCTCTGCACTAGACCTTTCTGTTTTAACTTATCTGATAGCGTTAAAGATTCAAGTTCCAGAGGAAAAGATTTATCTCTATCTTCTGGAAAGTTATTATCAGTGCTCATATTCTTCGCCGTCAACTGAAGAGAGTGCGCGTAAGTTAGCATTAGAATTCGGGCTACCAACCTTTTCTAATGCCTTCTTCTTGCTTTGACTTCCTGAACTGTGCTCAGCTCTTAACCTTTTTATCTCAGCATTAGCGTCCTCAAGCAGCCCGTACACATACTCCAATTTATCCTCTAATTTCGCGATTTCGTCTTTAAGTTGCTGGCGTTGGCGTACATTTTCAAGGTCTAAATCGATGATTGCTTCTTTTGCCTCCGCTAGCTCCTTTATACACCAGACGTAATCCGAAGTTTCAGATGGCTCTTTATTTAGAGTAGTCATGTCTGTGCTGTCTCTTGGAATTTGGAGATGCAATCAGTGCATAGTAATAGAGAAATTACACCTAGTGTTCCTACGTTTACAGCGATCTCGTCTGTACCTTTTGCATGGCATCCTACAGCTTCACATATAAGGTTATTAGGTTCCGGGTCGTTATGATAGTGACTCATAGGAAATAAACCTCTTAATGGTCAAAAGGTTCACTTGATCGTAGATTTCAGACCCTCCAATCAAGTGAACCTCTTTCTATTACCTTTTTTCCGTCAAACGTGTACTGCTTTTCAAGTATTCGTACCACATACCGGCTACGCGGAATGTCTCCACGATCTATGTCTATCTTCTGCATAAGATCCTTTGGCAATGATATGCCAATTCCGATTGAACTTTGCATAGTTAGTAGAGTTCAGAACTTTTATATTTAGAATAACTGAAGTACTTCAATTATATTTTTGAAATATCGTGAAGAGATCAAGGATTCTATAATAAGAGTTTTAGATAAAGAAGATCGGTTAACTTGGACAGATCTTTATAAAAAAATGCAAGCATTACATAAAACAATCGCGCCAGCGACATTTAGTTCTTGCATTAATGATCTGCTGTTCAATAAATTAATAAATAAAACAGATGCGAAGAAGGGGAAAAAGGTTTACTACTCTCTCACGAATAAAGGAAAACAACATATAAAATTTCTCCTTAAAGGGTATGGAAGGCAATCAAAAGGCGTGTTCGGTGAGGAGGAAAAACGGCTAAGGGGTTTATATCTTTTAATATTTCTGTTTAGAAGGCCACCTGCATATACTTTTGAATCCGAAGAAGAGTTTGTAGCTCTCTTGTCAAAGAACAATTTATCTGTAAAGGATTTGACACGGCTAACTAAGAGAGAAGAGAACAAAGAAGACAAGACCGTAATCACAACAACCTTCGAGTCGGAATCTGGCTTCTTTGTATGGAAGGTGGAAACGTTGAATAAGAGGAATATTCCTGAAGAAAGAAGTTATGTCTATACATGCACCGTGCCAGGATTGTCGATAACGGATATTTTGGAAGCTCGTAACAAACCGGCGTTTTGGCATATTAATTTTACAAAGCCTGAAGTTCAGATGCCGTCGAGTTCTTGCGTTATTATGGGATGCTTAGACCTATAGCATTCTCTCCTAATGGAGAGGAGAGATATGATGTCAATGATTCATCAGTAAAGATGTTTTTAGAAGACTGTTGGGAGTTATATGGGATTGTATTTTTTTTAACCGATTTAATTTGGAAAAAGATCCGTGCTCCAACAACTGATGAAATAAAATGGGTAAAGCAACATAACGGTACTCTAGTTGCTAAGAAAATACTCCAAAATACATCTATAGAAAGATATGAACATTTTAAAAAGATCAAAAATAAAAAACTATATCTTGTGAGAGCTTGGCCAAAGATAACTGATCATAACGACGAAATAAAGATAGCTTTAGAACATTTAAAGAAGAAACATGCTAATGTAATCGAAAAGTATCAATTTCCATTTGACGACTTGTTAGAACTAATTTATCCAAATTGCTTACAACAATTAGCAGTCCTATAAAGTAGATAGATCAACCCAGTATGATCATAATTTCTTGTTTAGTAACGACTCTAGTTTAACCTGTGCAAGTTTAGGATTCTGTTGTATCATTGAGATAATCTGATTGAATCGCTGATTAGTTTCTTCACGCATAGTCTGTATATCATGTTCATATTTTTCTTTCATGGCACGCATTTCTCTATCCTTTTCAGACATTCTTGCATCAATGCTCTTACCTCTAGCTTCCAATGTCACATAATCTAGGAATGTGAAATATTTCATACATTTTGTAAGATAAATCTCTCTTCTCTCTAACTCCTTTTTGGTATAGTATACACTGCCACTATGACCCAAGAACCATTCGCTATAATCTCTACCAACTTCATCAGAGATCACCGTTTTGACAAAGCGCCGCAACGAATGTAGCGTAATCTTCCTTCGTCTCATTCCCTCCTTCCTTTCATCTAGACCAGCAGACTTCAGTACTTTAGTAAATTCTGTTCCTAGCTTGACGTATAGGATCTCTGGTTTTGATCTCGTTTTAAATGCGTTAAATACCAGATCATCAGGATTGATGGATCTTTCACGATATTTCCAATCTAGCCATTGCTTGAGATATTGGGTTGCTTCGTCCGAGATGTAAATATTACGTCCCACCCTGGTTTTTACATATTCAGCTCGAATATGTATCATAGTAGGATTAACTTCAAAATTGATATCTTTTACACGTATGGCACACCCTTCAACCGCTCGTAGACCTCCAGAGGCAAGAATCAAGAGATATGCTTTAAGCCTGCGGTTATTGCATGACAGAAGGATTTTTCTAATATCTGCTGCGTCTAATGGTTCCTCTTTTTCATAAAGAGTTTTTGGCATTTTTACTTTCCTTTTAAACTTTGATGGTATGATATCTATGTCAAAATACGCGAAGTACGATTTTATTCCTGCTGTATTTATTTTTATACTCTGAGGCTTTTTTTCTTGACTTCCTGTTATACATTCAAAGGAAACAAATTCGTCAAGTAATTCGTAGACATTCATTTGATTGCTTGAAATTAGATCAATAATGGTATCTACATTATACTCGCCGGCATACCTATCGCGAAGAAAACATTCTAAATGGACTAGCGCAGTTTCATAATTACGTCTAGTATTTCTACTGTTTTTTCCTACAGTATCTAGAAACATTCTAGGCCTATTATATTTGTTAATCTCACTTCGCACAGACTTTGTTAACAATACTTAATTTATGCTCAATTCTAAATATACACTCTTTTAGTTGTTGTTAATCTATAATCGCAACAAACTACATCGTTCAACCAGCTAAGGTACACTATCAGGCAGGTACACTGCATGGCGATTGTGTGGCGGAAGGGAAGAGAGGTGGGACATTGAAATCCATCTATGTAAGAAACACAACGTATGACAGAGTGATAATGTTACTGTTCTACTATATTTTCTTACCAATGGGTTGTCTTAATTTATTATCTTCTGATTCTATCAACAAAAAACAAGGTATTGGTAGGACTGAACACAGAGAGCGGCGGCTAGTGGGACAATCTCATCTCGACATCCCGACATTGTTATCACCTATTAGTACAGACTGACATTTTTTATTTGAATAGGAATTGCTTGCTTGTTGTATCTGGCTTAGCCCTCACTGAGCCTCATTGATCGTTATTCTGTTATTGCATTCTTTGGTTGCTATATCATTGCCGCCATTACTCTCTCTTATACTTGTGCTCCAGAAGTAGACCTATATACATCTGTATTTATTCAAGGGCTCATCAATCATTCACTTATTGATCAGTATGAGTTCCTGCAAGTGTCTCTCAGTTCTTCCTCGTTTGTAATCAAATTCAGAGTACATTGTATTGCTCAATACGAATAGGCATCTATTGCCGCCAGGTTGAATATGTATTGAACTGTTATTCCAGATAGATATTAGATCTTTGGATTATTTGTCATAATTGAGTATAGAAAGTACTTGTTTTTGCAGTTTAATCAATGAAAAGGGCTTTTCTATAAATGAATCTACACCAGATTGCAAGAAGTTGTTTGCAAGGTTTACATCAATTACAAAAGCGCTCATAATTAAAACTTTGACGTTCGGTTTTATCTTTTTCACTTGCTGCACTAATTCATAACCATTCATAGTAGGCATTTTGATATCTGAAAGCAGAAGGTCATAGTTATAGTAATGTGACTTAAACTCCTCTAATGCCATTATTGGATCAGTAAAGGAATAGGCAATAAGCCCTGCTTTATCTAGGCTAGTTCTGATTAGTGAAGCTATATCGCTATCATCATCAACTATCAATAACATTGCCAATCTTTAGACCATTATTAGTCGATTGTTAGTTATATGACTTCTCAAGTAAACAAATTATGTCTATGTGATAAACTATTACTCAGTAATGAACTATTTCGATTCTAGATATTACTTATGTCGTTTTTATGACCAAAATAGCTAAATTAACATAATAAAGTCATTTTGGATTATGTGTATATATAGGGCAATTAATAGATAAGACCCAATCCACCTAAACTTAATACCAAATCGAGATTGCATTGTCAAAAACCGTATGCCGTTTCCGGTACTACTCGAGCTACCGAAAGCCGCTAGAAATCCATCATATTGTAAAAAAGATTAATTTGTTAACATTTTATATCTATGCCCCTCTTCCACATTTAGGTTTATCTTCCTAGGTGCACCCACTCACATATCCCACCATCCTAATAGTTTTTCAGATAGAGATCAAATCTAAGTGAATTAAATTGGTGATGGATCCGGTACAATTTCCCAGGTTTTGTTAATAACATGACCACCGACACCATGTATGTGATAGAATCTGTCACATTCATGCCTAATTGATTCTTTCTATCGTAACAGAAATTGAAGATCATTAAATAGCATGTCACATAAGTAAGTATGAATATAATTGATTTTTTTAATTAGTATTGGATATAGTATTCCACTACCAATAAATTACTATTATTGTTTGGTTGATAAGTGGAGTCGGATACTATATTGAGTAATCATCTATTAACTAATAGCTCACATAGCGTGGACAAGTTAGACTACAAAATTCTTAACCTTATGACACAAGATGATGATAACAAGACTATTGCTGAAAAATTGAAAGTCCCTCTAAGTACGATACAAAGAAGGACAAGAATATTAATAAAAAAAGAATACGCAAAGCAAATACGTCGACTTAATTACAAAAAATTGGGACTAAACAAAGGTTTGATTCATATTTACTTAGGATCTGGTAATATGAGAAAAATGGCAGAAGAATTATTATCAAATGATGGTATAGTATCAGCAGGAGTTCATGTTGGTAACTCTGATATAGTTGGAGAGTTTGTTTATGAAGATAGTGAACAATTAGTAGATCTAATATCACGTGTGAAGCATATGGATGAGGTAGAGAAAGTAGTATGGTCAGAAGAAGTATATCTTCTTGCTGGAAGACAAGAAAGTATACTTGCTGTTATCAACCGGATAATTGATAGACAGTAATTAAACCCTCGTCAAAAGTCGGAATTGAGCTGCATCTTTAAGTATAGATCTAGAAGAGAAAACCAGTTTAAATCTCTAATGAAACTAATGAAACTGAATAAGAGAACGAATCAATTCCAGCAATCGTATGAGACAACATCACTATGATATTTGGCTAATCTGCTAATAGTAGACAAAGCGGCTGTTTCTCGATCGATCTTCGATATATGGTCTATTCTATGAATATTATTAAACTTCTTATTGGAGATACTAATCAACACATGGAGTAAATCGACGATCTCTTAGCATCTTAATTCCTTACTACGATGTTATTCCATTAGCAAAAACTAAGGTGCCTGCACGTGTCTCGTCTTAGTGGGTCTCAGCGTAGCCATAGCATTACAGAAAAACCAATGCACAGTTCGTTCCCACAAACCTATGATATACAAGTTACTTCTTTATACTATGTTATATGCGATTTATGTATGGCAATAAAAGGAAACTAGTGGATTGCAATATTTGATATTATGAGGAACTAATACACAAATCTGTCTATATGTGATCTCTTATTCTAGAAAAGCGTCTTATATAATCATCCTGTAGAATGATCTAATGGAAAATGAAAAAGGATCTTGTAGTCGAAGACACATTTGCAAGAGATGATAAGAGATATGTTGGTTACAGGACTAGTCAAGCAGCAGTTGACAATTCTTGTTCGTAGGATAGGTTTTGTAAATTGATTAGATTAATCGTTAGTAATTAATTATTGCTAGAATTATTACTATTCAATTTGGCTGTTGACACCTTGTTAAAAGTTCACACGACTATTTCTGAGAACTATATAACAGTCATGAAACCACACATCTTACGCGCAATCGTCTACTGCTGTGAGCCGTGTAACCAATTACTCAGTTGGTTTGGTTTATTGGGTAGTTGGTTTCTTGCAGCGGGTCTGAAGACCAAAGGAAGGCATAACTGTTGCTACTGCTACGAGTACAAAAGAATAGTGAGTAAAAATTGTGACAAACAAGTGACATGTTCGTTCGTTCGTTCAAATTTCATATGATCTAGATAGTGTAGTAGGAGGCCCTAGAAGATTAAACATAGTGCTGCAAATAACTAGAATAAAACCTCAAGACTTCCTGGATAGGCATATAACACGCCGCCCGGATTCATGTTGAACCGTGACTAAACATCCACCTCTAAATCAGTTGGGTCTAGGCCGCCGCCTACTAAAACTAGTTGACATAACAGAATTTTTTATGCCCTTTTAAGAAATGCTGTGTATTGTACAAATGAATCTATAACCTCGATAGGTTCAACAAGTAGGAGTCTACTTGTCTCATATCGTTTGTTGGTAGATTCGTCCTATCTTTCTGACTGTCATACCAAGGGTAGTATGAGTCTACCAACAGACTATTGTTGTAGTTATTATCTTGTCCTTAGCGTATTAGTCAGAGGGATATTTGCCACGCCAATAGTTTATTGATCCCTGTTCACCAACACTAGTACGACTGAACCTCACCTAACGAACGACAGCCTTATACTATATTGACTATAGTATAGTGATCCACGAGATTTTGACATATGATTTGCTGGGATGTGCACCACTAATTGATAGCCATCCTAGCAAGAGTTGTTCACATATGGGAAAATCCTTCCTTGCTTTTATGGCCGTTATTTATTATATTATACATTGTCTATGCCAATATCTGCAGGCCAGAGTGTTACAATGTTATTCTCCAACTACTACCGAACCACATTGTAACGCTTTAGCCATACCAAACTAAGCACACTATGTATGGGTTCTTACTAACGTATTGGACAACATTTTATATAACTGCATTAGACTACGAATCAGAATACTGTGTCTAATGATTGTTAAAACAAAATCTAATTAGGGTTCTAACTTATAATAGCGATAATCTATTCTAAAGTTAAGTTATTAATAATCTGTCGTTATATTTTTAAGTAATGTCAAGTGCTAATGAATTTCACTTTATATTTATAAAAGTATAATAATCAATAAGAAAACCACGGTTATGAAACGGAAGTATGCTGTTAATCAATTTATAACAAAAGAACTATCATTATTCATGACACCTTGGTTATACAACTAGTTGCGTAGATACCAAAGAGATTCCGCAGTTTAATAAAGTGAAGATCGTTCCTGCTAAGGTTGCAGGATTGATAAAACAAGTATAAAGTAGTGCTACCTAATTTAATTTGACTATAACCATTCAAATACTTGTAATTGATATAAGATGTTGCTTTTACTTACCACTGCCTCCAATTAGCAACGGCTATGGAAAGTAAGTATATGTCATTCATGAATGCCAGTCAAAGCAAAAATACTAACACAAGCCTGGGGGGACGCCCTCAGGCTTGACTATCAAATCATAACATATCACTTGGAGTGCGGCATAAACTTCAACAACCTTAGTATTTTAGCCATGGACGTCATAATAGTGACAGATTATGTCAAAACAGATCATTATCGACCAATAATATGTCACCCAATACTAACTTTTTACTAAAATAGTCAAAGATGACATTAAATAATTTGCTATTGGTATTGGGGCTATGACAATGATGCCAGTAGTTGATGACGGTTGCGGTTTCACATGACTTATCAGTGCTGGCATTGCCATAAAACTATAAGATCAGATTCGGATTTGATACCAACTTCTAGACCTAGACTTGATGCATCTACACCTCATATAACCATGTATAATTGTCCTTATTGTAACGGATTACTAAATGAAATGATACATGATTAGTCTTAATCTATAGTCATAAATTGTTGTCGCTGCAGCAGTAATGATGAATTCTGTCCTAATTCTATCTGCCATTTTTTACAATAATCATAATGTCTCATTTTGTAGTTGCCACGAATAATGGAAATAATGATGATTAGATCAACGGATAATTAAGTCAGCATCGGTAACGATCACATACTTGTTCTTTGGATATTGCATAATTTCTTGATAAATCCAATATGATATATTGTCCAAACTAATTAAGGAATTCATATACGCAACGTGATCTGTGTCATCAACTTGATTTTGATTTTGCCGCCTGAGAAATTGGCACTAAACCTAAGTTTTACTATCGTGGCAATGAGGATTTAATATTTGATGCATCCTTCATATTTGTATAGAATTATGTAAGCCAAAATCCGTTACAGACAAGAAATTCTATTTCCTTTTTGATAGTAACAACAATAAGACTGGTTTGTACTATCTTATCATCATTATTATTACAGATATACATCGGATCCGTATTCTAGAGGTTTATTATTGATTACAGTGTGTACTACTTTGCATAGTTGAGCCATTGAAATAGGTTTTTCTATAAATCCTGCTATGTCTAAATGCGAAATGTCCTTTGCAAAATGCTGGCTACTACGTTCGTATGCACTAGTAAGAAGAATTTTTATACCTGAATTTATTTTTTTTACTTGTTCAGCTAATTCGTAACCATCTATACCAGGCATCTTAATATCTGAAATCAAGAGACCATATTTGTCTGGGTGTGAACTAAATTCCTCTAATGCAGCTAATGGATCGATAAAGGCTGATGTAAAAAATCCTGCTTTATCTAGACTAATTTTAATTAGTGATGCGATATCATGATCATCATCAACTATTAGGATCATATCATTATCCTGCCTCAATATAATAGAAGTTAAATTATTTATTATTATCTTTGACTTTTTTAATAAAATCCTAGTTTATTATGATAAAACATAGATCATAGATTAATTGCATCGATTCCTTTTATCAATATTACCAATTTTGTGGTTATTTCAATCGATTTATTATAATGATATAGAGAATTTCCTTGTTTCAGAGCCAGATTTAAGTTAAGTCAAGTTAAATATTTATTCACTATTCGCGGCATTTGGAATTAGGCCTAGTGCAAAAATTAAATCCCTGAATTTATTCCAAAACATATCCAACTTATACATAATATATTGTCATAGTAGAATTGATTGGATTCTTTAGAAAATGATGTCATAAGACTTCATGAATGGCTGAGAGGCAAAATAGAAATTAAAAATAGAATTCCAATAGACGATGCAACCAAGATAGAGAGCACGCAGGATCATGTCAACAAAAATATTCTTGAGCTAATATATACTCCCGGTGTTGCCTATGATGCAAAACGGATCAGCAAAGATAAGAATTTGATTTATACCTATACTTCAAAATGGAATAATGTTGCAATTATTTGCGATGGTACGCGAGTACTTGGATTAGGAAACATTGGACCAGAGGCTGCGATTCCCATAATGGAGGGCAAATCCGTTCTGTTTAAACTCCTGGCTGAAGTAAACGCATTTCCTCTATGCATTGCAATTCAGAATTTGGAAGATATAGTCAAGTTTGTAAAAGCAGTAGAGCCCGGATTTGGTACAATAAATATTGAGGATATCGAATCACCAAAGGTACTAGAATTGGTTCAGAGGCTTCAAAATGAACTTGAAATACCTGTATTTCATGATGACCAACATGGCACCGCTGTAGTGACACTTGCAGGACTATTGAACTCGTTGAAATTGCTAAATAAAAAGATTAGTGATATAAAGGTGATATTAGCGGGTGCAGGATCCTCTGGCTATGGAATATTTAAGCTCTTACACCATGCAAGATTCAAAAATATTGTCATTGCTGATTGTCGTGGAGCTCTAACGAAAACAGATGCAGAAAGTTCTGAGGACAAATCTAGTGCCAATCCATTCAAGAAAGAAATTGCAAGCAAATCCAATCCAGATAACCAAAGCGGAAGTTTAGACGAGATATTAAAAGAAGCAGACATATTTATTGGTGTGACTGGACGTTCTAATCTTTTAAACGATAAGATGATAAAGTCAATGAATAAAGACCCTATAATATTCGCCTTAAGTAATCCTGATCCAGAAATATCTCCAGACAAAGCACTCAAAGCAGGAGCAAAAATTGTTGCCACAGGACGTTCTGATTATAGTAATCAAGTCAATAACGCCTTGGTATTTCCATATGTTCTCCGAGCACTGCTTGATACAAGAACACGAAGGATAACTGAATATATGTTGGTGTCGGCAGCCTATGCAATTGCAGGTTTAATAACAAAGGAAGAATTAGCCGAAGATTTTGTAATACCGCGACTCAATGATCCCAGGCTTCTTTATACAATTACTCATGCAATAAAAGATAGCAAATCGCAAACATTTCAAGAATAATAAAACAGGAATCTGGACCAAATGACAACAATAATAGTTTGGATTTATTAATTAATTAATTAATTAATTAGTTAATTGAGTGATTATGGTATTTCGAAATCTATTTTTCTTGGGAATATTTGGTTAGTGTTATTCTCAAACCCTTTATCTATCTATACTCATTTGTCAACTCGATCTAAGAATCGTACCAAAAAACGAAAACAAGCTCAAGGTAGAGCTGCAAAAATGAGCGATCTATAAAGAACAAGAATCATAAAATGAATGAATCTGTTGTGATTATTTGTTCTATCTACCCCGTTCTCTTGCTATTTTCTTTTCATGCTTGGACAAATTAAACATTTGATCCCTAAGCAACTGAATTCCTAATGCAGGGTCTACACCCTTAGGACACACTTTGCTGCAAGATCCTGCAAAATGGCATCTCCATATCCCATGTCTGTCATCTACGATTTTTAATCTATCCTTAGAAAAGATATCTCTTGTGTCTATGTAGTACCTATATGCCTGAGCTAATGCCTGGGGACCAGGAAACTTCATGTCAGTTGCAACTGTGGGACATGCAGAATAACACAAACCACACTTTATGCAATAGCTAAATTGCAAATACTTGTCAACGTCTTCAGGACTTTGAAGGAATTCTGACAAGGGGGATTGTCTTGTACTAATATCGGCATTCTCATTATGAATATAAGGCTTCATCTGTTTATGATGATCATAGAATTGTGAAAAGTCTGTAACAAGATCACGTATATGTGGAAAGTTTGCGAGCGGTTCACATGTAATAGTATCACTATCTTCGAATTCAGAAACATTTGTATAGCATGCAAGTCTTGGAATGCCATTAATCCTCATTCCACAAGAACCGCATGAGGCCATTCTACAAGAATATCTTATAGCTATACTATTATCCAAATAGCTCTTTGCATGTATAAGAGCGTCCAACACAGTGGTTGATTTTTGTAATGGAATTTCAAACTTGTCATAGTGGTGAGATTTGTCATTGGTATAGTTAACACGAAATACCTTTAAAATGATTTTATCGCGTTGTTTGTGTTTTTCATTTTGCTCCTGTTTCTTGACACTATTGCTTGTGCTGTACGAAGTGTGTTCTGCCCGTTCGTTCTCTGTATTACTTTTTCCTTTAACCTTATCCTCTCCTTTACTCAGTCTCTTAAGTTTTTCAATAAGATGATTTGCCATTACTTTACCACCACCACATTTCTCTCCAACTAGTAGTGCCTCTCCTCAGGTTTATAATGAGTAAATGTGACGGGAAACCAGTCAGTTTTTGGGCTTTCCTGAGTAGGTCCACCAAAATAAGCAAGACTATGTTTCATAAATTTGGCATCATCACGTTTAGGATATTCAAGCATTGCATGTGCCCCTCTTGATTCATGTCTATTTAATGCACACAATAATATTACCTCTGAGATTCGAAACATCGAATCTAGTTCCATTACGTTTATAAAATTAGTATTATATTCTCTTGCAGTATCATCTACATGTTTCCACTGAGACTTCATTAACTCTCTTATCTTTTTTAATCCCTCAGACAAACCACGCTCTGTTCTGAATACGTGAGCATTAGAGTCCATTGTGTCAGTTAAATTCATTCTAACTTCGTATGGATTAAGTTGTCCTCTTCCCCTAAATATTCCATCGTAAATTCTCTTCTCTTCATCAATAACTTGTTGTTGTTGAATGTTAGTTAGTGATGATGATGTACCACCATTTCTACGATTTAGTACAAATCGGGCAGCCAATTTGCCGGTAATCTTTCCCCAGACAAGGCATTCGCCTGTTGAATTTGCACCTAGACGATTAGCGCCATGAACACTATTACATGCTGCCTCTCCAGCAGCCCACAGTCCGTTCATTTCTGTTGCTCCATCGATATTGGTGTGTATTCCTCCCATCATGTAATGACAAACAGGTCTTATTTGTATGGGTTCTTCGGCTATATCAACACCAGAAAACTTTATGCCAATTTCTCTAATTCCGCCTAAACGCTCCTGTATCTTTTCTATTCCAAGATGGGTAAGATCTATTTTTAGACAGTCGACGCCGGCATCACTTTTAAACCCTCGCCCTTCTTCGATCTCTTTCATCATACCACGTGATACTACATCCCTTGAAGCAAGTTCAAGCTTGTTAGGGGCATATTTTTTCATAAATCTTTCACCTGTGTTATTGATAAGATAACCTCCCTCACCTCGTGCTCCTTCAGTAATCAATATCCCAGAAGGCAAAATACCAGTGGGATGAAACTGGACAAATTCCATGTCTTTTAGCGCTAATCCTGCTCGATAGGCCATATCAAGACCATCCGGAGTTGAAGAGTAAGCATATGTAGAAAAACTGTACATTCTGCCTGCACCACCAGTACATACAATTCCAGCACGCGCCTTGAACTTTATGAAGTCTCCAGTCTTCATTTCGATAGCAGTCACGCCACAAAAGCTATTGTCCTCATAGGTAAGAATTGAAGTGCAGAACCATTCATTAAAGAAGTCAATATTTTCGTACTTTAGGCATGTGTCGTAAAGTGTTTGCATTTCAAAAAAGCCTACCCTATCCTGGGCAAATGTAGCTCTAGGATAAGAGTACCCACCAAACCATCTCTGAGCAATCCTTCCATCTTCTTTCTTTCTTGACCATGGCATTCCCCAATGTTCTAATTGATATATCTCAAATGGCATCTGTTTGACCAAGAGTTCTGCTACGTCTTGATCTGCCAAGTAATCGCTTCCTTTAATAGTATCGTAGATATGAGATTCTAGATTGTCGTCATCTTGAATCACCGCGGCTGTCCCGCCTTCAGCAGAAACTGAGTGAGATCTCATAACCTGGACTTTTGAAATCACCGCAATTTTCAGGTTATTATCTTCAGATGCGGCCGAAATAGCAGCTCTGAGGCCAGCAATACCGGACCCAATAATAATAATGTCATAAGATATTGTATCAGTCAATTGTTACTTTTCTAGTCTCCCCAATACATGTCTTCTTTCATATTTATCTGGATCCATACATGTGTAAATTTCCATATTCGTACTGCATTTGACATTTGTGATACAGTAGAAAAAATACCTTGCGGTTATTGATCGAATAAGCAATCGAAAATTAACACGTTCTCCATGACTAATCAGTATTTTTGTGAAATACCTTAATATTAAACTATATGTGATTGCAAGTATTTGCGTTTATTAGCTAACCTTGATCCATAAATTATATTTATCATACATTACATTTCTTAAGTTGCAGAACTTTAGAGAACTAAAGACATAATGAAAAAAATTCATATTATTTTAACATCTTTTTGATATCCAACGCTTACATTGAGGCCATTATTTAAGATTCATAATTTGTAATTTCTAATTCATTATTCATCATTTCGTTCCATGTCTAATCATATTTGACCAGCAGTATGTTTATTGCCTAAGAAATGTAGCACACTTCGTACTGTTTTTTTATAGTCTATGCACACTTTGCTTTGCGGCTACATCACTGATAGAAATCCTCTGAATTACACTGAGTGGCTTGCGATTCAAGGAAATTATGTAAAATCGCATTTGTGGCTATCAAACTGTTATCAGTAATTTCATCGTAGCTTTTCTGAGATAGTCACAATCATATTCGGTATCTAAGATCTAACACATCATCTATTACAGTATTATAAAACCCCTGGACCTGACTGAAGTAGAAGGCAGCTGTGTGTCAACTAGCTAACATTAATGGGATAATTCAGAAAATACATCTATATTAATAATGGAATGCTTTACAATGTAATTAACAATCTGGTATTCACCATCAAACCAATGTCATCTACTAAAAGTTGAAGTCCAACAGATTAATAGGTCTCATAAATAAACCAAAATTTATTTTATAAAACATATAGATAGTAAGATGGATAACTAGATGACGATAAGGTATGTCTGTTAAACAGGATACTCATTATTCCTCTAAACTTGAGAAGGAAACTGTCCTTATATTACAAGGGGGAGGCTCTTTGGGAGCTTACGAATGTGGTGTCTACAAGGGTTTGAGTAAGAAGGGCATCCATTTTGATATTCTGGCAGGTTCTTCTATCGGGGCTATAAATACCTCAATTATAGCCTCTGCACAAAATACAGGTAAGGACAATGCCTCATCTATACTTGAAGAGTTTTGGTTAACATTGTCTGAGAACTTGGGCTCCCCAAACCAGTTAATACAGTCCCCATTTTCGTTCATTTCATCAGATGAGATGATGGCTGTAATGTCTTCGATGTACTCGATGTTTTATGGTAACGCGAATGCCTTCTTGCCTCGATGGTTTGATCTAGATTCTAGAGACTATTTTAATCCATACAAATGGACCTATCTGTATGATCCAACGCCGCTAAAAAAAACATTAAAACAATATCTAAATGTTGTAAAGCTCACTAAGATGGATCATAATGAAATACATGCTTATAACAGAAACCATAGAACAGATAATAATAGTAGAAGGGATGACAGAAAGCCTTCTAGGTTAATTATAACTTCTACAGATATACAGAAAGGAGAATCTGTTATTTTCGATAATGCTTACTCTGATATAACTATAGACAAGGTAATTGCATGTGCTGGATATCCTTTCTATGGACTAAAATGGACCGAAGAAAATGGTAGGTATCTATGGGATGGAAGCTTGCTCACAAATACACCAATGTTGGAAGTAGTAAGGCGTTCTCCGCGGTTGGATAAGAGATTTTATATCGTTGATGTGTTTCCACGCCAACAGAAGGAAGTTCCATCTAATATGATGGAAGTATGGCATCGAGCTAGAGATATTATCTTTATGGATAAAACGGATAAGAATATAGAAATGCTAAGAGGAACTGAGAAATACCTGTCTCTAGTAAGAAAGATATATGATACTCTGCATGCCGATGATGCAAAGGTAGATCAGACAACAAAAGAAAAACTTAAAGATATAGAATATGAGTACCATTCGTTAAATCAAAAACACGGGGCATCTATAACTGACCTAGTCAGAATCGGAAGAAGAGAAGGAAGCTTACACTATCTATTCGAAGATGCGGATTTTTCTAGATATAGAATTAAGAAATTGATAGCAGAGGGAGAAAAGGATGCAGAACATATTCTAGCACGGGAAGACAAAAGTTGATAAGCATATGTAGTTGTTGCCTGATATTTGTCTTCATTTCACCAGTTATTCCAAAATATCGTTGTATAAAAAGAGGTCATCAGTACTATGACAGGCTTTGATAATTTTCCATTCTGGATAAGATTTGCACACTTTATTAATATCATATTTATTACTTTATTAATTCGCAGTGGCATCGAAATACTTAGTGCCCTTCCAAAGCTATATTGGAATGATCATGCTAGGCCAGGCACTGAATGGATCAAATTTACGAAAAAGAAAATGCCTGAAGACAGATTATGGATATCATTAGAAGAAGAAGAGTCGTTCTCTTCTTGGATAGCATTACCTGGCCGCAAAAATCTCGGCTTGGGCAGGCATTGGCACTTTTTTTCAATCATATTTTGGATAGCAAATGGAGTCGCATATTACCTGCTGCTTTTTACAAGTGATGAATGGCAGCGTCTAATTCCTACAACTTTGTCAATAGTTCCGCAGGCTTTTCATGATGCACTGTTGTATGCGTCATTTCATTTTCCCCCACCAGGCCATCCATATAACGCAATTCAACAACTCACCTACTTTGTTGTAGTATTCGTCCTGGGTCCATTCATGATAGCAACAGGAGCTGCAATGTCTCCGGCAATAGATGCACGATTTCCAAAGTATCCCAGGATATTTAGAGGACGACAAGTAGCAAGAAGTCTTCATTTTCTTGGCATGATTGCATTTGTTTTATTTATCATAATTCATCTAACAATGGTACTATCAGAACGATTTTCAGAAAATATGGGAAATATTGTATTGGGTCATACAACTAGCTTTGGAGTTGCAGCTGGTTTATTTGCACTTATTGTCTTGTCTGTCATAATAATTCACACTTGGGTAACTGGAATATCATTACGTAAACCAAGGAGAATTCAAAATAGTCTTGATGTAGCAATAGTGCCAGCAAAATGGCTTTTATTCCGTAAGGCTGCTTCCAAACAACAATTTACCAAATCAAAAGTTTCCTCATTTTTCCGAGTAAATGGTTATCCTCCTGACACTAGTGAATACAAAAACCTATTAGCAGATAAATTCGATACTTACAAGCTCAAAGTTTTTGGACTAGTTCAAAAACAACTTGAACTTTCACTTTCAGATCTACACGCCATGAGTAAGCAGGAACAAATTACTGAACACTACTGTATACAAGGGTGGACTGCTATAGGAGGATGGGCTGGTGTACCTATGCAGTACATCATGTCGTTATGTAACCCTCTTCCGGATGCTCGCTATGTTGTATTCCGATCTTTTCAGTACACAAATGGAGATGAATTCTATGAAGTACTAGATTTAGAGATCGTAAAACACTCGCAAACAATCCTTGCCTATGAAATGAATGGTGAACCACTTGATATAGGGCATGGCGCTCCTCTAAGACTACGAGCAGAGACACAACTAGGTTACAAGATGGTCAAATGGATTCGATCAATAGAATTTGTATATGATTACAAGAATATAGGCATGGGTCATGGAGGGCACAGAGAAGATCATATGTACTATAGTCCACGTGCTGAAATATGATCTTGATATGATTGATTTGTATCGAAAAGTTAGTGATTAAAATAAAACTAATTTCAAGCTAATCATTCTAATAATATCTAAAAAGTGTATACATAATAAATTCTAATCAATTTCCGGTTTTAAATTATCTAGATCAAGACGTGACTTACTAACTAATGTTAAAAAGCATCTAGATGCCTAACATAGTATTAAATGAATACAAATCGATAAGACTATTTATCGACAACTGAATTAAATTTACCTCATTAATCTTTAGTATTGATGATTTAATTAATTATCGTGTATACTAATGTAATCTTTATTGGAGCTGTCAAACTGATCCCTCAAATGCAAAACTAATCAAACACAGTACGTAAGAATTAAATGGTATCTCGTCATAACGAGTGTACTACAAAGCTAAATAGAAGGTACCTATACAAGAACTATACCCAAGTGTAAAAAGATTAGTAACTGATTATGTAATTTTTACATGAGCAGAAAATTAATTGTTAGTGATTTATCATGTTATTTGGCCTCCTGCTTGCTAGGATTGGAGGTGGTGGTGGTAGTTGTTGTTGTTGTTAATTGTGTCTGTTCCTTTATATTAGTATCTTTCGACTCTGATCGTTTTATCATGGCAACGTCTGATTTGGATACCAAATCCAAAGTCCAATCTCCCATTACCTTTAATTTCTTCTTGAATGTTGGTAGACTACCCAAATAATACGTACGCCATAACCACCATGATATAAATCCATGTGATTTGATCCCAAATATCGTTGCTACACCTGTTCTTTTTCCTAATTCTGCCATCATGCCTTTAGTTTTATAATCAAATTTTGTTCTTTTTGTTTTTCCTTTAATTGCTGAGACGATATTTTTTGTGGCCACTTTTCCCTGCCTGATTGCATGTTGGGCAGTAGGAGGATATGGTTTTCCAGTGTTAGGATCGGTTATAGAAGCGCAGTCGCCAAGTGCATAAACGCCATCATGATCTGGAACTTCCAAATAGTTGTTGGTTATTATTCGATGGGTTTTATCATGCTCACATGTAAGTTCACTGATTAGCTTGCTTGGACTTACACCTGCAGACCAAATTAAAGTATAAGATGGAATTTTAGTAATATTCTCATCATCCAATTTTATAGTATTTTGAGTAGCGCCGACAACGTGTGTATTCATAATGAACTCTACACCCTTAGTCTTTAACTTTGCCAATGCAAATTTGCCAAGTTCTTCATCCACCTGTTCAAGTAGTTTATCGCTTGTATGAACAAGTATTATCTTTACTTCTGACATGTAGATATTTTTATATGAATCGCCGACTGACTCTCTTATGAAATCATTTATCGTTCCTACGGTTTCAACCCCATTGAATCCTCCTCCGACCACAACAAAAGTTAACAGACTTTTCCTTAATTCTTTGTCGTGCTCTTCAAGATTTGCTTGTTCAAGCATGTTTATTATGTGATTTCTAAGAATAATTGCATCTCCAATATCCTTCATGGTAAAGGAATGTTGTTCAATTTCTTTCATATTGTGGAAGTTATTTTCACTTCCTAAAGCAATTACTAGATAATCATACTCTAATGTGTGCTGATCCCAAGTTAAAGGATCGGACTGTTTTCCAATTGCGTGTGTTATACCCACTTGCTTCTTGTCAAAATCGACTGATTTTACACTGGCCTCATAAAATTTAGCATTACCACAGAATTCCCTGACAGGTGTTACTATGTGTCTGGTTTCAATCATTCCAGAGGCAACTTCGGGAAGCATAGGGGTGAAAAGAAGGAAATTATCTCTACTAACCAAAGTAACCTCGATATTTTGATTATTCTTGAACTTCTTTTGAACCCCTTTTAATACTTCAATTCCTGCAAATCCGCTTCCTAGAATTAGTATTCGTGTGACATCAGATTGATGTTTTTTTTGATACGATTTACAATCTTTTAACTTGCTAAATTCTGACATATATTTTTCCTCTTATTCGTACACCATTACTTACTCTACGTGATGAATATGCAGCAACTCATCGTAGAATCTGACTGATTTAATGTTTACAAATTCGAGCATCCCATACCTTGATAGTTCTCTTCCAAAGCCGCTTTTCTTTACACCACCAAATGGCACTCTGGGATCAGATACCACAACATTGTTTACAGAAACGATCCCTGAAGAAATCCACCTAGATAATTTTTCAGCCTTTTCAAGGTCTCGTGTCCAGACACTTGCTCCAAGACCGTATTGAGAATCATTTGATAGGCTAACTGCTTCATTTTCGTCATTAGCTGCTAGAATAGGAGCCACAGGACCGAAAACTTCCTCTTGCGATATACGCATTTTCGGCAAAACATTGCTTATTATAGTTGGACGATAGAAATATCCTTTGTTCCCTAGACGTTCACCACCTGTCATTATTTCAGCACCATCTTTAACTGTGTCATTGACAATTGATTCTATATTATGTAGTCCTTGTTCGTTGACTAATGGTCCAATATCGGTGGTATCTGACATAGGATCTCCGACTCTAAGCTTTTCAGCCTTTTGAACAAATTTTTCTGTAAATTCCTTAACAACTTTTTTGTCTACAATAAATCGTTTTGAAGCAATACAGCTCTGACCGCAATTTATGAATCTGCCTTTTACTGCGCCATCGGTTGCTTTTTCAATATCTGCATCATCACATACTATGAATGGATCACTACCTCCGAGTTCTAGGACACATTTTTTTATCTGAGACGTGGCCCTTTGCGCTACTTTACCTCCGGCAGAAACACTACCTGTAAATGTTACAGCATTGATGTCATGAGAATCTATCAGGTTTTCGGCTATACTTGAGTCTCCTGTTATTGTTTGAAATATCCCATTTGGCATTCCAGCAGCAGTAAATGCATTTTGAATTTCTAATCCACATTGCATAGTTGCACTTGCAGGCTTTAGAACAATTGTGTTACCAGTCATTAATGAAGGCGCAGCAAAACGGAGTGCCTGCCAATATGGAAAATTCCATGGCATAATGCTTCCTATGACACCTAACGGTTGAAATGTTATGAAGGTTTTTCTGGCATCAGTATTGATTATTTCATCATTTGAAAATACTTTTCCGTTATCAGCAAAATATTCTATTGCCCATGCACATTTTTCTACCTCAGACTTAGACTCCTTTAACACCTTTCCCATTTCCTGAGTTGCAGTTTTGGCTAGGTATTCTTTGTTTTTTCTCAGATGGCGAGATAAATCGTATAGTAATCCACTTCTTCTGTCAATAGTTAGAGTACTCCATTCCTTAACAAAAGCATCCTTTGCTGTTTTTGTTACTTTATTAATCTGCTCTTTACTAAAAATTTCATATTCTTTTATATTCTCCTCAGTAGCAGGATTTTTTGTCTTTATTGTTTTTGATCTTTCGTTTCTCTTTTGTCTTTGTTCTTGTCTTTGTTCTTGCTGACTCAAGGAGTTATCACTCCTCTTCCCATGATTTTGCCGTCCTTTAGTTTAGAAAGCGCCTCAGTTGCCTGGTCAAGTTTAAACTTGTCTGAAACTAGTGGTTTGATAATCTTTCTTTTTGCCAGTGAGACTAGCTCGTCTAAATCATTTAGGCTTCCTGTGTATGATCCTATAATTTTGTAAGCTCTAGTCGGCATTGTGACTAGACTAAGTTTTAATTCGCCTCCAAACAATCCTACTAAAATTACCTTAGCCCTTCTTCTAAGAATTTGCATGTCAGTTTCCACGGTCTTTGAACCATTAACAAAGTCTATGACCGCGTCTGCACCTATCTTATCGGTAAGCTCCATCACGGCTTTGACAGGATCTTCTTTTTTTGAATTGATAATATTGTCGGCGTGTCCCTCTTTTCTGGCGACCTTCAATTTTTCATCTTCTAAATCGATTGCGATTATCTTGGCTCCTGTAACTGCTTTTGCTAATTGCATAGCCATTAACCCCAGTCCTCCTGCTCCTACAACTACCACGTTGTCATCTGGCCGTAGAGTAGCATTTTTCACCGCATTGTAAGCGGTAAGAGCCGAGCACGATAGAGTAGCTGCTTCGTTAATGTCTAGATCGTCTTCTATCTTGACAAGATATCTGTAACTAGGAACAAGAACATAATCCGAATATCCTCCATCATTGTACACGCCTAGTGATCTTGGTTTATCACATAGATTTTCCTCCCCAATTCTACAAGCCGGACATGTTCCTTCGCCAATCCATGGATACACTAACACTTTATCATCTTCAGTGAATCGGCCTTCAACCTCTTCGCCTTTACTTTCTATAACACCTGCGATTTCATGACCTGGCGTTACCGGGTATTTCACGCCCCTATCTGTAGTCTTTAGAAACTTTCCTCCTGGTCCTTCATATCCTCCTTCCCATAAGTGAATATCACTATGACAAACTCCGGAAGATAATACCTTTACTAACACCTGAGATCCCTTTGGTTTAGGAGTATCCATCTCTTGAACTTCGAGGGCCTCTTTGGGCTTGACAATTCTTGCAGACCTCATAATTAAGAGTACGCAGCATCACTTAAAATAATATGTGTGATTCTAGATTTATCATAAATAATATTTAGTGTATTTGATAAATTGCAAAATCTTGCATTCGTTTGCAATATTTGAAGAATCAAAGTATACAAAAAGATATCGTTTGGTAACACTTTTCTATTTGCGCTTTAAAGTTAGAGTGCACAATGGCAAGAAGTTTAATTATCCATGATGTAGTGAAAATATTGAAAATCGAAGAACTTTTTCCATATCCCATGTGAAGTATATGTGACATGAAGACTCTTTCTTCATTCAATCATTAATTGTCTACCCCCCTGATTCTAGCTCAACTCAGGCAATAGCAGATGAGATTTCTAATAGAAAGAGAATGGTGATAGTCAAAATGAAGTCATAAGAATAAGATCAATACCAACAATAGGGGATATACTATTCAAAAGTAAGGCTTGTCGTGACTAAAACAAGGGTTACAATGTAGTAAGTAATGGTGAAATAAAAGCACAGAATCATCAATGATGATCACTATAAGCAAAAGAAAAAGAAAAGAAAAAAATAATTTTTAGTATGATTCCGACTGGAATGTAATTGTACTAGTTAATGATGATGTGATTAATTGTTATTTGGTAGTGCCATAGCCGAAGTATTATGGGGCTTAATCTAATATGGATATCTCTTTTTCTGCTATGATCTTTGTAGGTTTTATGCTTACCATGACTGCCCCTTCGCTACTATTTACTTTGCCATATTTTTTTGCATTACCTTTGCCCATATAACGTTCTGCAATTTTAGTAGCCCATCTAAGAAGTTCGTTTCCTTTAGGATTCTGTATCTTTGCTGTGCCATGTACTGTCACAAAAGAGAATGGAGGTATTTGATCGTCTATAGAAATACTTACTCGATTGTCACGTTGAATATTTCTAGCTTTGATCGACGTGCTTCCAGTAGTAAGTATAATTTCTCCTATCTTTCCCTTACTATTGCCATCCTCCACTAATACAAACCAAATTGGAACAACATGGGGACTTCCATCTTCTTTAACCGTGGCTAGTTTACCTGTAAAGGTACCCTGTTTTAGAAAACTCTTAATCTCTTTAATTGACATTTCTGTCATTAGTATTATAATATTTCTTATTTCTTAAAAATAATTTACCTGCCATTGCTAATAAATTAGACAAGTTATTCGTGGTCCAACTAATTATGGAAAAAGAATTAATTGTAGGGCTTTTTCTCCTTTCAATCGTATAATCTGTGATATAGTGATTAACCTTGATAGAAAAAGAGAAATAATCTTGATAAGCAGCAGATAACCATGCATTTATCCAAGATTCCATTGGAAAGCGATAGTAGCTGGCATTTATTTCTAGAGTTAAATCCTTGATTTACATACCATTGAAAAGGTGAAGGTTTTCCCTCATTCCATGAATATGAGTAACCGAAATTCCAACTTTTATTATTCCAGACAACTCTATATTAATTGAAATTGAGTGCTTATTGATAATAACAATTAATAGTTCATTCTCAAGATGAATAGTTATTACGTTGGAAAACTTTTCTAAATCCTAATGTGAGTGAGATTAATAACATTAAAAACGTATGTTGTTCAAGATTAGTACGAGAGACTAACGTTGGTAGGTAGGCTGACTGCCTGACATATTCAATCTCATTTACCATTCTGTTCCATAATCGTGGGATTGAATCCTACCAATATTTAATCAGAAGCCTGTAGTAATGAAGCATTGATAAGGAATATTGTCCATTACGATATACAAGTACAGCCCCAGTTCGTCTAATACGAACGCTGCTGTTCTGAGATACTCGTACGATCGTGGAGTCCGGTCATTCTAGCCCAACCACTGGATTCCATGATCGTTATCTAGATTACATATCCCCTTGCAGGTTTTAACTCAAAGATATTATGATCAAAGTGATATCTCCATTATCTTGTATCTCTCATTAAGTTCGGAGTTAAATTGACCATTCCACTCATTCCCACTCACCCAGATACAGACTAATTCCCTTGAACAAATTTGACTTCCTGATAGATTCACAGTTCGATGTGACCACAATGATTTACCAGTAAATCATTTCTGATTGCAATAGAATCAATCCGCTAACAATGCAGTATTAGATATAGATGGAGTTCAGATATACTGTTACTTCATTGCTGTGCTCAGACAGATTATACTATTGATGTCAGGGGTTACATCTTGTGGTATATCTAATTAATCTTTGTAGAAGCATCTCTAATGGAGTAAATTCAGATGTAACACTATTAACTTTTTTAAATTATAAAGACTAGGCGATATAGGCATTCAAAATCAGTTATCTCCCGGGTTGGAAATCCTATACCATTCTACTATCAAGTTTAGGATTTCCAACCCGAGATGTTCTACTACAGTTATTACGTATGCTGTTCATAAGATGACGAGCATTCGGGTTCCATTGGTGCGTACAAGACAAAAGATACAGTTGTCGGTGGACTGATACAGCAATCATGTCAGATTTTACCGGCAACTCGTGTTCTATCTGGACAGTTATTCTTTTTTTGGTATAGCTAGTAATTTTTATGATTGTTGAGCATTGCAAGTCTGATATCACCACCACCACTTCTAAAATTCGATCAACTTGATTTAAGAGACACGACTTTCCCTCCAATTTTTTGGTATTATCACCAATACGTTTTGATGTCAGAAGTTAAAGAACACGTAGTGTGTTAGAACTTAACTAACATTAAGGGATTGTCTGTACACAGCATAGTGTGATAATGACATTGCATGTGTTCAAATAGATGGCAACTTTTTATTTAGATAGCTATGTCCATAATCAATTTGTTCGGAATTCCACAACTAGGCGCGGTCTTGTATTAAAATACTTAACGATAGATCAATGGCGAATTGATAATTCTATATTTGTTATTAATTCATATTCTACATTGACTAAGTTTCGCCTTACGTACTATAAGTTGTCATAAAGGTTGCAACTACGAGCAATAGTATGCTAATTATTAATAGGGGCCCATAAAGTGTAGATGTAATGACAGTCACCGATGAACTATGGTCCAAACATAGTCCCAAAATTGAATAATGACGTACGACTAGGACAAGCTGTAAATAGACCAGTTATAGATGCAAACGATCCCAGCAGTATACTAGCAGATCTATTCCTTTTCAGCAGTATACTAGCAGATCTATTCCTTTTCAGCTGCATATTTCTTAGCCCCTGTATCAATGAAAGAACGTGAGATATTTCCTTATATCGTAATAAGCAGCTAATGTGTAATTTTGTGTAATTTTGTTGGTTTAGCTAGTTTGTTGCTGTTGGTTTTAAATATTATATCAACTAGTAGCAATATACATGACTCTTGCTAACGAGAAAGATACAAAGTCAATGTTAATAAAAAACAAAAGAGCTATTTTACTATTCCTTCAGTTGTCTTTAACAGTCCTAATTATGCTAGGATCTGGATTAGTGTCTGCTCCAACTTCAGCGAAACCCAATCTAAGTACTGGCAATATATATTCCGTATCAATGCCGAATTTATCTTCTCCAGTCGGACCTAGCCCAACTACATTTCCTCCACCATCAATATCTCCTGAATTGTCTGCGTCGCAAAAAAGCGCGTCAACCAACAAGCCATGCACACTCACACCATCACTGATAGAACATGAAGGTACTCCACAGCAGACAGAAGGTCCGTACTTTGTTGATGGCATGCCTAACCGATCTGATATTAGAACGGATCCTTCTGACGGGTCAATGCAGCAAGGCACTCCGTTACATCTAGTGATACATGTATATGGTATAAATAAAAGTGGTTTATGTAGTCCTCTCAAAGGAGCCAAGGTGGATATCTGGCATGCTAATTCTCAGGGTATTTATTCAGATATTGCTGACCAAGGTACGATAGGAAAGAAATTCCTTAGAGGATATCAACTTACGGACAGTAGTGGAACCGTTAGATTTACAACGATATATCCAGGTTGGTATCAAGGCAGAGCCATTCATATACATGACAAGATTCGTACATTTGACGGATCAGACAAAACTTTAGATTGGACATCACAGCTATACTTTAACAATTCTGTAAATGAACAGGTCCATAAACAACTGCCATATAGCAAACATGGACCTCCTGACATGATGAATGAACAAGATGGTATTTATGCAGGACCATCAACTGATGGCCTATTTCAGAGCAATAGTGGAAAGCATTTAATGGTCAATATAACTAAAGAAGGACAATCGTACATTGGCACATTCAATATTGTACTAGACACTACTCGACAGAAAAGCTAATCAAATAATTTTTTGTTAGTTAACTGGATGACTTTCGGCTCAATATGTCAAACTACAGACTATTATGAAAGTTCAAGAGTGTTTGCCATAATGTTATAGAATTATAAATTTAGATCGTTTGTTGTTATTGTTATTGTTATTGTTATTGTTGTCGTTGTCGTTGTTAGAATTAGGAATACAAAAATTTCAAATGATTAATGATATTGGCCGTAGATCGTTGGCATCGCAACCAAAGCCACCATCACCTGTCAAAAGCCTTATCAGCAATGAAACATGGATCAGTCAATTCATTTCCCAACGGCCTGGATTTATCTTGGCTGACAATGACATACACGATGAACTTTATAACCAAATTTAACATAATGTGTCAAAAGATTTCTGAATTCTCGCTATGGAACTATTAGTACGTAAGAATTATAAACTATTTCTAGAAATTCTTAGAATATCCTAAACCGTAAGAAGACGATGAACAAATATAATGCTTGGGAAGGTGGCAGTCCTGTTATGTATAATCTGCAATTATTGAATTTGGCATTAGTGTAGGTGTTATATCCTATAAATCACAAATACAGATTGAAGCATTGAAGCCAATTTCAAACGATATAGGCGGAATAGGTACTACTGCTAAATCTGCAGTACATAAAGTCAGAAGACTGAATTCTCAGTTATCAGCATTAGCAGATGAAGCAAAGAAATCAGGAGGATTTCATCAAGCTTTTGGTCCCCTTGGAGATATATTAGATGTTGGAGACGGACAAAAAATTACTCAAGAAAAAGAAAATAGAGTATCGCCTGAGACTCATATAGGTAAATCTTCTAGCCACCTTTTGAAATCTGCTCGTTTCTAATTGATTATCTCTATACAATGTCTACCATAGTAAAGTGGATTCACCCAAAATTCGACAAAGGAGTGATTTATTTGGTAGACAGGTTCGAACCTACTTACCAGACAAATCCAAATAATACCTAGTCATAAAGCCTCCTTAAGGAATGCTGCATAGATAAAAACACCGGTGGGCAGGTTGACTACCTGGTCATATTCAATCTCTCACGATTCTGTTCCATAATCATGAGATTGAATACTGCCAGTAATTGAACAAAAACCCTGCCTGCTAGCAATGTAACATTGATTTAGAATATTGTCCACTATATAGTACTGCTCGTGCAGCCCAGACCGTTACTCTGACGATTCATCACGGCCATGGATCCCAGTACTCATAGATTGGTTGAATTATCCTCTAGGGTCGGGACTCCTCATTGGTCGTCTGTTGTCTCTTTTATATCGTACTATTCATTCATATTCAGTTTATGGTCGTCTTCATTTGTATGTGGTTTAATTAACCCAATATCCACACCAGCCATAAGTCATACTTTCAATTGTTTTAAACTATAATGATCAATAGACACTTGCATCAAGCATAATATCCTGTCATTAGGCTCGGAGTTCAGTTGGCTATTCCACTCAGACAGCTGAACTCAATCTAATGACAGCTTTATAGTTTGTTACCAAGTAGTTCATGAATGGATATGTATTTAGCTTGACATGTGGTTAGTTGGTAAATTCACTGTTCGATATGGCCTACCCTGATCTATAGTAAATCGTTTCCGCTTATATCAGAATAAACATGCTAATAATGCACTGCTAATTAGAAACGGTATCCAATAATTTATTGTCTCAGGCTTGGTTATCAGTATGTGCTTCATAGTATGTTGTCTAAATATAGATGAATGAAAGGTACAAGTAGTAGTAGTGACTGTATACTACTTGAGAACAAAGAAACAGAGGAAACGGGGATTCCAGTATGTGGTGGAAACCTTTCTACTCCAGTAATAGACACAACAAATTACATAGGTGAAATTCACTATCAAATAGGAAGTAGACAATATATAGAAAATGCAGATTAGGATGACTAACTAACTAATTAACTGGTCAAGCAAAATTGGAAAAAGAGGAAATTGAAGCAAGGGATCGAGAACTAGAAAACATAGTTGGAAACCTGATGATTGCAGACTATCAAGCAAATCGATTAAGAGATAGATTGACCAGAATGATTGGGGACAGACTTCCTCATGAAACATGGAAAGGAGTATCTATGCATTTGTTTAAAAATAAGGATAAGTGGGTTAGAATATCACTTAAGGTAGAGGAAATGGAATTAGGTAATACTGGAGAGGATCCAGAAATCAAATAATAGGTTATTGAATAAACTTCTCTTTCATTTTATTTTTGGGTAAATTTGTTGACCAAATTTTTAAATATCTAGTTCTTACTCACAAGACCAATTCTTTATTCAAACTTCTGCGATACTCAGTCTCATTATATGTGAAGATGAAGATGAAGACTAGTTAATTATGACGCTAATTGCAACTTCTAATCATATAATTGAACCTAAATAGGGGTAATATGGAAAAGTACTGAATATAATATATCTCAATAATAGCCAAGTTCTACCCTAATTATACTCTATGTTATTAATTTAATCTTAATCTATGTTTAGAATAGTTGTTTGCGGCTAATAAGGATCCTACTTCCACATTAGAAGAACGTTCCGAACCTTGTCTAGGGCTAAATTTAGTATTGATTATGTAGCACATTATGCAATATCTACTTACCAGCGACCAAGATAGGTATTGTGAAAAATAATACTGCTGCCAACAAATATTACATAATTCGTATTGTATTAAAAAATACACTTTGAGTCTAACTTACAACAAATGTGATATTTTTATATGACATATTAAACGGTTTAAAGTGTCATGTGCAGCGCTCAAGTGAAAATCCTTGTATACTTATTATTTAACATAGTAAATGTTATAGCTGTAAAATTCTTGTTGTTGAGTGACTATTTTTTGATTACTGGTGATAATTCAGATTATTGTAGGATTTAATTTTATTTTTTATTGCAAAAACTATTAGTCGAGCTACAAAATCATCTATATCAAGGTATTCTCCTAACTCTGAATACGAAATATGCAATAGATCCTTTAATGAAATGTCCCGACTTATCAGTAATTGTTTTAATCCATCCGCTATGTCGAGTTGGTTAACAAAGTCTTGCATTAATGATTTTTGAAATAATCTTCTTTGTAATAAGTTAGAGAAACAATAAGAAACAGAATCAGAATGGTAGTTATCGTTTTGAATATCCCTATTAAGTTTACGCCTTGCCACGGTGGCGATCATATGTTATTAGACACCATGCATCATATACCTTATTAACATTTCATATTGACTTATCGATATCAATACTTGAACCTAATCCTTTTGAATAGAGCTAATTCGATATTTGTTATACTTTGTTTTATGATATGTTTGAATAACAATAAGACCAGTTTTTATTGATTTAGCTAGAAATATTCTGATGTGATAGTAGTTGATATTGCGATGAAGACGACACAGATCGTGATCATGATCAACAACCTATAATGTAACTATATGATCTATAGCAGTGATCGCTGCATATTACAAATTAATATCTGCAGAGATAGCGATAGAGAGAGATCCGAATAAAGAATCTATATTACGCAGTAGATGTGTTTCCATATTTGAAAGCGAATCTAGATTTATGGAATCCTGACAGTCTACTTAGCCCATAAAGGAATTAGGTACTTTTCGCTATAATAGTAACATTTAGATCTACTACTGTTGTGAAGTGCAAAGCCTAGTTTTGATGTCTGAACTATGAAGTGTAACATATACTCAAAATTATGTTCATATCTATATGTCCTAATTGCTCTCACTAGCAAAAATGTCTGATATTAGACTTTTGTTGTCATAATTTACACCATCTTTAAATTTCTATACTTTACCACTACTACTATCTCCTATTTGTATATCTATGTATATCCTCTGGAACCTTTATCTCTATTTCTCTGTCAAATCTACCTGGCCTTCTTAATGCAGGATCTATTGCATTTATTCTGTTGGTAGCCGCAATAACAACTACCTCGCCTCTTGCTTCTAATCCATCCATTAATGACAACAATTGAGAAATCACTCGTCTTTCAACCTCTCCAA
>JBEDUN010000052.1:0-8781 GCA_040414675.1 Nitrososphaeraceae archaeon | reverse complement strand
TTACCTAAAGCAGTTGGAAGAATCACTAGGGCGTTCCTATTTTTGACAGATTCAAATATGTTATTTTGGTATAATCTAAATTCAATGCTATCCTTTTTTATCAAAGGATGGCTGAAGTATTGTTGGGATCCATTCTGCTCAGTAGCTAAGTTTACCACTTTCTACTCTGTAATGATGAGGTAACTGGTATGGCTAATATTTATTTGGTATCTCCTTTTAAAAAAAGATAAAACAGATTTTATCTTTATAGCCACATGTTTTTGCAATAATGTTGCTCTGTTATAGTCTGTAGTTAGATGACCAATAGCAAAAATGCTAAATGAACTTGGTGCAAGGGGAATTCCAAAAATACAAGCATATGATGAAATCCCTCTCAGGACAGAATATAGATTAACCAATATAGAACAGGATTTGGTAGGATCGAACGTCAATCTATTGAATTAGATGAAGAAATGGGCAAAAGACTAGCATAAATAGTGATGTGTAATTAGATTGGAGTCTAAAACCTTACATTTATCGGACAATGATTGCCTATTTAGACCTTATATGGGGATAACAAAGACATGCATACAATAGGCATGAACATATCATTTGATAATAGTGTATTCCCAAAACTATTATATGCTTATAAGTATATTATAGTAATATGTGTGGTAACACTTTTTAATGCAAAATAGTTTTCCAATGACAGACTGGCATGTTAAACATTTGGAAAAGGTAGTTTTGAAATTTGTAACAGGATTAGCCGAAAATGCAACCACTTGGGAAAAAAGAAATAACAAACGCTATGGTAGAATAGGTATAGTTTGTAGACAAATAAATTACGATATAAAACATGGAGCGACAAATGAACAGGTTGTTTCCCTTTTAACGAAAATCCGAAATGATTCTTCTTTTTCTTCTCTTCGAGATAAGGAGGGCTCTTTAGAAAGGTTAGGCGAATTAGAGAATTATTATCGGCAGCAACCTATAGAGACAAAGAGTTGGTGGTATTAACGTTGTTGAAATTACAAAAAAAGCTCACTCAATAAACTGATTTACACATCCTGCTCCAGGGTGGAAAAGTTATTCCTTTTCTATTTATAAAAAATATAGGTGAATGAGATGATGGTTTGACCTTAATTGATCCTTCATTCCTTCCGCAACTACCAATTTTGGAGGATTATGCGCACAACTTGGACTACAAAATGAAGAATATAAAACGCGTTATACTAACTCAGTTACATATTGATCGTGCACAGGCCGCTAACGAGGTAAGAAAGAGAACAGGTGCAAAAATTTATTCACATTGGATTGAAGCAGGATATTTGGCCCAAAAGCCACGATTTCTTGGTCCACCAACTACTCAAGAGGTACAAGAAATAGTCAAAAAGTCCGGACTATCAGTAGAGGAGTTAGCAAAGAAATTTTGGAGTATAATTTGGAGTCTATAATCGTGGATAATCAGGTATCTGATGGTGACATGATTGGAAGTCATTCACACACAGGGTCATACACCAGGCCACATATCACTATATTGTAGTGAAGACAGATTCCTTCTTGGAGCGGACGTCTTTTATAAGAATGTATTTGGAGCTGACCATATGTATATTTCTCCAGCTATTCTATTAATCGATCCAATAACAGCATGGTCTGCACAAAGGCTTTCTAAGGTTAAGTTTGATAAATTGTTGATGTCTCATCAAGATTCTATATTAGTAGAAAGGTCAAATGAAACTGTAGAACAACTTGTTTCAAAAAAAATTGAGCAAATAAGTGCACAAAGCAATTCTTAAGAAAGGAAGATCAGGATACTATGTTTAGCAGATCTATAAAGGCTAAATTTTACCTTAGCCAATAGTACAGGTTTACTAATTTTTTAAAATATTTTTGGATATGCAATCATGATGCTAACAGTATCTATACTATGCATGGTTGTCATAAAAAATGGTCTTGAAGTATTAGTAAAGGATTTGTCGAGAGATATTATTACTATCGTAATCATTGATTGTACTTCCAGGCAATTAGTCTGTGCAGCATCCAGACACTTTCAATTAGGGATTTGAATGGTATAATAGGAATAGTAATGTTTAGAACATGCCAATCTATAGTAGTAGACTATCGGTAATTGATATTTATGATACTTGAGACACCACAGATGAAAGAAAATTACTCCCTTAGTAGCGCCAAAAATGCGACCTGACTTTAACCTCCTACTTCTTTGGTTATCCAATTTGTCTGCTGTTTTTTATGGATCAGAATGATAGGTTCATATGACACAATATCTTTACTAAGAGATGGAAAATAAAGCGAATGTACTGATTTCTAAGTCGATGTCGTCGGCCGTTCTGAAACCAATGAGAGTGATAAATACGTTAAGAACTCATAAAGGAGGAAATCGCTAGACTATGGTAAAAGTTTTTACTTCTCTAAGAGCCTACGATAAGACTAAGGATTCCCATAACCGCAAAAATAGATTCTGTCTAACTTGTGGTAATGTAGCCACTACTGAAGCACTATATGATGTTGGAGATGGTGTTGAATTAATTGAGAAGTACTGCGATACGTGCGCGAAACGATTAAAGTAGCACACGTTATCTTGTATATATAATAAAATTATTCTGCACTATAGAGATTTGTCGTATTGATATATTTTAACTATCAGTATATTTTATTCATAGTCTAACTAAAGTTCAGATATCTGAACAATAATTTAGCAGATTTACCGAGTTAGCAAAATAACATTAGCAAGATACAAAAGGCAGAATTATGGAGCTAAATAACACAACAGTGAAAGTTCCCATTGCTTATCCTGTAAGCCCCCTTTGACTAGATATGGCTGCATTGATTTTATAGTCTTGAGGAATCTATTGCATCCATTATAACTTGGGTGGCATGTGTGCCAAAGTGTACTTTGCAATAATTCTCATTTTTGAAGTTAGGATCGAGCTTGTTTGTTTTTAGTAATTCTGAAACCCTATTTACTGCAGCAAGACAGTCCATTCCTGACTTCCACGTAAGTATAATGATGCATTTATCACAAACACTGCTTTTCGCATTAGTTGCATATATTTCACCACAAAAGATACATTTATTGTATACCATTGATTTGCCAGATCTTGTAGCATTTATACCAAAATGAACTGTATTGAAACAGCTTAGACATAAATGTTGACCACATGTAGAACAATTGTGGTATTCTTCATTTTTTTTACATCTTTCGCACATCGCCAACTACTTTAAGAGCACCTTTCCATGAGTTAGTTTGAGGATAATATATATCCACAATTAAATATCGAATATCTGAATATTTAATTGATGGTCTAGAGACTACGATGCCTGATCATCGAATTGTTAGTTATTAACCAGTTGCTGATACTGAGTTTACTCCTTGATGTTATCAGGTGGGCTCTTGAGAAGATACATGGGCACTGATCATAGTTTTTAGTTTGTGAATCCCGTATCCAGTCTTAGATGAGATTACAATTGGATTAGATATTATCAGATCTTTAGCAATATTCTTAACTAGTTCTATTGAGATTATAGCACCATCGAATTTAGTTAACACTACAAAGACTTTAGACTTGTCTACTTTTAATTCATCTAAAACGTCCCAACAACACCTGTATTTCATTTTAATATCTTCGATCTTCTCTGAAATATCTATTAAAAGCAAAACTAAATCAGCGCCAAGTGACTCTTCCAGCGTTGATTTAAATGCATCTATCATGTAATGAGGAAGTCTGCTAATGAAACCTACAGTATCTATGAGAAGTAACGATTCTTTATTCATATCATTCTTTTTATTTTTATTATTAGTTCTAAAAGATCTTGTAGTTGTGGAAAGCGTAGTAAACAAACTATTTGATGTTTCCTTGTATTCCGATGTAAGCAAATTAAACAATGTTGTTTTTCCAGAGCTAGTGTAACCTACTAATGAGATAATAGGCATTTTAGTTTCCAATCTATTTTGACGATAAAGCTCGCGCTTTTTATGTACATCATCAAGCTTCTTTTTGATAACGGAAATGCGCCTTTTTAGATCTCTGAACTTAACATCTACCATATATTCTCCCATACCGCCCTTTCCAGGCCTTTCAGTACTGCCAGAAGTTAGTTTTGCATTTTCCCTTACACGCGGCATTTCATATTTGATCTCAGCCAGTTCAATCTGCAATTTTGCTTCTTTTGTAGATGCTCTTGAATGAAATATGTTAAGTATTAATCTCTCTCTATCTATCACACGTACACCGGTTAACCTCTCCAGGTTGTGAATCTGTTTCGAAGTTAAGTGTTCATCAACAACTATCTGATCTGCTCTAGTTTCTTCTACAAGGCCTTTGATTTCCTCAGCTTTACCAGAGCCAAGACCATATTGGGAATGATTCAAATACTTTTGAGTAACAACTTTTAGAATTTGATAATCTGTAGTTGGATTATTTGTAGTTGACTCTACCAGACTTTTTGCTTCTTGGAGGCTAAAATCATCAGGATAAGTTACAAGTATAACTTTTGTAAAATTCAGATTGCGTTCAAGACCAGTCCATATAATCAAGCATATCGTAATCATTTGTGTGCTTTCTTGAGCAAGTATGTGATCGATCTGCGTTTGTAGCACGTAATTTAAAATCCTCAGAACTTCTTTCAGGAATATATAATCCCGGAAATACTTCACCGCAAGTCTTGCATTTTAACATAAGCATGGGCATCTAGTTAATCATCGTCTACATAAGTGTATAATAGTTATTTAATATAAAGAGTTGGTAGTATTAGCCCTTATGCTACACTACGATATTGCTAATAAATATCTTCAAGTAGCCAATAAATTTGATTATAATTATCATAATTACTATTATTGCAATCTTAAAATCAAACACACTTTTATTAGTTTAATCAAATTAAGACAGATAGTTTTTGATCATTAGTACCAATAGCATGTTAACTAACTATTGACTAACGTTTAATCTTATTACACTCCTTATTGGTAAATCCACTGCATTTATCATCATGGATCCAGCGACCGTTCATAAAAATCTCAAGGTGTTTGACGCTATCTCTATCTTGCACCACTCTTTGATGACCATTCTTAGGATTCCCATGGCCAATCACACCTGAGCGGCCGGCATATCGATTTATCATAGTAATATCATGTCGACATTGCTTAAGAAACTACTCACCCATTTCGAACCATAAAATAAGTAATTTCCTTTTTTAGGAAAATTCGTAGGATCAGAATAAATGAAGTATTAAGTTTACATTATCCATTTCTATTTTTAAATTATATCTATTATTATCCACACCTTAGTCATACTTAACCAATATTCACATTTCTGACTTGTGCTATTTCATAAATATTGTTGTATTTTCTTTAATTCTGAACAGATGAATACAGCTTTGGAAATTATAGACAATCCTAGGCCGAGATATATTAGAAAATCATGCAGTTCTTATCAATACGACTCGAAAAAAACACGATAGATTGTTATATATTAAAGTTGTTTGCCTATGCCTATGACATGTTAAAACCCTTTGTCATAATTGTTTTGCAGACTTTTTAAAGGCGAAATAGTAAAAGATACCTGCAACAACAATAACAATAATGTACCAATATGGTACAACGAAACTTCCTATAAAATCGACATGAGGTATATGCAATCCACCGAGATTTTTTGTAGTCCAGTCTGATGCTTGCATCAATAGTCCTTTCTTGGGATCACTATCGAGCGGTAGCCACCATCTATAAAAAAACCATGTAAAATCTTCTACCAGAATAGCTGATAATACATTTGCGAATCCTAAAGATGCAGCCTTTCTCCTTTCATGTTTCCCAAGTATATTAAAGCTGATACTATCAAAGAAAGGACCAAAGCCAACAAGTATGAAGATAACGATCATGGGAAATATATGATAAGAATAGAGTCCGGCTATTATAGGAGTGGCAACACGGTGAGTGCCAGACTTTACTGTAAGATTGGCTGTCTTGCCTTGTACTGGGTCGTTTATGTAATAATATTCTAAGTAACCATAGCTAACAGCAAATACTATAACTAGGCTAGAGGTTAAAAGAAAAGAAATTCGAGTTCTCAGAAGCAGGTCTGCATTAGTTGACGTTGAATTCTTTTCAGCTTGGTGACTATTCTTCCAGGATTTTTTCATGCTAATTTTTCAACTCGCATATCATTGCAAGTATTCTTTTCAACCTATCAGTATCCGTAATTTGTATCTTCGGTTTAGCGCTGTTGTTTGATAGTATAGCCAAAGTGCCAACTCATTATATCTTTTCACATCATTGCTTAGGAATATACATCGTAATGATGCTTTTCGTATGAAATGCTTTGATTAGTATTTGGCCAGAATTATGAGGCCATCTGGGTACCCACAATTTCTAGCATTCTATCGTCTTTATTAAACCCGATTTGTAATATTCTAGCGTTAAGATTAGCGGCAAGTTCTTTATAGTCTACTCCCTTGTTATCAATTCGGACATTAAATTTCGTGTCGGTATTTCCCTGACTCTTTGCATCTAGGACATTTCTTGGAAGCTCAATGGTTAATTTTCCATTGTCTGCAGTACTGCCCAGTAAAAACACCAGAGTTGTCTTATCTTTATCACCAACAATTCCCAAAAGTTTACCTTGAGTTACATTATATTTTATTGGAAATGTTTTATCTTTTACTACCAAGTTTGAAACTGAAGTAAAACCAGTTCGATTATTATTACCCCCCTCTGAGTTATTTTTCTGATTAGCTGATGAGGGACCTGTTGTTATTGTTGCTTTATTCCCTTGCGGAATTACCACCGTCTTACTAGATGAACTTGGACTTGTATTTTTGTCATTATTGCTACTGTTTCCATTATTGCTACTATTGCTATTATTTGTAGATGACTGATTCTGGGCTGACACTCCTTGAAAAGATGTTGCACATAAAAGCATGGCTGTAACTGCCATTGCCAACATCATAACCTGAATCGATTTAGATCGGCTTTCATTTCTAACCTTCAACTTGTCAAATATCATACAATACTACATAATCTATAGGATATAAAGGTAGTAAACTTCTCCTTTAGTTTAGAATCTTAAATGAGCTACCAAGACTAATATGATGGATGTATATCTCATAATTTCCATTATAATTTGTTATAACAAATTTCATCACTTGCTAATATTGTTACTTGCTCCAAGTAATAAACATAATAACAACTGAAATGATCATTACAATAAATGTTAACCAGCCTATGGTATTTGATAATTTGCCGTTAGTTTCTTTGAGAATACACTTATCATTCGATATTTTCAATACAGCAAAGAGAATGGGAATAGACGCGACAGCATTTATTACAGCGGCATAAATTAATGCTTTAATAGGATCAATATTTACAAGATTTATAACCAGACCTATAGAAGTGGAAGCCGCTATAATTATGTAAAATGCTTTGGCCTGTTTGAATTTTTTGTTAAGACCCTGCTTCCATCCAAAAGTATCTGCCAATACATAACCGGAAGAACCAGCCAATACAGGTATTGCCAATAATCCAGTGCTAATAATCCCGAATGCAAATATTGCCTTGGCAATTTCTCCTGCATGTGGAAATGTCTTTACGAGTGGTTCCAATGCTTTTGCAGCTTGATCTGCTGACTGTATGTTAGTAACTCCATGAGAATGGAGACTTCCAGCGGTTGTAATAACTATAGCCCAAACAATTAGCTCTGCAAAAGCAATTCCTACGGCGATGTCAATACGCATCAATTTTATTTCTCTTTTGGATACTGTAGGATTGCCCTTGCCAATTTCCTTTATTTTTTGTTTAGCAACGTCCTCTTCAGCTTCTTCCGAAGCCTGCCAGAAGAATAAATATGGCGATATAGATGTACCAATTATAGCAACAAACATCACTGCAAATTCAGGTTTAATCTCTACATGCGGAATTATGCTGGAAGTCAATATTTGGCTCCAACTGCCTCCGACTATTATCGCAGTAATAATATAAGATAATAGGAAAAGAGCAAGATATTTGAGAATTTTCATATATTTTCGATAAGGGATAAGGATCTCTAAGCTAATGATAAGTACTACAAAAATAATTGTAGTAACTAAAACTGGTACTTCAGGAAAAAACAATCTAACGGATGCACCCATGGCAGCAATATCAGCTCCAATATTGATCGTATTCGCGATAAGTACTAGACCTGAAAGTGGAATAAGAATTTTTTTTGAATATCTCTTTTTTAATATTCCTCCTAATCCGCTACCAGTAACAAGGCCTAATCTTGCACACATTTCTTGGATGACTGTCATCATAGGATATTGAAATAACGCCATCCATAGCATTCCAAAGCCGAACTGTGCTCCGGCCTGGGAAAACGTTGCTATTCCTGATGGATCATCATCTGATGCTCCTGTTATCAGCCCAGGACCCAAAGACTTGATCGTTTCTTTGGTAGCCGAGATCTTGGAATGTGGGTCCTTCAATAAAGTATCTTTTTCATTGGTCCCTTCTTTATCTGCATTTATTTTCTTCATCTTTAGATCACGAGTCCCATGTCAAACTTCCATTCCAAAGTATGAGCACGTATCAGATAGTATACCCTTTATCACTTCATTATGATAATTCTAATTTTTTAGGTTAATGCGTGTTTGAAAAAATGTATTGCATTGCTGCAATGTATGAACATTACTCTGTTACAATACTTCCAGCTGTTGGTCTACTAGGCTCTTCTTTTCCTAATCTTTCCAACTCTTCTGGTGTGGGTTCGGTATCTCTAGCAAACTTGCCAGCAACCAACCCACTTGGTACTGCAA
>JBEDUN010000051.1:0-4537 GCA_040414675.1 Nitrososphaeraceae archaeon | reverse complement strand
CACTTGCTTAGAGTGTAAGGTCAGATTCATGAAACAATGTCTGTATCGACCAGACTGTGTACTCTTCATCTCTAGGATTACCCTCCTCTGTAATGTATATTATTTGGCGCGCCTCATTATAGAAATGCAATTTTATTATCTTAGCTAGATGTCAGCCTATACATTTGATCCCTCGATCTAGAAAATGCTTCTAATGAGAAATGTTTCACGCCATATTAGAAAGGACATTATTCCCCAATAATCGTATCTGATTTAAAATTCAAGTGTTGTCTGTCTCATTAAAATTGGTGATGGCTATGAGGTCTATTAGATAGTATTTTTCAATGAATAAAAATATTGAAATTCAAACGTTATGCTAAATAACAACGTAACGTATCAAAGAACGTGTTGAAAAGCGCAATCCTTTTGCTCCTGGTTTTCGTTCTATTAGCAAGATTAGAAGTTTCTGTCCTTGACACTAATGGGAAGGAATATCACAAATCAACGAATGCCTATTTGACTGGCAGGAGTACATTGGCTGACCCTAATCATATGACTCATGAATATGGCAATTCCTTGCTCACTAGAGCTAACAGTATAGCCATAGATTTTATCAATCCTATGCCCTTCCTTCCCGGTAATTCTGTCAGTGCTGGATTCGGTGAGCACAACCTCCAGAGCCCAAATAACAATTTCACCACCAAGGGAAGTATAACTATTCTGAGTACCCTGATACATACCAGAAAGTTACTACCTAATTCAATTTTCATGATTACACCTAATCCCTACACTCTTAAAGATTCACTAATCGTGTCTGACAACGATCCACAAAAAGATTCATCTCAAACATTCGGTATTATTGTTTTGAAAAATGTTAGATTTTCATCATATCTTATAAACGAAACTCACACATCACCAGGGTATGGTCCAGTCCTGATGAAGGCAAGAATTAGTGTTCATTCGACAGCAAAAGATCCGCTTGTGATAGTAGAAAATAGAGATCTAAGTAAGCCCTTTGTTGGCCTCGCTAAAGTATTTGCACCGTACCTAAACGAAAGCTCATTTGCCGCATTTACTTCTAGAGATGCAACCGTAGGCGGAAAGTCTGTCACCAAAGTCAATGATCTGCCGTCCACGGTGATTTTCAGTCCTTTAAATGCTGCTCAGAACAATGTCGAAGAGCTTAACAATACGCTACTCCCACAGGTGGATCTCAATGGAACTATTGCCCCATCAGACTCTACCCCCAAAATATTCAGCGAGCTCAAGATGCCTGTCTATCCTGCTCCCGTAAAGGATATCGCCTCGAATGTTACTTACATATCCCCAGTGTTTACCATTAATCAAAGAGGATTAGAAAGTAACAACTTTACTTTAACTCCTATCATAGCGAAAGTATTCCCGGGAATGGTGCTATTGTTGAATCCTAATGCCGGTATCGCATCCAAAATAGCTAGCTTGAAAAGTGTGCAGATGCAATTTGAAAAAAATAGTACGAATATTGGGCTATCCTTTGCACTATCAAACACTATTCCGGATACCCTGAAACTCCCATCTTCACCCGCAAATCCTCTACTAATGTTTATGAATGTTGGATACTTAGGAGTGGAATCCGGAACAACTCCAGTGAATTTCTCTAATCCATCTTTTTTTAAAACCTCTCCTGTGATCCACTTACTAGTTAGTAAGCACATTCCTGTTATTATCAAAAGACTTTCTGACGGATGTCCTAGTGTAGAGTTATTTGCACTCAACGAAGCTTACAAGAGATGGGAACCAAGCATAGAACCTGACCGAGAACCAACCTTAGATCATTCTGATTGGTGTGGGTACTCGCTGCATACACAACATTTTTCAAAATTTGCAGTTGGAGGGATCAAGCAATCATCTTCACTCAATTCGGAAAGATGACAAGGGCTGACAAGCCTCATATGATTTATTACTCTTAACGATGATGAGGTATGGTTTCAGATATCAGCCCCAACCTGGTTCATGCAAATTTCTTTTTTGTGGATATTGTCGGTCTATCTGACCCATCTATGTCAACTATGATACAAATTAAAAAAATAAAAATGTTAAATAAATGTATCATATCATGTGAAGCCTTCAAACGCACTCCAAAAGATACCCTAATTGTTTTGCCTACGGGGGATGGGATGGCTATTGGTTTCCTGCAAGGTCCAGAGCTTCCTCTTCGACTTGCTATAGAATTGCATGCAAATCTCGCGAAATATAATAAAGGACGCCTTCCTGCTGAAACTATAAGAATAAGAATTGGAATACATAGTGGCCCTGTATTTTTAGTTAAAGATATTCTTGGAAACAATAACGTATGGGGCCCAGGAATAATCATTGCGAGGAGGATAATGGACATTGGTGATGATGGCCACATTTTACTTGGAAGAAGGATTGCCGAAGATCTTAGGGAAATTTCTGATGAATACAAGTCGATAATAAGGCCCTTGTATGACTATACAACTAAACATAGTCAAAAGTTATTTCTTTATACTGCTTGTGGTAGAGGGTTTGGTAATGCCAGACTACCAAATAAGAATTCGAATCAAATGAGCAGTGCTATTGTTGGGGCTAGGAATAAAGCAATCAGTTCAAAGCTCGCACTCACATCTAGTGGCACGATATACCCATCACTGGAAGTTAATATCACAATCAAGAATTTAAAGACCATGCTTGTTCATTACAAGAGGGTGTACGAGATTCGAAATCTGTCTGATGAACCAATTTACGAAGTTGTACACGGCATAGCAACAGATGTTGGTAAAAGGTTTGAAGAGCTAAACGTGAAAGTGACTGATGAAGATGGTTTACCTTCAATGATATCGAGTATACCTATAGACAAGCCATTCCAGAAGGAGTTCACAACAATCTTCAATAGGCCAGTTGTAAGCTCGGAAAAAGAGCGTCGATACTACACCTTAGAATATGATGTAGAAGAGACAGGAAAGTACTTTGAGAATTATTTTGCCACAAATTGCGGAAGATTTGTGGTCAATATCGAGCTAAGATCTAGAATGAAGATTCCTGTAGTTTATGAAGTAAATATTGAGACTGATGAAGTTATAAAATGTAAAACTCAACCTATTATGAACAGGAAATTGGACTCCGGTCATGCTTCAAGATTCAAAGTCGCTAAGTGGGTTAGACGTGATATAACTAAAGGCCAGTCGTTTAGATTTCAATGGACTTAGGATACCTCTTAAGCTAATAATCCTGATCATACTACTCCTAGATATTTTTTCATAACTAGCTGTTGCACTTGCACTGATAGGTTACAGTGTTAATTACCTACATAGGTTACACTTTTCTGCTTAGTTTCTATATGTGTACTGGATGTAATTAATCTTTGTAGCAACTGTAACAACTATTTGTATGATGAATAGTTGTCTTGATGATAAGGTCATGAGTTACAACAGGGTTCAAGAGAGGTGTTCTTACCAGCTTCATTCGTTGATAATTCTGGATGATTGTCGGCTATGGTAGCCCAGATATTATCGACTTTGAATCTAAACCGTATGTCATGTAAGGTATGTTTATCTAATGATAGACTGTCGATAAATGACACTGATGACACTGAAGTGACCACCCCGTATGGTTATCTGTCATCCTTTCTTGTTTAGGTTGGGTAAAGTTAGTCTTTGCATATGCATTTTCACTGGATGATCTACGTTCTTATCCATTGTTTAATTCAACAAGTGGGAGCACCAGTACGTGTCATTGTCATTGTTAATTTATAGATTCTGCACTCTCCGCATCTATTATTTAAATTCAGTTAGCTTTCTCTTAGAGGGATTAGCCTTCGCAGTAAGTACAACCTTAGCGATCCCGATGTTTTTCTTATTATGTATTTCCATAAGTATTGACCACATTGGCGAGATTTCTTTTTGCCTTTGACTACAGAAAGACAAAATGTCGTTCTGTCATCTCTCTTAGGCTGAGGCTTTTACTCCCATTCAGCTATACAGTATTTCTATATTTCGAATTGAAATAGATCCTTGTGTTATTTCTTCGCGCTCCTCATGATAGAAATTATCATTATAATATTTAGTAGCCTTATCTCATGATCTATAGCATACATAAATTATATAACCATTCATAGTCGTGAGTCTATACCTAGGGCACAGCTTTTTCGATGATCTTTTTAACACGACATTCCTCAGTTCATATTGTAACACTATGTCCGAAAATAATCATACCGGACCAGTTCTTGAATTTCCATAAAACACGATGTAAAGTTATTTGCTAGGATCACATTGTAATTTTCTGTGTCTATGGTAAAGTATTAACATTCGTATTCCACTATCCGCTTAATGAGGTCAATTTTTAAAAGAAGATACCAAATAGATATTAGTCATACTAGTTACCTCATCATTATAGAGTAGAAAGTGGTAAACTTAGCTACTGAGCAGAATGAACCCCAACAATACTTCAGCCATCCTTTGATAAAAAAGGATAGCATTGAATTTAGATTATACCAAAATAACATATTTGAATCTGTCAAAAATAGGAACGCCCTAGTGATTCTTCCAACTGCTTTAGGTAA
>JBEDUN010000050.1:0-23833 GCA_040414675.1 Nitrososphaeraceae archaeon | reverse complement strand
TTTGGAATTCTACTTCCGTTATATCTACATTATCCGAGTAGTATACAACGTCAATTTAGCATAGAAATATGTCCGCACTAAATCCTACTACATAACTCAGTATATGGCTACCCAAGCCAGATATACTTACAATTCGAGCAAATTATATGAATCAACATGATAACCAAATATTGATAGTAATAATTCTATTAACTCCGGTGTTAGTAACAGGAATATTTACAGTAAACGTACAATCGGTATTTGCCGACTCTAGAATTCTAAAGCAAGATACCAAACAAAATGCAAATTGCGATACAGTGGGTACTGCTAGCCAAATATCAGATTCATGTAATCAAAGAACAGCAAATAATGTTAATAAAAGTGTACCAAGAACTGCTGGACCACCAGTACAAGTGGAATCCCAGGGTGAGCAGGGACTTCAAGGAATCCAAGGACGGGCAGGACCGACGGGATTACTAGTACCTGCCTTACCTACTCCTCCAGAAGGTTCAGGAAGCCCAGGAGGAAACCTCGGAACAGCACAATTTTGTGATACACAATTTTGTTTCAGTACCAATAACTCACCCCCACCCCCGATTAAAGCCCCAATTTTTGTTCCTCCTTCCTGATTAAGGATTCAGGACGATATTTTTAAAGCAGTGAAAAAGTCAGGTTGGTACATGTGTTCTATGGATTATGAGTATCCGGTTGTACCTAGTAAACGGTTGCAGGACAAGTTGGTACTAATGGATTTGCGATTGTTCGTATGTCTTGTCCTGCATCGAATGATGGTCACCTATTGTCTGTACTAATAGATTAATGGAATAATAGATAAACAGGACTAGAACCGCAACAGTGGTGAGGACAGGATACTTCCTTATCTTTCAAGAACATACCAGATGATCACAGCTCCCGGTACTTTTACGATATTTGAATCTAATAATGGCTTTAGAACTTCTTTTTCAGGTGACTGCATGAAATCTGGCAGTAGTACTATCACAAATTCACCAAGTGGGCCCCCGCCTTAGTATTGGTCAATGGAATATTCTAGTAGTAGTAATATTTAGTGAATTCGTAGTATTAGAATTCGTTTGGTTTGAGCCTGGTTGACCATATACTAATTTAGTCATGTCAAAATGGCCATTGTTACTAATTGATGAGATTGAGATAACAAGAGTAGATATGACAGCAATAAAGACTAGATAGTCTTTCCTAACAAGTCCGTGACTTGACACGACCCTGTAAACGCTGCGAAGTATTTAAGTGATTCTGACCTTATTTTGAAGGTTTTGTTACTCAAAGAAAGGTACCAATAGAATTGGAAATCGAATTAAACCTTAGGGAAGGACAAGTAAACAAGTCCTTCAGGGAGTTTTGGAAATTAAAGCGCCAATATAGGTTATACCAACTCTATCCGCAAATAGAGCCCTCTCCTGCAAGGTTTTTGAAACTACATGAAACATTGAAGAAAAGAGGTTTGAATCCTGATAATCTAGAATGGTTCGTAAAGAATATTGAATTTTATAGGTTCTCTTCGACATGAATCTATAACCGATAGAAGGGCTAGTGACAGCAGATGTCTATGATTCTTTAGACTTTGTTCAACTGTTTGTTTGACTAAATCCTTAATCTTTTGAAGACTTTCGTTATTATTTTGAAATTCTCCAATTATAGATTCAAGTCCTATCTTTTGGACACTCAATTTATCCAGTTCTAGGAGTTCCTCCTTACAAGACGAACGATATTGATTTAGTATCTTGTATTCTTCTGATATATCGTTGCCTAATTGTTGAAAGATTCTAGCAGCATCCAAATTCTTGGCGGTTAATGCTGCTTTTTCTCTTTTGAGATCTTCGCATTTTTGCTCAATTGATAGGATATCGTTATTGACTAGAAGAAGTTTGATTGTATGTTCGACAGTCATACCTGCTGCCTTCATCTGCTTATGTAAATCTGCCAAGGAAGAAATATTGCCATTAGTCTCTTTGTATATTCGGTTAAGACTATCTAACTGGCTTAACTTCCAGTACTCGAAATTAAATTGAGTTGCTTCCGGTTCTCTTATATTCAAAATAACCGCAACGTCTATCGGAGTCTTCCCTTCAGAAAACAAACGATATGCTTGCGACGGAGTGGATAGAGAGGAACGTCCTGGCTCGGCCTTATTTAGAATCACACTAATATCTCGTGGTGATTTTCTTACTATTCGTTGTATTTCTCTGAAGGTTTTTTTATGATTATAGTACAGGTCAATGATGAGACTCTCTATTTCCTGTCTGTTTAGAGGATTCATATTAGTACAAAATAAATTAACTAATTCAGAGGGATAAAGCCAGTGTTATCATTTGTTATCACACCGTTTCCATACTACTTCGATACATAATCATCTATATTCAACTGTCTACCACTGTTACCACGGGAGATCTTGTTATGCTCAACTGTTGGTGTCATTATACGTTCAATTTTAGTTCCTGACCAAAGGTTTACTCCCATATCTTGTAGTGAGTCTTGCAATACTCTGTTAATGCTTCCTCTACAATATTGTCTATAGTAAGATGGGCTCGAGTTGCTTGTGCTTTAGCATCTACCAAGATCTCCGTGTCTAGCACAAAACTACTTTTTATTTTACTATATTTGATAACTCTGAACAACATAGTATCAATCAGGCGTGGAGCAAATACTTTGGCTGAAAATGAGCCAATACTTAGAAAAGTAAAAATAACTGGGCACAACGTCTACAAATGGAGTGTTTTCTATACTCCTATTTCTTCAATTCAGTTTGTAATTCTAAGAATTATTTAACACTGCACTAGTTATTTTTTGAAGAAGACAAATCTGACTTAACAGAGGTTCCAATTCCAACTACTACATAATAACCCACTGTTGGAAGCCATATTGCTGCATGAATAGTGCTAATTTAACACTGATAGTCCCAATGATTCTGCTTACTGCTATAGTCATGACGCCAGTCACGGTAACAGAAGACTCATTTGCAAGATATGAGAGGCATACAGGCGACGTTAGTCAGGCAGCGTCTGTTAGAAATTCATGTCTGAAACCAGTATCTAACTCTAATACTAACGATAATATGATAAGTAACGGTAATTGTGGTGGTACTCTGTCACAGCAAGGAGGGTCAGGACAGTCTTCAAATCCGACAACTGTCCAGTCTGCAAATCCTAACATAGAAGTGCAACGGGCAACAACGAACACACAGAATCCTTCTAGTCCTGCACCCACTAGTTCAACATTTAATTTGAATTTGAACATAACATGTGATGATGACGCAATGGCAAATGATCCCGGCTGTCCTAATACAATCCCTTCTTTCCTGCTTCAACCTCAAATACTAACACCCGCCATTAATAGTTCAACAGGTACTTTTTCAGTACATTCTGGAAAATTTACTTTCCCACTATTTCCTTCTCCTCCAAAAACGTATCAAATAACCTTTTTCGCCCCTTTAGTTGACCATCCATTCGCCCCGAATAGTCCACCCTTAGTTGTACCATCACGAGCAGAGTCTTCTTCCCCGTCTTGCAGTGCTTTTTACGATAAAATTAAAGTCACAATTACTGGGAGTCTCACTGGAGATTGTAATGTTAACCTCATATATACGGCACCAATGGCACCGCCTTGACATACTCAATATCATGGACGTGGACTGACGTGGACATCGGTTCAAACAGGTGACCTTATTCGCAAGGAGTTGTTAATTGCGCATTTTGGCCGTATGTTTAAAAGAGGATTCCAGTGAAGGAATCGTTATTATTGTTTGGTACTGGTCACGGAAATCACTTCCTTATCTATAAATTCCTGAAATGCGGGATCAAACCATTTCTCTACTTCTATACTTTTCCAAATTTCACTTATAGTGCCATGTTTGAATGCACTTTTCATCCAGCGCGTCCAGCCTATCCATTCATTGTCAGATACTACTCCTCTTTGCCGCATATGAAAAACATGTGCATATGTATATAAAATATGATAAGCAAATGCTGTATCTGAAGATACATGCGGATCAACATTAGAGATTACCTTTATTAGTTCTGGCTTTTCAACCCCTATTTGAGTAAGTCCGTGTATTCTTTCGTCCATATCATTGAGAATCTTTGTTTCTATATCTGTGGATAATACTTCCATCTGCTTTCTTGAGAAATACAGAATTACGAACAATGTAGCAATTATTCCCAATGCTTCTGCCATGTTAAAATATTCGGCTATACCAACTTCAGTCATATTTTCTTCTATATTATAAAAATAATGAGGTGTTGATAATCCTATCGCAATGAATCTGGACGAAGAAAATCGTAGAATCCATTTACACTTCGGTGAACTTTGATTCCTGGTGTTCCAGCAAGAATCTTGTCAGGAAGGAGGAATAAAAATTGAGTGGAGGTGGGGGTGAGTTATTGGTACTGAAACAAAACTGTATATCACAACATGCTAATTCTGCTGTGCCAAATACTCCCCCTGATTGTGGAATAGTGGCAACTTGTGGTGTGTTAGCATTGTTTGCTGCTCTTTGTGGTTCTGCGATTCTTGGCACACCATTATTAACATTATTTGCTGCTCTTTGATTACATAATCTGATACTTGGCTATTAGCACCTACTGGTGCAATAAATAAAGTGAAATTTGAAATCCAGAGTTTCACATTTGACCTAACAGTCGATGAAATACGTTAGCAAAAGGCTAAGAAATGGTTATTACTAATAACAGAGGAAGAAAACCCGTTCCTAAGATTATTCATGATCAGGTATTATTAGAACAAGAAGGTAGATGCAATACGAAAGGCCCCACTCTATCCGAGATAGTACATTGACTTCCACCAGCTCTTTATTCACCATCTAACCCTAGATATTCTAGAAGGTTGCGCCAGCCCGTCAGAAGTGGTACGTATAGCAGAATATGATCAAAGAACGAAAGTTCCTAATGACTGGTAAATTGGACTTGCCAGGACAAATGGTAGGAATAACCATCGGTTAGGCTGAAGGATGAGTAGATGAAGATCCAGTTTATGGACAGGAGATTAGTTTTTACAACAAGAACTGTCTTTCCAAATATGACTTTGAGTTGCTACAAAAGAATATGTTTGTCATTTTTCCAATATTGGATATTACAAATCGAATTGACTAAAGTTGTTAGAATCCACGAACAGATAGTGGCTTATTTGCGTATGCAGAAAGATCGAGTCGACACTAACCTCCTATCTAAAACCCTAAAAAACTGTGTTTGTAGTTGTTGCTTTTCCAGTTTCATGTTTATTCATGTTCATCAACTTTATGATGTTGTTGTAAGAAATGTTTGTAATATTTTATTGAATTTATCTGGATATAGATCCATTACTGAATGACCGGCTGCTGGGATTTGTACAAGCCATGCTCCTGGGATTTTTCCCGCAATAATTATAGAATTAGCAGGACCTGGTATAGAACCATCTTCGGTTCCAGTTACTACCAAAGTAGGTTGGGATATTTTTGTAAGCTGACTGCATACACCATTCCAGTTGTTTGACTTCCATTTTTGTACTGCATTAGTATGTTGAATATAAGCATTAAGAGGAATATTAGAAGGTACCAAATCTTTGGGGTTTGTTGGAAACTTTGCTTCAAGGGAACTGGGATGCAGCTTGATCCATGTTGGTCCGACATCCCAAGATAGAGCCGTTTTTATTTCCTGTGGTTCTATTGGCGTGTTATTTACAATACTACTTAATAACTTTTTAGCCACTTTTAAATTTTCAGGGCTTTGAGGTATACTCTCTTTCCCACCACATGATGAGCCAACAAGTATAAGTCTGATGATCTTCTCTGGATGAGTAACAGCAAGCTGCTGAGCTATAAATGAACCCATAGAAAAACCAAGAACGTTTGCTTTTTGAATCTTCAGACCATCGAGTAAACCAACAGTGTCATTTGCAAATTGCTGAATTGAGAATTGTTTTGTACCAATTGTTGTATTTGCAACTCCACGATTATCAAATATTATTACAGTATGATTTGAAGCAAGTTCTCTTAAAGTAGATGGTTGCCAGCTATTCATTGACCCACCAAGACCCTGAATAAGTATAATTGGGTCACCTTTGCCAAACATCTTGTACGCTATATCAATATCACCTACATGGACCTTTTTTAGAGGGATATTCTGTAAATTTACCGAATTCGTAGTGTTGGAATTCACTTGGTTTGGATCTGGTTGACCATATACTACGTTAGTAAAGCCAAAATAGCCATAGTTACTAATTGATGGGCTTGCGATAACAAGTGTAGAAATAAGAGCAATAAAGAGTAGATGGTCATTTCTAACAAGTCTGTGACTTGACATAAACGCTGTATAAATCCAAAGTATTTAAAGAACTCCATTATATCAAAAAGTAACTCGCGAATGCAGGATCCTAAAATATGCTGCATAGTAATACTCAAGATACAGCGCTACTGTAGCGCTTCGTAACTATATGATGATATGATGATACACGGGCCTATTCACGACTTGAAACACCACACTCTTTCTGATCACTCCTAAAAGTACTGGATTACATACACAAGTGTATTGCATCCCGTGTAGTTGTTTGCTACGAATGCAAATTCGACATTAACAACTGCAATGGCACCATCAACATCTGCATCTCCTGGTAGTGGAGGTTTATTGAGCAAGTGACTGACCTAACAGGTTCTATTATCGTCTAAAAATCACTCCTTATTTGTCAAGGTAACGCTGGGATCGTCACCGTTACTTTTAACGAACTAGATACCGTCATTATCTGTAAATATTTTGGAAAAATTTCACCCATTCAATCTCTGGTTAACTTGGTTAATTGGCATATTTTTAGACAGACAGACGGCTGCTCGCAGTCTACAGACTTCACTAATGGGGCATATTTGACCCCATTAGACTAGTTTAAGGGGGATTATACACATGAACGAACGGTATTTACTTGTTAACCACAGAAGAATCTTCAGAATGTTGTTATATAACAAGAATCAATGTTCAAATATTACGGTGATGATAATACTATGAGCCATCAATACCAATTTGGCAGCAGCATCAGCATTTGTCATAATGTCGATAGCCAAGCCATTTATCGCTGATGCTACTGCCAAAACTACTCATTGTTTATCATCAAGTAGCCTGTTATCTCTGCGCAGCTCTGACTATGGTTAGTCTAACAAACTACTTGGATTGTTACTTATTAATTATATACGTGACTGTTTCTATTAAGCATTATGTATGGATATACGCTGTTATACATTATGCTATATACTAGCTAGGAATAGAATCTCTTTAAAGTGTTGTCAAGGTTACCGTTGAATTTGATATTAAAGAGGGGATTGCTGTTATTGTTATCCTGATCATGCTGGTGGTGTTCTGCATTGTAAACATCGACGAGTTTAACTATCGCTTTGATCAAACTACTGCATACAATAACCAGTCTCTAAATCACGTATGGTTCAAATGGGGTTGTTCGTTCGATTTTCTCTCATTAACTGATTATATTGGATGCAGCATCTATTAAAAATCAAGGAATTTTTGAGGACGTGCTGTCTCGATACTTCGCTGCCAATGCTATGGCGGATAGAGTGGGGTTAAACTAAATTATTGTAGCGGATCGACATTGGAATGATATTGGAGTGGTTTGTCGTCAATCAGAGTGTGTACTACCTTGCTTAGTTCAATCATTGAAATAGGTTTTTCTATAAATTCTGCCACTAAACTTACATTTGTGAAAAATATAGACTATCATATTCAAATGCACTCATAAGAACAACTTTCAATTCAGGTTTTATCTTTTTTACCAGCCATGCTAATTGATACCCATCCATAGTAGGCATTCTAACATCTGAAATCAAGAGATCATAATCTGCTGATTGTGATCTAAATTCCTTTAACGCTGCTCAAAGTTAAGTTGTAATACTACCAGTATATTCTGAAATCAAATTACTTATGGAATAGGTCTAATTGCGCTATGATTACTCATTACTTATACTCATAGTAGTTGGAAGATCTTTTGTCAATTTCATTAGTGTTTGTATGTCAATATAAAACAATATCATATCCGTTGGTTCGTCTAAAAATGGAATGGTTTTTAGACGAATTTGCCTTTTAATTCAAATGCTTAAATATGATACATACGGTTTTTGAAGAATGCCGACCTATTGTTTTACGATACCTTATCTTCCAGGAGGAGTAGAACTTCATAAGAAGTTTGCAAAGGAGGATTGTGGCCATACCAAAGATCATGACGAATTTTATAAACTCGCCGGGGTCACCCGAGAACAAGTTTGGCTTCAGCGCAGTCCACCTGGGAGTGGCGCTCCTGATGTTGAAGTAGTTCTTCTAGATACAGAGGATCTAGCAAAGACTGGAAAGGAATTTGCTACATCAAACCATCCATGGGCTATAAAGTGTCGTGAAGTTCATAAGAAAATGTTGGATATAGATCCAGAGTCAGGTTCTCCCCCTCCACTCAACGAAATGATAGTTAATTGGTCTGAAAAGTAAAGTAGCAATAACAGATAAAGAATATCGTTGATATTCTGACACTATTTTATTCCCTTATGTTACCTAAAGCCCGATTCGATTTTATCTTAGGAACTCCCCAAATAATAAGTGCTGTAACGAGGGAGAGTGAACAGCCTATTAGAGTATTCTGGATCCTATCAAATGTGGTTATTGAAGCTTTACTAGGATTCGCAAGACCATCTAGAAGTAGAACCATAACGGTCAGAAATATGACCTGGAAGGCGTAGTTAGTAATCTTCGTCAGGGAGACATAGATGCCAGTGAATAACAACATCAAAAGGGCAAGTAACCACTGGTTGTGGACGGTATTTATTATTATGATGGTAATTATAACCCCGATAATGGTACCAATGATACGGTGGACAATTTTATCAAAGGCCATGAAGATGATAAGTTGAGCCGGCATAAGTACGAGTAATATAGTTTCCACAACCCATTTGGACTCACTTAGGTTAAACCATTGGGCAATCAGTAGGCCAACTACACTTGTCAGTGCTAGAGCCAAAGCGAACTGAAAATACTGAGAGTGTATGGATAGATTGCTTGTAAAAAGTTTGTGTCTGTCCTGCCTTGTTAATTTGGCCTGAGGTTGTTGCTGTTGTTGGTTTGAATTCTTTTACTACTAACAGCGGATCGTTATATGCGAATACTTCAAATCTTCTCTTGTTATCATAATAATGACCCTCTGAAAGTTAATGTAATATCAGGATCGTCATCTACAAGGAGTATTCTTTTGATAAATGGTGGTTTTAGGGAAACTTTTGCTTCCGATTCTGTGACGCTAACTAAATGTGATCCTTGATTTTGTGGGTCATGGGGATCTGTAATAGAGGCAGAAGACTCGGAAATATAATGCCGATCATGAAGGCCATCATCATCGTTACCATAAAATTGTTAAAAAGAACTAAACCCATTATCTAAATTTGAATAAGAATAATGGCATTTAGTTTGTAAAGGCAATATCATTTAAATTTTCTGCCCTGATCCTTATATGACTTTCTTATGTTTAGTCACTAAAGTTAGGTTAGTTGACATTATACATGTTTTGGTCCATAGACCTCAACCTTTCATTGCGCTTGCGTTTGGTGGCAATAAAATATCATAAATTTAAATGCGTATTCCCAATGCATTTCAGGAACCAACTGTCACATTCTATCTTTCGACGGATGATGATGTAACTTGCTTATGGACTGGAATGGATTGGATATTCTTAATTAATGTGCTACTTTGATATTCCACTTTGCTACGTCATGTTCAACCGGTTGATTTGCTTGAAGAGGTTGTCGTATAACTTCCGCACTTATTGTGTGATCTCCAATAGGCAAAGGTTTGAAGAACAGATAGTAATTTTCAGCCATAGATGTGTTATTCCCTCCTGCAATAGGCTGTGGGAAGCTAAACGCATTATCGGTAGGCACAATATAATTAAATGGTTTGGATGTAGTTTGGCGCACAATATTGGATGATACATCTTTTCCGTCGACTTTAACCTGCATCAACTTCATCACTTTGTTTGAATCTTGTGCGCATCTTAGCAGATCACTGGGAGATTTTGTATCAGGAAACTCACCTTCATGAGGTTTTAATCCTGTAGAACATTCACCTGGATATACAGTTAGGTATAGTAGTTGATTTGGTGATATTTCACAGTTCTGGTTACGTGCATTTGCGTTTTTATCTACCGCTTGAGCCGGATTGCCTATAAAGACTATTGACTGACCGTTAGCTAGATTTCCTCCATTGCCCTTGATACACGTAGGCCAATTTGTAGCAACTTTAGAAGGTATAGTGTTCCACCAGTTCCACCACTTTGCTATTAGTGGTTCAGTAGATTTCATTCCAGTTGGTGGAGAGTTAATAGAATAAAAGTCAACACCAGATGAGGCTGCATATAATTTTAGTGGGGTAGTAACGATAACTAGCATTATGACCGAAGAAACCAAACAAGGAAGTAATCGACTTTTTAATTTGTGACTAAAAAATGATGTTCCGTTCATTATGATATTATAGTTGGTTTAAAGCAGAGTTTTATAACCTTTTTGGGTTGTATGTGTCATCATAGTTAAATCAATCTTGGACCTTGAAGTCTAAGGCATAATTACCACGCTGTATCTCACTTTATTGTGGTCTGCCGTCATTATTCCTTGAGTGTTATGGTTCAAGATATATAATATGAGCAAAAATCAAGTTGCGAATTCTAATGAAATTTCAGGCATTTGCAAACTCATCTACGATCCATTTCTTTTACTGGGTGATCCGTGTATCTCAGTTAATACCTCTTCTATAGTTAATTTCAAATCCTCTTGACTGAGATCCATATGAACTCTCATATCTTCTGTTAGCTTCAGTCGAGAAGACAACGGGATAATCCTATTTTCTAATTCTCTCTCCATTTCTGCATATCCTATATTCCTTAACATACTAGAAATGCTATCTCTATCTTTAAAGATCTCCTTTCGTAGTTCATTATCTCTAGATACATATGCGGCACATCCAAGCATTCCTATAAGCAGCAGAAATGAAGACAAACCCAAGAAAGTTATTGTAACAAGTCCGAAGGGTGGATACGCAGCATAGAACGGCATCCCTGGTTGCAACGAGCCAAATAGCGCTGCGATACCAATCGACGAGATAATCATATAGTTTTTGAGAATTTTTCTTTTCATCTTTCTTGCGACAGTTAAATATGCAACAGCAAACAATAAACCGGACACCTGGTAGCTAATTCCTAAGATGAACTGGAATTGTCTAGTGTATATAATATCAGTCAAGCCAGGAATCGTTGATACATTTGCGTCTCGTATTACATAAGCGAAAAGTTGATAGAATAAGGGAATACTAACCAGCAACAAAAACATGCTCTTGCTTATTCTGGACATATATGGTTTAAGTATTGAGACTGTAAGGAACCAAGACGCAATTAACAAGATAGGCAAAACGTAGTTTCCAAGTCCGTAAAGGAATGCAATATCTTCTGATGGAACTGTTACTGCCACAATTAACGTCGCATAATCTTTGGGATAAATCAACTGAGATTGATAATTGAATTGTTCAGTTAGCAAAGGGACTGTAATCAAAGTCAAAAATAAGATCACACCAAAGACTACCGCATAGATTAGGATTGTATATGTTCTTACTATTCTAAGCCATTGAATAAATGTAAATGCTAATACTCCAAGCAATATTGCTGACCAAAAATGACTAAGGTCTATTACTAGTATAGACCAAATCCTATGGTAGTTTTGAAAAGCAAGCATTTCGAAGACTGTAATGAACAATAACAGTAGTGTAGCGTATTGAACAATGCGTGTTATATTATATGCAATCCTTAACAATTTGGGTCTACTAGTTCTATCTAGCAAATGGTTACTTTTTATAAAATTCAGTAATATTACATTAATGACTGAAACGACAATAACAAAAGAGATAAACAAAACTAGGTGTGGATAACCTGGAGTATCTAAATCAGTTCCATAGAAAGTATTAATAAATTGAGAATCTACTATGGAAATAACAAGTATAGCAGAAATCAGAATCAATGCTTGTTTACTTTCAGTCATTATATTAGCGATAGAAATCATTAAGAGTAATCAATCACCAGTGTATTATCAAATATTCTCAGAATCAAGAGATCCTTCCATATTATAGAAGTACTGCCAACATAGCCTTACTTAATGGTTTATGATCCACGTACCTAGAACTAGTACATACCTAAATGAAACCACAGATGTTTCAAAAATAAAAGCGACTACAAGGGGTAATGTACTTGAAAAGGAACCTACTCACTGTAGCATACCTCAATTAGCCATCTTCGAGATAGAACCACGAGATAGAACCACAGTCGGCGTCTTCAGAATGGTTAGGAGACAAGCAAAACGATAAGATAGTATATGAATTTGAACATGACAACTCGTTTACTTTGATTATAAAGTATTGCCTTATCCGCTCATATGAGCGGATGGAACATTCTTGCTTTCGTACAACTTCATGTAGCTCAGAACCTCTGATCTAGATCCGAATTCTTAGTTAATTTCGGTGCCACGGAGGCAGAAGCAAACATATCAGCTAATTGGTTAATAGTCACTTGCTCCAACTCTTTTATCATTCTGTTGAAGAATTGTTCTGCTGCGTCTACTAGAACCTTGCAGTAAGTAGCGTCATCATAATTGGCATTTTCATGTTGAAAGTATAACTGATCATTTGTAGATAGTCCACAATTATACTGATCAACCTTACCTAATTCTGCTAGTCGTGTCTCTCCAGTTATTGTAGCTGCTGGTAAATTATAATGAAGAATATCGAATTTTACAGGATCTGCTCGACATGAATCTATAACTGATATAAGGGCTAGTAACAGTACATGTTTACGATTCGTCAGACTTTGTTCAACTGCTTGTTTAACTAGCTCCTTAATTCTGCCAAAATCTTCACTATTATTTTGAAATTGTCTAACAAGAGATTCTAGTTTTTCTTTTTGTAAACTCAATCTAGCAAGTTCAAGTCGTTCTCCCTTGCAAGATGAACGAAATTTGTCTAGTACCTTAGATATCTCAGATACGTCGTTGCTTAATTGCTGAAATGTTCCAGCTGCATTCAAGTTCTTGGTGGTTAAATCTGCAACCTCTCTTTTGAGATCTTGGCATTTTTGCTCAATTAATAGGAGGTCGTTATTTGCCATTTGAAGAAGTCTAACCACATGCTCCATGGTCAGGCCGGCAGCCCTCGTCTGTCTGTGTAATTCTACCAAGGGTGAAATGTTACCGTTAGTCTCTTGATAAATTCGGTCAAGGCTATCTAACTGGCTTAGTTTCCAGTATTCCAAATTGAATTGCGTTGCTTCTGGTTCTCTTATATTCAAAATAATAGCAACCTCTATTGGAGTCTTGCCTTCAGAAAACAATCTATAGGCTTGCGCTGGTATGGATAGAGACGAACGTTCTGGCTCCACCTTATTCAGTATAACTTTAATGTCACGTGGTGATTTTCTTACGATTCTTTGTATTTCTCTGAAGGTTTTCTTCTGATTATGATACAGGTCAATTATGAGATTCTCTGTTTCCTGCCTGTTTAGCGGATTCATATTTACTATGAAATAATTTAACCAATTCTGAGGGATAAAGCCAGTGTTATCATTTGTTATCACACTGTTTCCATATTACTTCCATACACGTTCAACTGTATTCAACTGTCTACTACTGCTACCACGGTAGGTCTTGTTATGCTCAACTGTTGGTGTAATTATAAGTTCAATTTTAATACAATATTATCCCACGCATTTTTCACACAAATGTTAATTTGTTGTGTAGTCAGTCTATGAAAATGGAATTGACAATGTAAATGGAATTGAGAATTTCCATTAAGATAGAATTTCAGAGGATATATTTCAATAATTTACCGGTTTAATAGTGATCGTAGATGAGGTCCTATTACATAGTTTGAATGAGTTCAACTATCTGGTGTTAGTCGTTATTTGCTCACATGACTTGACTAAGAACTAACAGGATTGTCCTGTGAATAGCAAAAGGATTTCACTTAGGGCTCAGTTCTCATGCTCGTCGTAGATGCCGATTATTTTGTGAATTAACTATGGCTTCTTTTCGTTATCATCATATGCTTCCCGCTATGTCTAGAATTTGGATAATATCTGTGATAGCGCTCTTTCTAACATTGATCTCAAAGATACGATCATTGCATGAGAGATTTACAATATTTTGCTTTTCTGTGTCTCGTCAATTCACTGGATGTGATATATGTGATATATGTGATCAGATCCGATATGATGTTGATTGTCATCAGACAGATCATCAGACAGATGACTTCGAACTAGTTTTCGTATCACATACATCACATATGTCACATTCCGATCGCCATTGTAAAACCAATGGTCTCTCTTGAATCTGTCTTACAGAATCATGATTTAGCAGCCTATCTACGATCATACGTAATTTCATGTTATCACGGAGTTTAGACTTTGGACCTAGATATTCAGAAATCAATTTATTCTCTTCTGATGCTAACCTGTATATTTCGTCAATTGACATTGCGACTTTATTCTGTTTCAGGATATCTAAAAATGCCTGATATGCTACATCTTTTGGACTATCGATAGTCTTCACAAATTGGCCGTATTGGGACCACATTATGCTCAAAGAATCCATTGTCTGTTCAACGATCTCATCGTCCATCTTCTCGTTCAGGTTTAATTTTGCTGTCGCTTCTGCTATTCTAAAAATTGCATCGTAGGTTCTATTGGTAGCAACATTTCGTAGCCTGGCTTCTGTCCAGAACTCGTTTAATCTTAATTCTGAATCCGGTACTACTTCAGGCTTGATATTTGTTTTAGCGTAAACCAATAACTTCCGCAAAAAATTATAATTGTGCGGTCTACGTTTCCGGATTTTGGTCTTTTCTCTTACGTATTCTTCCAATTCCTCTCTAGAAAAGGAGTCTCTGAAGGCATACACCTGATCGTTTCTATCCACCAGCGTCTTTAGTATTGGAAATTCGTCCTTACTTACACTACAAGGGCTTTCCCATTCAGTGTTATACTGGTTAGCCGTCGCAACAATGGTTGTCGGCGCGTCTAACTCAAAAGTTGCACCATATTTGACTAATGTCGTTCTGCCTTCCTCTTCGATATCGGTTAGATGTCCCTGGTCTTCCATTGACATCGAGCCAATTTCATTGATGGCACATATTGCTAATTTGGCTAACACTACCGGTCCTAACCTGAGGAATAAACCACCATCAGTTTCTTTATCTACAACGCCGATCAGACTTTTACCACTGGTGTTCTGTGCATTAACAAACCTTGATTTAGGAATTATTTTTGTTGACTCCCGCGCGAGCACGGTCTTTGCTGTGCCCTTGTCACCAATCAGTAAAGAGGGTATTCTTCCACGCCTACCGTTATCGTCACCGTGATCCATTCTACCTCCTACCATCGATCTCAATAAGCCAAGTTTAACGTCGTTGTGACCAATGACATTAGGGGCAAACATTGCGACAAGTCGTCCTACGTAATTCATCGGAATGATTTTATGTTCAGTTAATGCGCCGTCGTTAAGTCTTAGTGCGGCTTCTGCTTCTATGCGACTAGCCTGCTCACATATACTCTTATGTTTGTGGAATATTTCAATATCCTTCTGAGTAATGATGACTCTTTCCTTATTGAGATACCTAATTTTATCACCATATAACACGGTGACTAGTTTTTTGACACTTTTACTATTGTTCCCCTCCGATTTTCTTTGAATGTGAAGGTCTCCTGAAATCTCGACTATCTCTCCAGCTATAAGGTTTGAAGCAGCGTCGTCTAAGAGGACAACGTCTAAGCGATCCATACTGTCTTCATTTTTATCCGAGTCTTCAAGTTGTATTGACCGAGCATTGCGGTATGCATGGTCTACGGTGAACGCATTGCTTTTACACTCTGGGCATAATAGTTCAAACCCTCTTGTATCATCAAACTTTTCCCTTGGAACGGTTAACGGAGGATTATAGATTTCATTACCCTGAGAGCATTTGCCTTTAGAAGAACAGTTTATACATTCCCACTTGGATTCTGCAACTACCTTATACGAAGTCGAATAACTAGTGATCATGCCTATTACATTAACCCCTTTGCGGGATACGGACCTCTTGCTTTGTGAGATATTCATTGTCTCAGTCATTTGTCAAGTCTCACCCTGAGATTCCGTGCAATACTCATATGGTAAAGCCATGCATTGATGTTTTCGAATATTCTTCCAACCGCTAGCTTCAGTAAATTTTGAGAATCGTCTACTGTCTTTAGTTCTGTTATAATCTTGGGTCTCAGGTCTGACAAGTTAACAACGTACTCGGCTGTGTGTTTTGCAGACTTGGCAATCACAATTGGCTTTATTAGTAGAAGGGCACGATTGTAATATTTGAATATGGTAATTTCTTTTCCATTGTGTGAAACAGTAGTCTTTGTACTCGCTAATTGTAAGAACAACTCGTCAATTAAATGCGCCCTAGTCCAGTAGTCCTCGTCTTCAGTCAATTTCATTGCCAACCTTCTTCACTCAGTTCTCCCCAATCATGCGTGACCCTTCCTTGCTTAGCATATAGACTGTGAAGCGAATGGACCATATCGAAAGATGGGATTACCATTTGAGCAGTTTGTTCCAGCGTTATATGTCGGCCCGAGTATCCTGGCCTGTCAAAATTAAATCCGCTAACCTTAATAGGCAGATTTTCTAGATTTTTCATTGAAACCGCTCGCTTGTTCAGGAGCTAGGGACGATGTTGTATGAGGCTGTTCTCTTGGTTGAGCGCCGAGATCAGCCCTTTGATTCTGACATTGTTTAATTTTGTTATATGACGATATTGCCTTAGAATGGGCCCGCGTATTCCGACAACCGGAATCCACTTCTGTTTGTTCTTTGCCGTGGCAGTGACAATTGCAACGAACGTCAACTCCTAGTCCAGACCATTCCTTTTCACAGTCACAATGAGCAAGTCTTCTGCACTCTCTTGATAGAAAATCAAAATATAGGTTCTTCTCAGACATCTTTCCCACCCTCCAGTTCTATATCCTCCATTTTGATCTCTTTGATCAGGCGAAGGATTAATTCCGAGTAATATTCTCCAAAATGTCCTGCATTCCTGAGTTTGGCGAACGATAGATCGTTCAGGGTTATAGTATGTCTGACATTCCTTTCGTTCATGACATTCAAAAATTATTAAAATACGACATATAATAAAAAAAATGAAGACATCCGCTCTTAGGAGCGGATTATATAAATGACAACAAATAGGTTGTTTACTGTGTCAACCCATGGAATGTGAATTATACGGCAGGTATTCAGCTCCAATTGATATGATATTGAACCGGTCTATAATAGGCGTCATAATTAGTTCAATTTTAATTCAATATTCCTCCCCCCAAATCTCTTTGCCGTTAGTTTATTGTTTCGTCCGTTCTTCGTTAGTCGAATTGAGTTTAGGATGGACCCACGTTTGGCAAAATGAATCTTAGTTTAGGCTCCGTTCTATGTTCGTCGGAGACATCGTCCTAGTGATCTCCTTGTTGACTGCTGTTGTCATGCATGTGCTAAATCAAGTTCATCTGCAAGTGCTGTAAGTCTGTTACTTACAATTTTGATCTTTTCTTCATTGGAGATTTTTTTACTAATACTAGATTGTATTAATTTCCGGGTACCAACTGTATCTTTTATAAAACCAGTTATGTGTTTACACCGCTCTTCGATTGGTGTATACTTTTCATTAACTAATGGCTGGATTGTATTATCAAGCCGTGCTATAAACTCCTTAAAAGCCACAGGGTAAACATCACTAGGATCTGGCTTGTGGAAAACCCGATTATAGTTTCGCATTGGCCATAGTTGTGAAAGTTTCCAATTTAACCAATTATAGAATGTTTTTGGTTTTGCTGCCGCAAGCACTGTATTGAGTTCAATTCTATTTGTCTTTAGCCAGTCGATGAATCTTACGGGTATACCGTTCTGGTCAAATACCTCTTGAGTTAAATAGTGCTGGTAGAATTCAAGTTCCCCAGCTATACCAAATTCGCGTAGGTATCTGTAAGTATTTGACTTATTATTATGCTGAATTATCCCTAATAATCCCTGCCAGTGAGAATTGGGTTTGGTTGTTTCTACTATGCTGTTGATATCTAGTTTATCGGCTAGGTCTAGACCTAACCTCTTATTTACTTCAATCATTTCGTCTATGCATTCGAGGTCTAGGCCTAGTCTGATAGCACCTGTAATCTTGGTTCCAATACTGACTCCACTAGAATCGCAGTCCATCAAAGTTGCCAGATGTCCTGTATACTTTGGAATATAGCCGCCGTTAAAGTCATTTGCGGCCTGATAATCTCCCTTGGCTAACTGTGCCAATGCTATACCATACTCAGAAACAAAGCCTTGTGATTGGATAAATGCGATACCTCGCCCCTTTGTGTATGGTACCATCTTTAGGACTGTTCCTGCTTTTTCGACTACAATCACGTCAGTTCCATAGTGCATCATAGTGCATTGAGATTTTCAAAGCCTACCGAATGATATCTTCCGTTAAATGCCATGACTGCCCTATCTTCTGGAAAAATTCCTATCTTGTGACGCTTTACATGGTGATAGCCCTCACAGGCGTCTTTTATCTTACTATAGAAATCTTTACGTCGCTCACTGCCACCTGCAACGTTATCGTTATAAACAGAGGTATCATAACCTAGTTTGTTAAGGTGTGTTCTAGAATCATAGAAAATATCAGAGTGGTCATAAGGTTCGTTAGTGATTAGACTAGGGTCTTGCTCCACTGCTCGTTTGCGCTTACCGGTTACATACCTAACCATGTGTAGATCGAGTTCTTTCGGCACTGGTTGACCGATATACGCCGCTGGTTGATTTATTAGTCCCAGGTCTAACTTCGCCTTTATCATGACATGAAATCACTATCGAGTATTATCTTATCTCAAAGAAATCAAATTAATTTGCTAGGCAGTCCTTCCATTTCTGTGAGGGTATCCCGCCAGTCGTGGATGTTTGGTTACAGTACGCCTATCGTATTGGTCCTTCACATCTGTTGAAAACTCGCAATACTTACACGATATTATTAAATTATATTCAATGTCCTTTTGATAATCGTCGATCGTCGATTTTGGTTATATCGATGATTAATGACCTCCGTTTGCCCAATGCAACCGAATTTGGCTCAGCATCATCATTGTCGGAGACCTCCACTTGTTTTGGATTAGCGTGTTTAATCAACATTGGAAACACCTATCCAGCCAAGGAATTCCAATTGAGATCCTCTAAATTCCGTTATTTAATCGACAATAATTGAACATAGGAATACTGTCTCTTTGCCGAATGAATGCTAATTTGTCGCTAATGCCAAATATAGGATGATCCGCTCATATGAGCGGATGGCTTAACGTGTTCGAGAATTGCTTTTAAACATAGTCAAAAACAGACCTTGTTTTCCTGCGGAGTGATTATCATCGTTGGTCACTTTGGTAAGGAGTGGTTCTGAACTGAAAGAATACGCACCGACGAAGTTTGCTTCATTTAGCGGTCATCTGATGAATAATTAGAAACTTACATACTTCATGATCCGCTCTCATGAGCGGATAGTCTCTACATAAAATTTTACTAGAAGGAAATGTTTGGCTAAATACGATTTTTCTTTAGGTTGAATTGAAAGAAAGGGTCGTCCTTCTACACATCTTGCAAGCATTGCGGCTATCGATAAAATAATTCGCGACAGTCAGTTAATGGTCTATGATCAGCATCAAGAATCGATCCTAGAAACAGATAGGCATATAGTTTGATGCCATTTCCTTATAGTTGTATTTGCGATAGGATAGTATTTGTTCCAACTATTAAAAGAATGCCTGACTGATTATGGGATGAAATCAGATTAATACTTCCTCCAGAGAAACTAAAGAACACCATAGGATCAAACAGTATCATTTAGGAAGGTGTCGGGTGGCATAATGTCAAGAACGGAATGTCAATGGAAGATGCTGCCAAAAGAATATGGCTCTGGATCAAGACCTGCTACAGAAGATTTCAACGATGGACTGCATGTAAGGTATTTGAAAGATTATGGACTAGACTGCTAAAATAGTATGATAGCAGGAATTCAATGGAACTGGCAATCTCCTGATAGAGTATCTGTAAAGCACTTTTAGGGGATATGACTTGACCTAATCTTACTGACAGAGGCAAATTATGAACGAATGTCATCACGTATTAACTGATGGACAAGGTATTCCATTATTATCATTATAACGGCAACCAGTACCCATGACATGATGGCCGCAAAAAGTGTACTGGACAATCATGTAGATAAAATACTGCGGATTTCGATGTTCACAAATTCTCCCACTGTCATTAAAACGTATGCGATTTAGCCTGCTAGCCTGTAATCTGTTACAAATTTAAATACCGTGTATTTGAGGATATGTCCGCTATCGGATCTTGTTGGAAGCCTGATTTACGCTGCTACCATTTAAAGTCTTATTTGAAACAGCCAGATCAAATTTGCGGCTGAGTTCTGTGACCTGATTTTTTATATCGTTTATCGTCCTCATAGGCAGCACCATGTTGTTTAATGCTTCTACGAAACCTAGATTGATTGCTAGGGATTTTTCTCCTCTGCAGATAGCTCTATCTTGCAACGATTTAACGTACATACGGAATACGTGACAAAGATACTTGAACTGGATATCAGGCAGGTACATCTGACACTTGTCATCTATGTCCACGTCTCTATTCAGGTCACATCCCTTCAAAACCCAGTCTGAAATCTGCTGAGTTATTCTCTCCCTTTTATCGTTCAATTTATAAATTAGTCTATCTCTAACCTGACCAAAATAAGCAAAAAGGATTGCCGTGTCTTCATCGGTCTCAATTTTGAAAGGAGTGTCATTTGATCTGACTGCAATTTCGACTCGCCCATTTGGCGAGATATATAAAATATATGTCTTCGACCTATTTTCTCTTCATATTGTTTAGCACGATTTATCGGTGCTGCTTCTTTTGTTAATTCACGATAATATGTTTTATCGATCGAAATTTTCAAAACTAACCTATGCATATGCAGGGGAGCAAAAGGAAGTTGTGTAAGCACATCAAGAAAGTGTTATGCTTTTTGATATCCTACTGCATTTGAAATTGGATCAGATTTTGAATGGTTAACCCCCGTAGCTATTATTAGTTCATTTTCTCTTTTTTTAAACATTCAATTACATCTGCTCGCATAGATGTGGGAAAAAAGATCTGAGGATTAGTACGCTTTAACCATCTAAATAGAATTGGCCTGTGCTTATTTCCGTCCTTATCAAACCATATCATGCAAGACCGCTTCAAAACACGTCGAGATTTACTTTTGTTGCAGCCAAAGTGTCTTTGAACATCTGCAAAGTTTATGCCTTGTTTGGTTTGTGAGTATTTTTGTGAGGCAAATTGCTCTAATTCAAATCTTGTTATTTTGCGGCGTATTTGGAGAGTGTGGTCTAATTCATGGTTTGGACCATTTTCACTATCCTTTTGGTCCTTTTCTGCTGCATCAATAAACGGATTATCCTTCAATCTTGTAGACCAGAATTCATTTTCGATTAACTTCTCGAACTTTCTAGTTTTTTCATGTTTTCAAGGCTGCTCTTCTAAAATGCCAGATTAGCAGAATAAGGTCTAACTGGAGATTTGTCTATCAGTAGATTCACTTGGACGGTCATCTATATTGGTATTATTGCTAGTTAGAGAATTAGATCCGCAAATTCTAATGCATTCTGATTCTTGATTTGTCCAACTGCGGTGACAGTTACAATTACAGATAATTTGAATATTAAATCCTGACCATCTTGCATTACATTGAATGTGATTGCCATTCTTGCAGTCTCTAGCCAAAAAATCCACGACGAAACTACCGTCAATCACTGCTACTGGACCTGCCTCTCTTTTAATATTCGTCGTTCACTTAATACACGCAAGATTAGATCCGAGTATGATTCTCCAAAACGACCAACATCTTTCAATCTGCTATATGATAAATCGTCGAGTGTTATGGTATGTCGGGCGTGTTTTGAATGAACTAGATTATTCTTACTCATTTCATTCGCAATTATTAAAATAGCACGTAAAAAGAAAAAAAATGACTGAATATAGAACTAATAGCTATATATCTGGAGAATACATCGCCGTGGGAACAAATACAGTATTTAATTGTGTATTATTTCGTATATGAGGCTCAACTTAAGGCTTAAACTGTCCGGAATCAATCAGTGATTGAACTAATTGTTCAAATTTTTCCTGCCTCTTAATCAATGCATGAATCTGCTCATCCTTTTCTTTAAGCCTACCTTCGATTATGACAAATTTTTCCTGCTTCTTAATCAAAGTCTGGATTTGTACTTCTTTTTCATGTAGTCTACCCTCGATTATATACTCATTGTCATTACTTTTGTCTTCTAATTCCTTTAATTGTTTTTCAAGTTTGGTTTTGTCGTCATGTATCGTCAGTAAAACTACTGCTGAAAGGTACTCCTTCAGTAATTCTTGTTCTGATGGTTTGTAATAAGAATCTGCAAGCCCAATATTATGACCCATTAGAATCTCCACGTTTAAAGATTTCATCGTCCTCTCTGCCTGAGTTTTGAAGAATTTTCGAAATCCATGAGCTGCCTTCCATTCGTGGCGTCTTACACCATTCACAAGTGGATGACGTAGTCCTTGCTCCCACAATGCACGTTCTAGAAGCCGTCTAATACCACTACTTCTGAGTTTTTTAGGACATGTTGCAAGCCCTAATTTAGCGCCGTAAGTAATGTTTGTAGTCTGCCAAATGTCGCGCATCAACCATGAATCTCCTGTTATGACTTCACCATAGCCTGAACGAAACTCCATCCAGTCATTCAAGGAAGTGTAGGCTTCTGGCGTTATGAAACAATAATATTCTTCTGGATCTCCTGCATATACCTGCAATTTCGCAGCGATTAACTTTCCGTTCTCCAATATAGGAGATACATGTTTCCAACATAGGTAATCCCAAGAACCTATTCTTATTCCAGAAGAGACCATGGTATATATAATCGGCTTCATCCTCCTGTCAGGATATTCTAACAATCTTTTTATTTCCTCTAATGTAGGTGCTCTGTCATTGGCCGACTGCCTAGCGCTGGGTAATCCACGTCTAATCTTATCCCAATTTAAGACGAGATCATTCATTTGACAGAATAATTTGGTTGCTTTGATATAGTTACGAATAGTGGAACTCACAATTTCTCGTGCTTCTACTCTTTCTCTCTGAAAAGTTATGAATTTCATTAACTCAGCCTCTGCCCACTGAGCATTTTGTCTTGCGTTTTCCAAGAATAGTTTGGCTTGATCTTGCAAGGTGCCTTTGTAACCCAAAAAATCTAAAAAGGCTCGAAATCTTCTCGGATATTGTCTTTGTGTTTCGGCCGCCTTCAATGCGTAAACAAACGACGCCATAGGATCTTGTTCCATGGTTACAGTCAATTAAAAATATTATAGACCTGGGCCCAAATAAATGGACAAGAATGATTCGGGCCCAGAGGTTTCCGAAGTGGTATTAGTTCAAAAGATAGATTCTATTTTGAAGATGAACAGACTAAGCTTTAAACTTTTCTCTAAGATCATACGTTGAAAGCAACCGAAAAAGATAAAGCTAAATTAAACAAAATAATAGTGCAAAGGAATGAATGGTTCATCATCATCACTATCTTCTACACCGTCGAAAGTTGATAATTCTTATGGTGATAGCAATAAAGAAAATGATATTATCACATTAACCGAAAAAATAAAACTAAAAGAGGA
>JBEDUN010000049.1:0-30834 GCA_040414675.1 Nitrososphaeraceae archaeon | reverse complement strand
GGTCCAGCGCTTATTGTATTATTCATCTGTATAGCAGGAACATCCTGCAGCTCTGTTCTACACTGAGAATCTCCCGAATCAATTAGAATAATACTTGAACATTTGACGTCTGTAAGTATCTAATTATATCATTTTCATGAATCATAAGTGATTATAATAATTATTATTATAATAATAATTTATTTTGATTAGATAATATCCGATTTGCATATTAATACTAAAACTATCACAATAAATCTGCTTTTAGTACCAACGGAAAAACAATTTGTTCTTCTTCAGAGAAATGATTTCTCAAGTTTGTTATAAATTCATTTAACTCTTTCTTGGATTGTTGTTCTATTTTATCAACATAATGATCATAGTCTTTCTGCTTCTGAGAATCAATTTTAGTATTTGTCCTATTTTCAATTGCTCCAAGCTTGTTTTTAAAAAAATCCATTACCCAATTATGCTCTTGCATAATTCTAATTGATTCAGGAGATTCGTCTTTTGCTTTTTGCATAATTACCCGCATAAGCCTAGCTTCTTCTTCTACTGCATGTTTAATTATTAATTCGCGCATATTCTTTGTTATCTCTACTGCACCTTTGATTTCACTTTTGTCAATACACTTTTGTATATTTTGTAAATTTAATTCAAAGTCGCGATGCTCTTTTTTTAGTCGACCTATCATTTGCGGTATTGGTTCGCTAAAATTTATTTTATATTCCAATTAATCTATCAGTTATCATTTAATTAAATGTTATATAAAATATTATGCAAAATAGATACTTGTTTTTCTGCTAACTGATCTCTATGTTTTGGCAAATTCTATTGAATATTGAGTTAGAATATGGTAATTGGTTTGTTGGCCTATGAATCCAGAAACTTCGTTACAAGACGCTTTACCATCCTTATCAGCCTTACTAAATAGTAGAAGCACGTTCTATTTTGTCAAAATGAAAGTACATCTGTATGTAAGGATAGTAAGTAATATCGGACTAAAAATTTATGGGGCAGTTGCTAAGTCCCCTCCCAGTCGCATAGTACGTTCTGTGCTACATTTGCATGCAATAATCATGCTTTTGTCATTGTCAATAAATGCCTGCTATAAGATGTAAATGACATAGCAAATACTATATGGAAATGAGAAAATAGGATAGATTAAATACATAAGGCTCAACCTAAACGACCATTGAGATATAGAATCAAGAGGAAAACCCAACTGGTAGGAAATTCAACCCCATATCAGAGGTTGAATTTGACCACGTGAATCTGTTTTATCCTACCAATAATGTTGTCTTCGTCTAATTCTGTACTTGATCTATACGTCAACCAAATTTATTTACTTTTGTAAAAGTCAACTCATATTCAGTTGTATAATAGAAGAGTCACATGATCTACTATTGGGTGTTAATGGAATCATGCCTAAGTTGACAACGACCTTGGTTATTTGGTAAAATGTTAATAATATATGTGCACCATAGGTTAAAAAACATAGAAGAGTTGTCTGGCAAATGCCTGCCTCACCGAGTATGAATTGATGTGATTTCTTGACATCCTCAGAGATATACGTATGATGTTAATCTGATACACATATATGATAAGTGCCTTTATGCGACAAGAGAGTAGAGGAGAGCATTATAGATTGATTTCCTAAATTTGGAACATAAATGCAAAGTAACTATCTATTGTACAAATGAAGGCAGAGGAGAACGAGATGAGGCAGAAATGGTATTGTTAAAACAGAATGTTAAACTAAATGATCGTTAGCCGATTCTCTCGAACACAAGGCGAAAAAGAGAGAATAATTATAGCTGATATATCAAGAAAAAGAAATAATGAAATGAATATATGTTAACAGATAATAGCTAAGACTAGATGGCTATGAAGTGGGTGAGGGTATGCAATGCAAATTCGCTAAGCAACGGTGACCTTGTTGGTTTTGACTATAACAATAACAAGAAAATATTGATAGCCAAAGTACAAGATAAAATCTATGCAACAGATGGAATATGTACTCATCAATATGCTGATTTGTCGACAGGATTTTTAAATGAACAAGAAAAAACAGTGACTTGCCCACTACATTTGTCTGTTTTTAAATTGGATAACGGTATGCCACAGAATCCACCTGCTGAGTTGCCCTTAAAAACACATACTGTTAAAATCGAGGATAATGGCGTTTATATCCTAATAGATGACAATCATAAATCATAGCCAAATAATATTAATTGTTTGCAAATTAGATGTATTTTTTGATATCTAATAACATAGTCAATTATTAAAGATAGACTCATTTCATAATTTTTGGTTATTATAATAAATGAATAAATAAATAGAAATGCATGCAAGGATTAGATCTTGTCACTTAACTCATATGATGATGTTTATCATGTAATTTTTTTAGCCATTTTTTATGACCTTTATGCACAGCATTATCGTGATGTACTATGGTTTTCTTAACTTCATTATCAACACCACCACCACCAAGTCCACTACTACTAAAGATAATTTCCTCATGTTTAATAACAAGATCTGGTGTCATCTCTGCATTTATTCTAAGTAAGTTCTTTCTATTATGGGAGAAGTTAATAATACTATATTTTATTATAAGGTTATTAGTTTCATGGTGTTTATCAGCAATTACTTCTTTATAGAACATTCTTGATTTTGGTGGCATGTTACTTTTTGATAATTTGTCCAATGTTTCTCTATGCTCTAGCCAATATGGGCCAAGCTCAAAGGTGGATATTTTTTCATTTGTAACTTTTGATGAAGACATAATAATATTTTCACTCTCTTTTGTTTTTACTCCTCTCTACTGAGATGCACCAGACTCCCTAAAGGTTTGGTCTGCTCTCTGGTGGTATTCTAGACTAGACTGATCTACTTTAATTGCTTGGGGAGGACATACCGCAACGCAAGCCATACACCAAATACAATCGCGCTCTCGTATAGGGTCTGATTTATCTGTATAATCTACTCTTCCTTCTTTATCTGTGCTCCCATTTCCAGAGCTAATAATATTTGCCATCTGTACTGCGGGTACATCAGTATCACTTCTAGCCCATTCATACAGCTTTACGGGACAGACTTCTATACAAGAACCATCTGCATAACAAGCATCCCAATCGACTGCAACCATTGTTCCATGTACTCCTATAGGAACAAGTTCTTCGCCCCTTGCTGCGTAAGCTGCTGTTGCCTCTTCATTTTCTGAAGCATCAGAAAGCCTTCCTGGTCCCCATACATAATGATAATTCTCACCATCAGCATTCTTGTGCTTTCCTATAACTTGATAGTTTTTTGGAAATTCTTGCTCTATAGGCATAAAATTCAGTTCTCCTCTTTTGTTAATGGCTTAATACATAATGCTAATAAGGATTTTGATTTGATTGCAATTATCTGCAAACAAATGCAACTATTATTGGGTTTTACGCTACCGCTTAATGTAACGTTACTATCGTTTGTTTGTTCGTATAAAAGCAATGGATTATTTAATAATATATTAATTAATTTAATATCAAATTAAATAAAACACAGTGATCGAAATTATAATTTTTAAAAAATTATTGTTTAGTATTTGATAGTAAGTATGTAATTACTAATACTTCGATGATGACTAAGAAGATTGCATTTGATCATTGATCTGTTTAACGTTTTTTCTAATCTCATCAATAAGCGACTGAATCTGTTGATTTTGCTCGTGTATAAATGTAGTTAGTTGATTTAAGAGATTACCCACATTCATGCCTTCTCTACCAATACTGTGACCGCCTAACGTTGGATCTTCAAATAATGAATTATGCATATCATGTAGATGCTGCTCGTTATACTCTCGTCCTAATATTTTTGATAATACTCTTATGGTATTATCTTGTTCACTCATTACAGTTAACATCCGGCCTACACTTACAGTAGCAGGATTACCACCTAGCTGTGAATCCAGAAATTGTTTGTTAAATCGGGCTGCATTATCAATGACATTTTGAGGAGTATTTTCATACTGTGCAGGGTTTATATTCTGATTTTGTTGTGATGGGTTTTCTTTATCATTATTAGTCATCTCTCTTTTAATGCACTGTACTTCCATAAATATATAGTCTGTGCAACTATATGCAAACGATTGCAATCTATATGTTCTAGGTTTAACGTTTTATGAACAAGGGTAATCATAATGATGATATTTATTGCTGGTAACCCCAGCTAATAAAACTAGGACATGTACAGACATGCAATAAAGGACTTCTCATAACAAATGTACTTAGCTAGTCTCTAGCAAGAACATGTCCAAAAGAATTCAAGCTAGTATTAGGTTATATACTATCCTCTTTGCTATCGGAAGTTGTTACTTTGGCTCTTCTATATTATTTGGAAGAATAATATCGCTATTTCGTTGTTTCCCTTCCTTTTATACACTCTAAAATATATAGCCCTATATCAGTTAATTTTACTTTACTACTTAGAAAATTGTGAAAATAAAAATCTCCAGTAACAAGTATATTCAAGTCCTGAGTATGCTGTTTATCTTCATATGCTGTGGATGATGTTGCAGATTTATCGACAGCTATAACTCCATTTAATAATGCATAGTTGATGTCCTTCCGAGTCAAATTATATTCTAATAATTCCAGTATTGATAAACTTGCAATACCTAATTCGCTAACTATTCTTATAATTATAGGATCACTGATGAGTTTTGTAAGCTGATCCGAATCAATAGTTATTTTCATCATCATATTTACTTCTCCTAGACGTTATTATTATTTAGGGCAAAAATGTAACATTTTGTACGTCATAGATTTGATAGTGAAAGACAGCTTGCATTTATAAGAAAGAATCAGTCAATCTACAAGATAACAAGTTGTACATTCTTTTATTCCTCTTCTCTTGTTTACCCATTCTCGAAAGATCAAATCAATTATGTTTATTTTCTACAATTACAGGGCAATAAACAAAAGTTATAGTATTTGTGACAGCGCTTAAGTGGTAATTTTTTTAAATCCAAATTATCCTCGAGTTCTAATTACAATTAGGTCGAAGTTATTTTCTTCAGCAAAATCTACTCTGCCTCCTGCTATTTGTAGAATCAATAATTTGTGATTTCATTTGAATATTTTTTTCAGCTGCCTTGTCTTTAGCTTTATCCAAATATTTTTCTCCCTCATTTTTCATTGTTATAGTATATCTGAATTTCGATGTACACCACACCAATCAATCCACACCAGCCAGTATAAAATCACAAGCATAAGTTCTGAGTTATATTCACCGGAAATAGATATAGCGCATTCTGCTGCATCAATAGATGGCTCCGATCCATCTATTGCAACTAATATTTCTTAATTGTTGTTTCTTGACTGACTTTATTAGCACTTGTCCTATCTATTTTTGTTTAAAGCCAATCTCACTAAATTATATACCATAAAATAATCAGTTCTTCAGATGCATTGACAAAAGTGTAAAAGTCGTTAAATCTCGTTAGTAGCAGCGGCTGTTACATACAAAGGCAGAACATAATATAACCAGAAAACCTTCTTAGAGGATTCCTCATAGGATGGCCAAGGTTCGATTTATACGCTTACGCCTTGTTAGTTCACTCTTTAGGACTGCCTTAGTCACTCCTGGTAGTTATCTACCTGTAATATTCTAATATCTTTTCAATGGCATCTTTATCTTTATTGTCTATATTTCCTTGGTATCTTGTAAAGTCAAGTGGAGTGATTATGCCAACAGGTATGCCTGCATAATTATTATTGTTGCTACTACCACTACCCATATTATTATCTCCACTATCATCATCAACAACCAGTAAATGTCTAACATTGTGTAGCAGCATCATATCCGCTGCTTCTGATGGGGAAGCTCTTGATTTGATGGTAATAAGTGGAGAGGACATTATATCTGCATTTATGACTGCACTAGGACGTAGATCATCGCTACATACCTTCGTGACTAAATCTCTCTCACTAACTATGCCAAGAGATTTGCCATTCTCATCAACCACTACTAATGAACTGACAGTCTTATCTTTCATTTTTTTAGCTGCTTGCTGAACAGAAGATGTAGCTTCGATTGTTTCTAGTTTTTTTCTCATTATTTCATTAATGGTTGTACTCATTAGGCTTACACCCTATGATCTATACATAATATCTTTGAACAAATAGTCTGTGAACCTTCCGTAGAGTGGTTGCTGATCTACTAATATTGGGTCACTCACAAAGCCGGATACTAAGGCTTGATTCTTTGCTACGGTCATAAATATGTCTTTACTTGTTACAATACCTAGCATTTTTCCTCTATTATCAACTACAGGAAGTCTGCGAATATCTTTTTGTTGCATAGTTTGTATAGCGTCTCTTAACGAGCTATTTGGATTTATTGTGGTTAGAGGAGTACTCATTACGTCGGATACGGGTCTATCAATAAATGACGATGAGGAGAGTGAGGATGACTTATCATATAACCCTATCAATCGTACAATATCTCGTTCTGTGATTATACCTGTTGGTATTCTATCGCCGTCTTTGTTGTTGGTGATATTGTCCAGAATAACTATACTTCCTATTTTATTTTCATGCATTATCTTGCATACAGTGTGAATACTCTGATTTTTGTGAGCTGTTTTTACGTCAGCAATCATAATACCAGAAACAGACGTATATTCGAGAGCCGTATTGTTGCTACTCATAAGTCAATGTATCCGCAAACCAGTATTTGTAATCTAAGATTTCACTGCAATGCAATGCAGACAGACAGACGTTGACAATATATCATTATGATCAAGAGCCATAATGATATTCTAAATCCAAATGCATTCTTGAAATTTAATCAGGTAAGATAATTTTTCTTTGTACATAAATGTTGGATAAACAACTAAAAGTGTACCGCATTGCATTCTTACCAGTTAATTAGCACAACCTATAATATGGTAGTAATTTTGAAGATTAGTAGTGGAAATATAATAAGAAAGGAGAGAAAGCAGCTGTACGACAATGATAAAGACGTAGTATTTGAATATTTTAGACTAATCAGGAATAAAAATATTGAATGGTTGATGGATCTATTCGCACCTGATGCTATAACTTATGAACCTTTCAGTAAATTAACAGGAGGGCTAAAAGGCAAATTAGCAATTGAATCGTTTCTTAAAATTGTAATCATGGTCAGTAACATATTTCAATACCGTGTATTCATTGAGAAGAATCCTGAGATAAAAGATGGAGTTAGAGCACTTCAAAATACTGGATATAGTAACAGAGGCAATAAGGTGGTTAGTGCATTGGTAGTATTTAAAAAAGGAGACTCGCTAAATGCAAGGTTTACATTTGAACTGACTTCAGCATATGATAATTATGATAATGATTCAAGATGCAATAAGATAAATACTTGTTTATTCAGTTCATCAGTTAATTAATAGCCATTGCTATAGCCTACTGTTGTCTCAGCGGTATGTATGAATGTATTTGTTTTTGTGAGTTAGGAAATAGCTGCTATAGATGTTCAATTCGCTTCAGCCATTCAAAATCTCATTAACTACTAAAACTAATGTCAGGTATAGAACAAAGATATATTTGGAAGGGATAATTATAATTGGATAAGGCTACTCTGTTATCCAGGTTAATTTTTCAGATTTTACTGTTTCCATTATCCATAATTCCCTAAAGTGCTTTGACTGTAGTGCATGACAGTGCATTCTCAACCTATATTACCGAACATTATACGATTAATCGTAATATGGGAAACAAACAGGCTTACAGTTCTTTAATCATTGCAAGAATGAGAAGAGTATAGCTGCAATTCAGATTTTAGATGGAGTGTAGAAAAATAATGAAAAATGGATTATCAGATACAAAACGACAAAAGAATCAAAGCCCTTGGACTAAACGATTCATAGCTGCTGCTATATTGCAGGGAGCAATTATTGTTGGATTAACAGCCTTTCTAGTATTAAGTCAGATTTCTTTTCTTAAACCAGAGGTATCAAGAGTAATAGCAGCAGGTGGCGCAGGTACATGGTTTACTTTTGGTTATTTCATATATATTGTAGTTGGAGTTATAGGCGTAGCAGTATCTGCTATATTTTATTTTTACATTGAGAGCGTATTAGCAAAACAATATAATAGCACTATTTCAAAGGCATTAGCGTGGGGCCACCTTATTCTAATGAATATTGGAACTACTGCAGCCACAGGTATGCTAATGTATGCTGGTTATGCCAGTGGTGCTGCAATGTTGCCAGTAAGTATAGGTGGAAAGGGGTTTAATCAAGGACAAGCGCACCAAATACTATCACCATTTGTTGAGTTTATTTCTGTTGCCATACTTATACTGTTGCTAGGAGTATTGCTAGGTGGAATAGGTTTTCTATTAGTATATAAATCAAAAAGAACGGTCAATAATGCCTAAGCCTGACAATGACAATGTATCACAGTTACATAAGATTTTGTAAGAATGGCATCGAATCTTATGTGACTAGATATAAGAGCTCTAGCGGCAGCCGTTAAATTTCTCTATTAACTTGACCATGAAAATATTAAATGAAATCGCATGAATATAGTAATCGGGTAACTATGTTCCCAGGCTGCATATAATGATAATGATAAATGCATGACTGATAAATATCATATCTAGATACTTTCTAGGTTGAACAAAGCCAGAAAACGATTAGCAAACAAAACAAAACGCATAATAATTAAACTATCTACCTAAGCATAATTCAAAAATGAATTAAATTTGGCTGCAAAAAGGCGACTCTCATCTGAATATACTATGCTTTCAATATTAGAGTACTTATGCATTAATGCCATAAAGACGCCTGTAAGCAAGTATCACATTATAACCAAAGTTCCTGGAATCAAGCAACAACGCAAAGATAGAATTTCAGACATTATGCTAACGCTGGAAAAGCAGGGTTTGATAAGTTCAATTAAAACTTCTGATTCTACATTCTATCATATAACAGAAAAGGGAGTTGACGCATATTCATCGTGGGTTAAGAGTTTTCTGAATTTTACTAGAGCAGCTTATGAAATGTACGATAGTAGTTGAAAAGGTTAATAATAATTCATAAATGTGAAAGATAACCAGTCACATATTTTTATTTCCCTTATTTTAATTTCTCTTATCATCATCATTATTTTTGAGCTTATATCTATGATGTAAGCAAAGGTCTTTCGATTATTATTATATATCCTATTTTCTTGTCTTTTCGACGTGATGCTAGCTTATATGCATCTGAAGTTGCATCATCACCAATTATCAAAGCCACACTAACACTTTTTTTTGTTATGGAAATATACTTAGACAAGAGGCTAGAAAAAGACAAAATAGTATTTTCATCTATTGTACCATTTACAAATTTAACTATTACAGAACCATATTTTTGAAGTGCTAGTTTGAGTTCTTGATAACTATTGTTTTTAGTTGGTTTTAGATTATCTTTGTCCATGATTATATCAAATTGTGCAGTTGTTGTTGCTGCAGTTGCATTATCTTTCCCAAAAGTAATGTCAAAAAATTCATTATATTTTTTGTCTTTTGAAGAAATATACTTTTGCAACTGCGGACCTATCTCCTCTATGTTTTCTGCTATCGCACGGACTACTTCTTCTCTAGTTCTGCTATCCATAGAAATCTTTATTCCAGCTGCTATAGAGTTTCGTTCAAAAACATCAGCCCAATCTTCAAGAATCCTTCTAGACTTTGCTGTCAAACGCAGCATGAAAAGTAAAGCAATCATGGAAGCAGCAGAAAAAACTGTAATTATAGGATCAAATGAAAAAGGGAGGTGTCTATGAACCTCCAGCAAGTCTAATGTGGATAGAGTTAATAGAACAATTATTATACCAATTATCACATACGAATTTTTTTCTATAGAGCGTACTAGCGCTGCAGCCCTATGAGCATATTTTGTGGCTATTATTGGAGATTCGGGCGGTGATGATGATGACGGTCTCCCATTTTCATTATTATTACTGCTATTATTATGGTAGTTGATTCCATTGTCTTTTTTGTCACAGTTGTCAGAGTTAGCACTCATTGATAAATTTCATATTGAAATGTTCCTTTTTCAAAATATATAAAGCATAGGGGAATTAAGTTCACCGCTAGGAAAACTAGGTTCACCGCTAGGAAAACTAAGTTACTTCTAGCCTATTATAATAGGCTCAAGTATATGTTCTTATGAAAACAAATAACACGCAAGTTGACGTATATGATTGTACAGCACATAGAAAGGACAGATTAATTCATGAGCATGACTTTGTTAAAGCAAGAACTAAACAAGCAAATACGTTTCCTGTCATGGCTGCTGCCGGATATACTGCCGAGACCTTTGCGACAAGACTATGTGTTAAAAACATCAATACAGGTAATTACAAATGAAAAAATACAACAACACTAAAACAATAATAGCCGTATCTAATAAATCAGCAATATTGGTATACGTTGTTGCTGCGCTAATGATTTGCACTGGTGCTATATACTTTATTGTTGCTTCTGAGGACTATTCTGAACTTTCACAATCGGCATCCCCACCATCCTCCCCTGGAAGTAGTAATACAACTGAAAGTAATGATGGAGAGGTAGATACAATTGCAACTGTAAATGAAATAATATTTTTTACTGTGGTTGGTATAGCATATAGTGCAGCTGGAATATGGATGTTGGAGAACAAGTATTACAGTAAAGTACCTTACATTATAGCTACCATAGGCTCAATAGCACTTATTGCATTTTATCTATCTACAAGGACAATAAATATTCCCTCTATAGGATTACAAGACGATATAGGTACAATAGATATACTTTCCAAGGTGATGCAAGCAGCCATAGCCGGTATATCAATATACATTGTAAGATCTTCAACAATAATATGGAGAAGTGCTACAACAACAAGAGCACTATCATCGGCAGCCTCACCATCAGCAGCAGAATTATTAGAATATGAAGTGCGAAAAATGCAAAAAAGAAACGAAAACTAGAGGAAAAACGTACAGAACACCTCTGGTTAGTGACAGTTAATCATGATAAGATATATCCTAAAGTAAGGCACATTACAAACATAAGTAACCTTATTGCATTGCAGGTATTACTGACAAGTGGATGGCTATGATACTTCACAGAGTTGCCAGGAATAGGGATATTTTGTAACTTGTCCTGATACAGAAGATAATAGCTTTTCAATATGGGATACAGATAAGAGTGTGAAGTGAACAGTCATTAGTGATTTGAAAGTAACCATTAATCCTTAATTATATCATACAATTCTCGGTTATCTGTTTTTAAAGTCCTAGGTTCTTTTAGAGGATTATCGAAGCTAATTGGTAAATACCCTGTTTTAACAGCCCTATTAAGACTGTCATTTATCTTTATTTTAGGATCAAAATCTAACGATTTCAATTCATTACATCGATCTAACCATTCGTATATTTTCTTATATGAATTGTCGAATGGCAAATGTTTTACATTGATAACATAAGGTGCCAGAATTCTCCATAAGCAGTATTTTCTGTAATCTGCCAGTGGTCTTTGTAAGAGTCGTTCAATCCAGTTAATAGATTGCTTTTCTGATGACCTACAATTCTGAGTCACATATGCAAACGAGTTTGCTGAAAAGGATGAATCAGTCTTATTGTTCCTATATTGTCTTCCTCGTTTCAGGTCTTGATCAATAAGGTGTGCCAAAAACTTACTATAAAGTAATTCTAAAGGTACTTTTGAATTACCCTTCCATTTCTGCACAATGCTAACCTGGCACATATTCTTAGAATTATATGAACCAGGTATTCTCAATAGACAATTCTTAAATGATACTGTATGATAATGCTCCGAGTCTGCCCTACCATTGGATAGATACCATTCTGCAAATCTTAAAAATAATTTGGATGGTTCTCGGTACATGCTAAATTCAGACATTTGTTCTAATGTAGTATTATGAGATTCTGTAGGTATATACAAATGATATCCATTACCAGACCAAATTGTGGTTGCAGCTGAAGTGCCTTTTGATAAATCAAACGTACTTTGTACCTTTGTCAAAGTTCTTGCTTTGGCCAAGTTCAATTTTTCAGCGCTATTATATTTGAAATTAGATAAATCCAAGTCAACCATAAGCAGATCAATTGTTTTCTCTTGTGTCTTAGTGTTATATACACCAATTCTACAGTCCAAATAGTTTGAATCTTTATAGTAGGACAATGCTTCTTGTTTGCTATATACCGCAATCTGCCTTCCTTCTGTTGCTTTGGTAGATATGGTTCTCGGCCATCGCTTAGGATTTTTTAAATGAGTTAGAATAAAGTCTAAACCTTCAGTGACCTGCTTACCTACATCACTTTCAGTATAGATCATATTGTCAACGCTGTTAGGGTCAAAATTCTGATAGGTAAATTTAATATCTTATCACCAGTACAGATTACTGCTCTCAAATAAGGCAAAAAATAGTGGGGAAGACTGGATTTCAGGCTAATCAATCAGCACGGTCAACTTCCCAGTTTGTGCTGAAGCCTGTTCCAGTCTTTTGAATTTCTAGTAAGTACCTGCCCTTTTCGAAAATCCATCTGGCTAATTTTGTCACTAGCCGTGTGCTGCTCGTGCTTAGTAGTTTTTCTTCCTTTGGATCAATTGCGGGTTCTATCACGGTATAAACCATCTTTGTATATGGCTTGCCATCAGATCCCTCATCAATCTCAGAAGACTCTATCTTGTCTGGATTGAAAAGAAATGTTCTGGCTTTGTCTCCAAAGTTGGTTGAAGTTATGTACCTGCTTTTCTTGGCTATGAATTCCTGGTTCAGTTTCCAGTTTTCAAATGCCTTTCCAGTTAGGTTGTATGGATTCTCTTGTTTTGCAAGTTCCTTACCATTGCGATCATTGTTGTTACCTGTGCTGTTGGAAATACCTTCATTTCCAATATTGTTTCTATTCGTCTCTTCATTCATACCTTTCTTGTTGTTGTACATTTCTTTCCTCTTTGTCTGTTGAATGCAGATTCAGTTGGTTATCCAGTCACACCACTAGGAGGCCTGCACGTTATGACCATCTTTAGAATTTGACTTCTTGACTTTGGTTTTTAGATCCTTAACACCAAATTCCTTTGCCGGATCCTTTACAGGATATCCTGCAATTTCCAGCATCTCTCTGACGCAGTTCCATAGCTTCTGTTTGCACTTTGCTATATCCACGTCAGCAGAATTTACAGACCAGCTTTTGCCAGTCTTTTTAACATCGGAATCAAAATATTCTATCAAGTCGCCTTTTCTAGCATTAAGTGCTTTGCCTATCACGGCTGCTTGACAAGTCTGTGACTTGTAGTCTTCAGGGTTTTCGCCAAGTACTTTGGATATCTTCAATAACTCTGGATTTACTTTGGAAGGTTCTTCCAATTCAGACATGGCACGCCTCAGGTTTGGCAGCGGATCAGTACCATATTTGATAACGTCCCTTACTAATATGTTGAATGTAATATTGACAAATTCTGGTCTATCATTTTTATTCCCTTCAAAACCGACAATGTCAAGTACTTCTTTGCCTTTGTTGTCTGCTCCATAACCTAGATAGTGTTTCTTGCTGCTACTTAGAAGGAAATTAAAATAGGTACTTTTAATTTCCAGCTCGATATCTAATTGACTAGTAAACAAGTCTTTGAACTTTGAAAGTGATTCTCTGGGTGGATTATCTAAGAATAAAGAGTCTGTATCGCCATAGATAATTTCAAAGCCTAAATCTCTTGCTGTATTACGCATTTTAGAAAGCGTCTGTCTTCCATGTGCAGTAATTAGCTCGGCAACCCTTGGATCGTAATAAGCAAAGCCTTCAAAACCAAAACAACCATATGCTCCATTGATAAGGATTTTTAGTGCGAGTTGCTTTGAGTTATTACCCAGTTCCTTCTGTCTTAATCTTTCTTCTTTGAACACCTTTAGTTTCTTTGGAAATGCACCTATCTTTTGCTTGCAGATCCAACAGTTATTAGCTTTGATAAACTTGCAACCTTTGAGAAATTCTTTGTCTAGTATTATCCTAGCAGTGGGATCATCTTTGCAGCATGTACAGTTTACTGTATCATAAGATATATTGTAGTTAATTGTTACGCTGGGATACAAACTTATTGCATCTACGACTACCACATTGCTGTACTGACCTTTTTTTGGTACAAGTACTTCTGCGCCTTCGTACGTGCCACTAAATGATGTTGCGGTACATGGTTGGCACTCTCCATTCTTTACCATCCTATCGAATACTGCAGACCACCATTTTGATAGATTGGTTCTGCAGATTAGTTCAAAGTCAAGTTCAGTTATCTCTGATATCGCAAGCATGATATCTAATACTTCAAAATCATTATGTTTGGATAGTTCCATTACCAATTCGGAGTCTCTAAGTGAATATTTTATCTGGTCTTCAATAGGCAAATTTTTGAAATCTTTACCAGACAAATCTTTATACTTACCATGTTCTAGTAGCGCCTTTGAAACATCATCTAGTTTGTGAGTTCTGTAAGCTTTCTTGTAAATAGTATCCTGAACCATTACCTTGCTATAGACATTGCAAAGGTCAATGTGTTTTGGGTGTCCTATGTAAGGAACTCCTTTCGGGCCAAGAGAGACTATAGATTGGATATCATTTGCGATACACCTTTCATGTAATATCTCTAAATCAGATTTCTTGGCACTTGCTGCGTTATTTACATGTCCTGTAGAATTCCATCCAATTGACAAGTCATATTCCATAATATTGGAATTGATGCATTTTAAAAGCTCCTTCTCCGAGCAATTATCAAAGTCTGACCTCAGCAGGACTTTGCTATTACCAAGGTTATCTACAAAGGAAGCCGCCTCAACTACATGAGTATTTATGTCCCACTCAAAGTCAAATGCCAAGTACTTGTCTAGAATTTTATTTATTTTTGATGATGCTGAATTCGGCTTAATTCCAACACACCAATCTTGAAGCTTCTTAGGTAATTTAGCCTGCTTATGTGAAGAGAGTGAACAAATATCGCCTGTATCACCTGATCGCCTTAACTGCCCATTTTGAGATAGGTTTTCACCGTCTCGTTCAGGCGATACATAAGACGATATATGATTTATGTCAAAAGACATATCGCTTGGATTATCTCTAGTGAGATGAGCATGATTTTCAGATTTCAGGCGATAAGGTTGTTCAGGCGATATATATTCAACCTTCGGATAATTTTGCTTCCTGATGATTTGCTGTTGATATAATATATTATTCCTAGACGTAATAATTATTCCATTATTATTAATATCGCCAAGTCTCCTAATGGTCCACTGCCTATCACTCTTGTCCAAGGAATCCTTCTCAACTAGAATTCCAATATTACGAAGGTCGGCTTTGATAAGATTGATTCTCCTGCTTAGGCTATTTGGTGCTTGAGGCCACAGCTTACCATTACTTGTCTTGATCTTTAGGTTATCTTGGGCAATTTTCGTCAATAAATCAAGCAATTCTGTTATAGTTCCATTCCAAAGAGGTGGCACTCTGCTGTCCATGAAAATTTCAATAGCTTTTCCAACAACATCGTTTTCAACTACATCTCTGGTCTGTAGGTCTATATTCCTAAAGTAGGCCTCGATAAATTTGCTAGGTCTATTGCCCATGCAGCGTGATATAATTTCTCCGACCTCTGCAAAGTCTGCTAACCTTGGATATTCGGTTAGCCTAAGTCCATCTGGATTATTCTTTTGAAATTTCAAGACCTCTACCAAAATGTCGAAAATGTAACCGAGAAGTTGAGGTCTTATCTCAAAGAATTTATGCCATATCTCTTTGAGCAAGCGCTTCTTGTGTTTTGGGATTGGTATATGTTCTATGACAAGCCCCCTGTCGATAAGGTCAGATTTAGTAGCGCCTAAATTTATCCCGTTGATTCCAATGCAACGCTTGAAATTGTATATAACATCATCATCATTTGTAAATAATTCTCTTTTTGAAAATCCACTTCCAGTCACTGCCCTGCAAAGAATATCAGATACAGATTCGCGTATTTTCGATACATTATCAAAGTAACATACGTAATTATGCGCTAGCTTTTGAACCATGCTTTCAATATGTCTTGAAAATGCCAATGTTTGGATGACACTTGGATCGACTAACATCTTGATCAGTTCCATAAGAGTGGACTTTGCGGTTCCCTTTTCGCCATACAGCATAAGCGCAGGGTGCTGAATGCCTGGATAGAATAATGCTATAATATAGACTTTGAAAAGTATTATGTTATCCTCATCATTCTTGATATTAAGCAGACCTATGAACATGTCAAATATTTCTGGTGGGTAATCCTTTGAAGGAAACGTTTGTGGTATCTGGTTAGAATATCTTGTAAATATCACTGGAGAATATTCTATATCCCAGCCTATTACCGCAATTCTAACAACCTGCCATTCAGGATTTGTTAGATCATATAAAATTGAATTACCGTTATCATACCTGGCTACACGCAAGTGTAGTTCTCGTGGAATATTCCCACTAAATGTGGCCTTTGCCTCTAAAACCCTGAGAACATTATTTAGATTCTCAGTAGTGAGGACATCACCTGCATCTTCATCTTCTTCTCTTCCTCTTTTCTCTTCTCTTTCAGTTTCATTTTCTACATCTTGAACTGAATGTATTTTTTTGGATTGGCCATCTTTATTATTAACTTGCTTACCTCTTTCTGCAGAGAGATCGTAATAGGTCTTGCAAAGCCAGTTTTTGAATCTTGAGCTTTTGATCTGAAGCACTTCTAAATGCTTGTCGATCCTGACCGCAGCATGAGGTTGTCCCAAATTATCAATAAAGAAATCCTGACAGTACTTCTTGGCCAATTTCAAAGTGACCACCGCAGCGGAATTACGTGATAGGGTAGTAATTTGGGGATGTTTCCGATCACCTTTACTGTTTTGTGCATCTACTGCCTTGTTGTAAAGAAGGTACTGTAGATAGTTGTTCGTTGAATCCATTAAAACTAAAGACACCTTGTCGATTACGTTTTTTGAAAGATCAGGATATCGTTTAGCTTCCTTTTCAAAATTATCCCTAGTATTCGTTACCTTCTTTGAGTCAATATCAAAAACTACCATCTGTCCTCCCCTAAACCCGATATCTATTATATTAGATTGTTTTGCAAATTTGGTAACGCCAAGGGCCTTTAGCTTATCATTGATAGGTATAAACGTGAGAGTGTCTTCGGTCATTATCTTGCCAGTCACCCATGTATACTATTGAGCGAGCTTCCTTTTTCCTACTTAATTAGCACGTTCGATAACTATTTTGTTCTCCTGTTGGTAAACCCTCACAAATTCCCCCTTCTTTAAACCCAAATTAACTGCGTACAACTTGGGTAAGACGATGCTAAAGGACACATCGCCAAGAATGGTTTGGATCTTTCTATATTCTATGCTACCTGTTGATTCCTTATCATTCACAATCTCTGGATATTTTTGGTTTCGATTTAGCATATTAATCTCAATATACTAGTTTACGAAATCTCTATTAAATTCGAAAATATTTAGTATACATACTAAGTGAAAAAATTGAAAATCACACCTAGTATCTCTAAAAAAAAGAAGGACAAAACTTCAATAGTACAAACCTTTTACGTTAACCAGATTTTTGAAACTGATTCTAACAACCATTATACTGAAAGAGCATTACTTTATCAGAATATTCTTGAATACTCTAAAATAATAGAAAAAGAAGTTGGCGAAGCAGTTGAGGAAGTGGTGATTGAAGGAAAAAAAATAGTAAAAAAGAGAAGGATGGTTAGAATGGATCCAGATCCTCCGAATTTTCGTATCAGGGAATTGGCACGTTGGCTAATGAAGAGGAATCTACAATTTTTGAAATTTTATCGAGGTAAAAGAAACCGAACGACTATGAGTGCTAGAATTGCCAATAATGATCAACTTATCAAAAAATGCATATATGACCTTGAAAGTTCACATCTTCTTATAAAAACTGCATTAGTCGAATCCTCGAAAAATAAAATGGAAACTCCTATATATTCACTTACAGAGCATGGGGTCATTATTTCATATCTTATCAAATATAAAAATGCACAAGCAAATGATAAATCAAAAATACAGGCAATAATAATCGAGCTTGTCAAAAGACATTTATCAAATTACAATTCGTATATGGCAGATTTTTTATCATTAGTCTACACTAAATCTGTGCAAAAGGGCTTGGGCAACAGCATGATCAATCTGTTTTCAATCATCGTTCATACTAATAAATACAATGTACATACATTAAATGAAATGCTTAACATTAGTCTCTTTAAATATACACATGATAATCAAGCTCGAGATTACTTTGTGGATATCTTCGTAGAAGTAATCGACGAATTAGAAGAAAAAATGAAGCAGATAATTATGTTCCATTTTAAAGCAGATATTGAAAACCAAATTCATACCTCCCAACCGCCTAGGGATTGGGAAAAAATATGGATACAAAATATTAACGATTGTACCAAATTTGTATTATATGGGACATGTAGTAATTGTTATCAAAAATACCCTGTCTTAGTTGATTTTTACGTTTTTCAACGTAATGCTAATCCAAAAATGGATTGTGACAAATGCAAAGGAAAGGATACTTTGCAAGTATCTGACATTATTCGATAAAAACAGATCGACTAGCTACCTTGGTGAAATGCTATCTGCTAAAATATCGTCATATTCAAGTTGTTATAGAATCGACTTTATAGACTGTTTATTCCGTGAGGCTTGACCCAAGGGAATTGATTTGCGTTTAATGTGTAGTGGCCTGCTAATTGAGAATAGTATTCCACGTGCTTAATGCGTTTCTTATGTACGGATTCCAAGGCTTCTTAAGCAATTCACTTATCTTCTCTTTATCTTTCTGTGGTATATTCGAATTTAGTAGTAATTTGGGAAAGACTTGTACTTTGTAATCATTATAAATCCTGTTCAGAGACCTTATACTTAAAATTCTTCCTAAACTCTTTCCGGTTCCGCACAAAAGTGTTGCATTGAGATTTCCTGGATGGGGGTGTTCATTATCAAGATAATCTTTGATATATGGAATAGAGTCTATCAAAGGTATATATCTACTTCCAGTTTTTCCATTGACTAAAACTTCTGCATATTGTCTGTTTCCTACAGATTTAAAGGCAATATCCTTTATTCGTAGTTTTAGCAACTCATGTGGCCTACAACCAGTATCACGTGCCATTGCATGGAAGCATTTGTTTCTTTTGGAAGGACAATATTTCAGGAATAGTAGTTCATCTTCCACAGTCCACATGTCAGTCGGTTTATAAATTGATTTTTCCTTTCTTCTGAGCTCTGGTATATTTTGAATAGATTCTGGCTTGGGCCTTTTGGTTGGCTCTATGTTAGGATAATACAACCATTTAAAGAATCTAAGTAGGTGTATTCTATATGTGTTATAGGTTCCTATCCATCTATGCATCTGATCAGTTGTCTCATCTCTACGAAAGCTGTTTAAAAATGCTAAAATGTCTGCTTTTGTTACAACATTAAATGGCTTATTTTTATTAAATTTGGAAAATATACTTAAGAGCTTGATAATATCCTTTCTATAATTATCTGATAGATTGACTTCAGTTCTCATGGCGTGAATATAACTAATTATGACAAACACATTCCTATCCGCAGTATTGTGCAGATATTTAGAAAATTGAGGTTGCAGACCTACACAAACATCTTCTATATCTCTTTCTAGTGAAGTAACTGAATTATTATAATAATAGATGCCAGAATGATTATCATTATTAATAGCGATGCCTTCTCCCATACTTACGCCGTTTCCAGTTAAGATAGTAACATCCGCATTATTCTTCAAGTATCATGTAAATGATGGTCGCTTAGCTATATAACTTCCTATTCTTTAGGAAATAATCTATTTATTACTAGTGCATAAAGATATAGTAATACAAAGACTTTAAGTAGACGTGGAGGATAAATAAATTAACAAATTGCGGGCGAAAGGTAGAATCAAGAATTCTATTATATCTAATGATTCCAAGGTAATTGAAAATCCAAGTAAGAAAAGCGAAAGTGGCAATTATTCAATAAATAAATATATTGAAAATGTCTATATAATGAATAAATCCACTGCTTCTCAATACCAAAAAAGATTAAAGATATTTGTTCAATTCGTTGTACAAGAATATAAATATAAAATAGATACCCTTCTTGAAAATCTTAGAAAAAACAAAATGGATGTATATGATGTATTAGCAAGATATGCAAGTTTCCTAACATATAGAGGCACTCTCTCTCCACTTAGTATCAAAAATTGGATGGATACAGCCAAGAATTTTCTTGAATTTTTTGATATTGATATCAGTCCGAAGAAATTCAAGATGAAAGTACGTCTTCCAAAAGCAGTTCGAAAGAGTAAGGACGCCTTAACAAAGGAAATAATAGTAGAAATATTGAATGCCTGCTCAGATATTCGATTAAAAACATACCTATTACTCCTTGCTGCGACTGGAATGAGACCAACGGAAGCATTGTCCATCAGAATGTGTGATCTGAATCTGGATTCCAATAGTCAAGACACAGTATTTGTTAGGGGTGAATACACAAAGACAAGAACTGATAGAACCGTATTCCTAACAAAGGAAGTAACTAAACAACTCAAGACATGGATCGAGTTCAAATATAGAACACGCAGAATATCGCATTATCATGAAGATACAGGTGATTCAGTATCAGAATACAGGACACCTCTGAAAAATGATAGGGATTTAGTTTTTTCAGCCTCATCCACGACAGCTACGATCTCTGTCTACCTTAAATCATTATACTCTGTGCTAGAAAAGGCATTTGTTAAAACTTTGGATAGAATGAATATGGGTCAGAGAGAAGATTCACCTGGTATCAAACATAGAAAAATTACATTACATTCGTTTCGTCGGTGGGTTAAATCTACAATAAGCGATCTTGGTCATAGTGACTACTCAGAATATTTCATAGGACATGCAGGTAGTACATATTATCGTAGGAGTGCCAAGGAGCAATCTGAGATTTTTAGGAAGATAGAACCATATCTGACATACACTGATATAACGTCACTCCAAAGAAAAGGTGCAGAAGCTGAAAGTAAGATTGAAGAACTAGAAATGCTAAACTTGGGACTAAAACAAAGAAACGCTGCAAACACTGAACAAATCGTAAGTTTGCGAGAAGAAATTGATAGTGTCAAATCAATGATGCAAAACATATTGGAAAATGTAAGTAAAACTTCAGATCAGCAACAAAAAGATGTGATGGCAAAATCTTTATTACAATCTAAACTCTTAAAACCAGTATCAGAAACAGCACTGCATCAAACAGATAATGATTTTTAAATTTGAATGTAAGAATGTAATTTTCCTAGGTTCCTAATCCCGCTTCAATGAATTTCTCATACACATGTTCGCAATTCTGAATATTTGAAACCTAAAAGTACATGTAAGTTATACATATAAACTCGTATCTTATATGCGAGGAAGGGATCTTTTTTGCAAAGTATGTAGTAATAATAATTTTATAATTACAGATCCGGAGTCTGGCATGATGATTTGTACTAACTGCGGTGCAGAATTTAGTGATGGAGAGCGGACAAATATTGATATTGAATATGGAATAAGAAATCGAACTTCTCTCACAGATGATGGTAAAACGCTTGGTTCTATAATTGGACCAGTTAACAGTAATATCAGAGGACAGCACACTGATACATCAGTACAGTCTAGATTAAGCAGATTAGACAAGTTTGATAGAATAATAAAATCTAGTTCTTTAAGGGAAGCAAACCTGGGGTCAGCAAATGATAAATTTGAAAGAATAAAGAGTAGACCTGAAGTATCTGATATAACCATAGGCGATGCAAAAAATATCTACAAAAATGCACAAAAGCATAGGATACCTAGAAGAACAACAATAGACGCAACTATGGCTGCATCTGTATATTTAGCCTGTAGAAAAGCAGGTATTTCTTGGACATTAGACGAGATAGCAGACTTTATCAATATACAGCGTAACCAAGTCGAAAAGGCATATAGAATGATGATCCTAACTATGGGTCTGCAAAGCCCCCCGCTAGATCCAGTAAAGTGTATAGAAAAAATTGCAGTACGTTTAGAAATTAATCCTATGATTAAAAGATATGCTAATGATTATATTAACAATTTAAAAATAAGAAAAATTACAATTGGGAAAAATCCTATGGCCTTGGCTGGAGCAGTCCTCTATAAATCTTGTATTCACTGTAACGAACCTAGAACTCAGGCAGAGATTGCAGATGCTTCTGAGGTATCAAAAGAAACACTAAGAAAAATATTTAAGAGTTTAAACTAAACTAATGCATGTCTTAGCAACTATTGCAATTTTCATATAAAGAATAGAATTGAAAGACGGAGGATTAGACACTTTATATGAAGTTCTCACCTGATCTAGACGATTCACCAGGGCAGCACAAGATCAAATTGGCGTCTTTCTAGTGACCAGTATTTTTAATGTGGCGGTTCCTATCGTTTTCAACTGTTGCATCAAAGACAAATAATGCCTTGGATGACTCATCTGCTTTTCGACGGATATTAAAACCCAATTCCCTAAAGATGTCATAATGGCTTGACAAACATGCTTCAGGTATTCCCCCTTCCATAAGTAATGCCATAGCTTTATCTAGTGATATAGGCAGTCCAGAAGATATCAATCTCCGCCTTAGTTCATCGACTTTCCATTTAGCAATAAAACAGCTTGGAGTTATTACGTATTCATCATTGTAAATAGATTTAATCTGTTCAAGTACAAGATATAGACAGCTGTTATTTACTGGATTATTCCTTTCTTCTATAATGGAGATAATAGGATTATTTACAGAATCGTTGCTATGTATTTTTGAAATAAGTCTTTTTTTCAGAAGGTCTTGCTTATTTTTTTTAATTTCTTTTTGCCAAATCCAATTGTCCCTTTCTAATTTAGATCTTTCCATGAATTTAATGTAAGAACCTACTTTGTAGTGATAATCGGTTAAAGGTTCAAGCGCAGTATAATTAGCAGAATAAATACGTGGTAATGGAAAATGAATAGACCTCCAAAGATAGGATCTGACTTCTTCGTAGAACAATAATGTAACTCTATATTTCAGATCAGAAGATGCAATACTTTCAATGACTCCAATTAATTCGCTTGCTATTCTTTTCAGCACATCAAAAGCAAACCCTTCAGGCAACGCATGTTTAAATTCATGGTATCGATAAAGAAATGGAAAATCAAACATCCTCAATTCATTAGCATTATTTTCGATATCACGATGATCAGGCGCATCATCGCTAAGCAATGATTTCAATGTATCATGTTTGACATATTTTTTATCTTCGCTATAGTATAATAGCTCGTTAGATGTGAATTCTGTGATTTCAGCGATACCATCATTTGGATTGTTATAAATAATTACTATCTTATCAAAATAAGGATTAGACTTTCCCTCTTCCTGTTCATCTTGATTATTATTTTTTGATAGATTATCTATGACTTTTTCGAATTGGCTTACATCATCCTCAAATAAAGAATACAACAACAAACCCCTTGTTTTCACTGTAATGTTCTGATATTGGAGCTTATTTTTTGTCTTATTGATTTTACTACCATATTCTTTTCTTTTATCATCAGACAAATTAGGAAATTTCTTTAAAGAATCATCTAACTCTTTTTTTAGATTTTCGATTTTTGCTAGACCTTGCGCATTTAGACTAGAATAAAGATACCGTCTAGAAACTTTACTGTAGGCATTTGATTCTTTAGTAGTAGAATACACACATATACCACGAATTTGATCAGGTATGATGTGCAGTGGAATTTGTTGAGATCTTAGTGATCTTTTTCTTGAAGCAGGAAGATGTATACAAATTTGTACTAGATTCTGATTATTCTGTTCTTCTGGATAAATTCGTATTGTAAACAGGTCTAGAGTAGGCTTCTTTAGCCCAGTTACTCGAACAGGTATTGATATTTCAATTAGTTCATTATTTTTATTCCATATAATATATGGATTATTACTTGATTCTCTGCAATTTCTTAATTCCCTTTCATCGTACTCTAATTCCTTGAATATTTTAGGAATAGGCAGGAGTACATCATTATCCCAATCTATGTCTCTCTTCCAAAGTAATCGCTCTCGTCTAGCTACAAAGTGTTTCAATCCCATTTTAACTTCTCTGAGATTCTTTTCGAGGCATTTTTGTACGTACCTTATTCTTTCAGGAAATGCTCTATCACTCTGTATTATTGTTGCATAATCTATGAGACTACTCATCAACTCTTTATAACCAAATAACAAGTTTAGTGGAGCAGTTTCTATATTGGGGCAAAGGAGTCGAAATGTACGTCTCATGTCAGTATCTTTACCACCAATTTTATCGCTTAGTAGTGCATAACTTGTAGTATAATCTCTTTCATTTAATACTATCCTTAGAAAATCTCGATATCTCTTTGTCTGTTTTTTATCTATATTGCTTCCCACAACCCCATCTAGCTGTGGTGATATCAATGTAAGTATAGTAAGCGGCTTGCTCTTTATATCATATTTTTTTGCAGATTTTTTATATGCCAAAAGTACAAATACTTACAAAGTAATGTAAGTATATAATATTTATACTTATTTGTCATTATGCTCATAGAATATAATATATTCTATGTTATATAATTAATAATTTTTTTGCATCCTATCATAGTAACGACTTACTGATACATACTAACAGAATTGCAAAAATGCAAAAATCACAAATCTGTTGGAATGTCGTTCCCAACAGATTTACTTGAAAGAATAGACCAAGAGCGACACGATATTTCAAGGTCCAGATTTATTTTAAGGCTTCTTGAAATGACGCAATGGGTAGCTGAAAGACAAAAAGGAGACAGAGGCGACCATCATGTCTGAGTGGAATCTGAATGGTGGCCACCTACTCGAATCTCAGCAATACGGTACAAAATGCAGATTAAAAAACTTACCGATACAGAATACTCGGAAAATCACTTACCTGCATCATTGTCCAGAGAAGCAATGTTTCAAGTATTATGTAGACACACTACTCGGTCGCTATTACTTCATCTGCTTGGCTGAGCACCACGACGAAACAGATATAGAAGCAGGTAACAACTGAATGGCACTAAGGATATATTCCGGTCCTGGTGTAGGCAGTAAATCTTCCGACAATATACTTTATTGCTGGGCATGTAAAAATAGAGGGTTCCCACGCGAGGCGATCCGGCTCAGACGTGTTGAAGATAGATGGGATAAATTTGATTACTTTTCTCCGTCTGAGCCTCACATTCACAAAAGCAGGTATAAGAAAGTGGAGGCTGCATAGATTTGAATAAATACAAACTAAGAATGGTAACAAAAGGACATTCCCAAGTTTCAGTGAAAGAAGCCTCAGGACAATAAGAAGGTGATAAAAGATGTCGTCAGCATATAGAGATATAGAAATCAGTAAAGAGTTATTACAATGCGGAGTAACTAAACTTGGCAGAGAAAATACAAAAGTGTCTATGGAATTTCATTTTCATGCACATGATGGTCAAGAAGTTATAAGAATGATCATCTTTAATCTGAAGCCAGAAGGATTTCTGGCTAGTATAGAGGAATTTGATAAACAGGCCAGAGGCGGATGGGGGGCTAATAGAAGGATACCTTTACCTCAAGACATAATTGAAAAAATCAAAATAGTATTTGCAAATAGCCCATATTATCCACGTGCATTCGAATATTATGAACGTGATATCAAAACTGAAACCGAGGAGCAACTGCAACAGGAGTCAACAGATTATGCTGAAGTCGAAGTAGCTGCAAACGAGGAGGAGCAGCATAAGAAGGAGGAGGCTTATGCTTCAGCAATATCAGATCCAGATTATGACAGTATTAAGAAAAACGAGCGCCTGACGCCAATTTCAGTAAGTAGTGCTATAAGAAAAGATCCAGGCCGGTATTGTGTGTACGGCATAATTGAGACTGTAAGAAAACCCTTCAAACTAATGACAGAAGTTGGCTTTATATGCAGAGATCAAAAATGCACAAGTTACAATGACCCAAAATGGCAGATATTAGACACACCAATATTTTCATTGGATGATATGCCAATTGCATTCAAAGCTGAAAGAGATGAGAATGGAAAAATCAAGAAGAATGGGCAACAGAGATATCTGGAACTTTTAAGATGTCCCTATTGTCAACATACCAGAATTGTAATTCCTCGTCACCAGGGACACTTTGATAATGCCAAAATAATTGAATTAAAAAAGATGGATAGAATTACCAAAGTTTCAACTATTACTGCAAACAATACTCTGAATATGGAACGTCTGACAGTTCTTGTAATGGGTAATCATACTTGGAGTGTAGGATTTGGTGAAGAGGTCGAAATTATTGGTGATTTGTATGTGCTGGGCTCAGGAACCTCGTCATCTCGTTTTGGTACTGGAAGCAGTAGTAGTAATAGTGGTGGACGTGCATCTGATAGCGGCAAAGCCTATCCCATATTCTATGCCGATCGCATAAAATATACAAGACGCCAACGGGAGATCGATACAGAAGATTATAACCAACTTGTACAACTAGACGCCTTTAACAAATTCGCATCGTATCCAAAATTAATAGAAAGACTTGCCTCCATGATGTCGCCTCAGATATATGGACATGATGATGTAAAATTAGGACTATTATTACTAGGCGTAGGGGGCGCACCTATTCAGAAAGATAATCCCAGTGTTAGATACTGGTTAAATGCTGGACTATTTGGAGACAAGGGAACGGGAAAGACAACACTAGCAGAAGATGTTACCAAACTGGTATTGGGAAGCCAGATAGTCTCAGGTCAGCATTCAACGGGTAAAGGAATTGTAGCAATTGCAGAGAAGGAAAGCGGGAATGGCGCTGGTGCCTTTTTACGAGCAGGTGCAGCTACATTAGCAAATAATGCCATTTGTGTCATTGATGAATTTGGGACCATGAACTATGAAGATCAAAACCAATTTCTCAGTCTAATGGAAAAAGGCTACTTCAACTTTAACAAGTTAGGTATACGGCAGAGAATAGATGCAAGAACGAGTTTCGTTGTGACTTCTAACCCAATAGGAGGGGTATGGCAGAATCCTGACAATATATCCAAAAGTGACATACCACTAAAAGCTCAGATAATTGACAGAATAGATCTATTTTTCGTCTTCAGAGAACCAAAGACAGTTGAGGAAATAAATGCTTTCATAGAACAACGTAAGAAACTAAGAAAGAAGCATTTTAAGCCCTGTTCAATAAACAAGAATACAGGCGAAAGAAAATATCTAGAACAGGATTTTCCATTTCTAAGATACTATCTGCATTATATTCGCACCCAAAGCAGGTTTCAACATATTGAATTTGAAGAGCCATATCTAATGGATAGACTAGCTGACCTCTGGGGCGAAATAAAGAAAATAGCTCCCGATCAGATGACAAGTAGAGGATTCGAGTCGATTTACCGAACTGCTGAAGCATTTGCGAGACTAATGTTAAAAAATGTCATAGATTATGAGGTTGTAGAGCAGACAATCAAATTTGTAACAGGCATGTATAGCAAATATGGTGCACAAATAGCTGAACCTCCAGATTACCGGACTGTCTCATATCTAGAGATTGCTAAAGTAGTCAAGAATCATGCCCTAAATATGTTCTGGACAGATGAGCAAAATAATCAACTAGAAGAACTAACGGAGGTCACCTTTAATGCTGCTTGCGAAGAGGCTGCTTCCAAGAGTGAAATAGTTCATAATTACTTGGGTAATGACTTTAGAAGTAGCACAAATAAGGCTGCACGTCACCTCAGGGATATGTTTAGAGAAGAAAGGAGATTTGAGGATGGGAGAATTATAGTTATCTCAAAGGATAAACATGCAGAGTTAAAGTTAAGATGGGTTCCTGTGAATGAAGATAACAATGAAAAGAAAGATGGGTGTGACCGTGTGACCGTGTGACCAAGGGCATGGTGGCTATGGAGCAAAAAAATAATTATGATTCACAAGCGGATAATGGCTATATACAATTATTTTCTGGTCCACTAGGCAATAGGTTCGGTCACACAGTCACACCAGTCACATATATTCCTCTAGAACATTCTTGTATGAAGGGTCTAGACTATATCTTGAGTCATTTCCAGGATTCAGTGTGGCCCAGAACTATCTCTACCAAAGCCACACAAGGAAAGCAAGTTATTGTAAATAGCAAGGAGGAAGCGCTTACCTTCTTTAAAGCAGCCAAGTATCTAGATTGCAGGATAAGCGCCTATCCTCATTGCAGACCATCCACAACGTCAGACTTGGCAAGTATCAAAAATCTGATACCGCCTAACATTATAATGATTGATCTGGATATGCATAATTTTGACTATGAACATCTAGCAATCAAGGCCGCATTACGAAAGACGCTTAAAAGAATTAAAGATATTTTGAATCTCAATCCACCCACAGTTATTTGGTCAGGCAATGGCTATCATATTTACATTCCATTAAATGCTCCAATAGTATTGGAGAATATAAAGGAGTTTGCAGATACTGAACAGCCGTCAACTAAATTCTTGAGATTTGCAGAATGGTATCTCTCATCTGGAATGTCTGACTCTGCACATAATCGCACTGTCTCTTCGAAAAACTGTTTGTTAAGAATTCCCTATTCTTATAACTCTAAGAATAACACTCAAGTTAGGATAATTAAGAAGTGGGATGGCAATAGGCCTAATATCAGCTTACTTATTGGTAGTTTCTGTGCATATCTTACAGACAAGAGATTAAAGGATGAAGAAAGGAAGCAACTACAAAAGCACATTTCTAGGAACTTGGAACTGAATACTAAATGTAGTATTCACTGGATAGAAAGACTACTCGTAACACCCATCCACGATTATAGAAAATATGCAATATGGCGTATCCTGGCACCATATCTGAAAAATGTAAAATGCATGCCAAATGAGATAGCATATGACATAATCCGAAAATGGTTAGACCAATGTAACAACTTGAGAAGACTGGATTTTCATTCCGATGTAAAGATTAGGGAAGGTTTAATTGGTGCGACCCGCGGCTACCTTCCTGTAAGTTATCAGAAATTAAAGGATGAAAATATTAGCTTGTATAAAGCATTGCATATCTAACGGTAAAATTAGAAAAATAACAAAACTAACTAGTTACTGCTTTCTATTACTTCGACTTCTTCTTTATCCTCACTTTCCATATCCTGTTGTTGCTTCTTTTTTCGTTTTTTACTATTGGCAAATAATTTTCTAGCTTCCTCGAGCACTTGTCTCTTGGTTTCTTCTGGTAACTCCTTGAATTTGTTATCGCATTCTATTCCATGAGCCTGCATTGTATCTTCAATAAATGCAGTAAACTCTTCCCTATTCTCAGGCAGCTCTTCCTCTGCAGTTAGCATATAACTTGCTCTAAATGTATCGTATGCTAATCTACTCATTTCCTTCTCTCCATTCTTTCGATAGTATCCATAAGCCTGTTTAAAAGATCATTAAATGATTCTCCAAACTTCCCGAAGGTCTTCAAGCGTTCCCATGTCTGGCTATCTATGCTTATGTTCTTCCTTCCTTCTATCACTACTGTTATACTCATATGATGTATTTTATATACTTAACACTATATATATGCATTACGTGTTCTGCATAGAACACACGTAATGCATATATAGAGTATTGTGCATATTAAATATATGGCAGCAAGTACAGCATTAAACCAGGATAAAAGCAAAGAACTAAGTCAAAATGCAATCAACAATCTTGAATCAATCGAAGAGGAGATCGAGACTAGCAATCAGTATTTCAAACCAATACCAGACAAAATCTATTTTCTAAAAATCGATCCGCAAAGAGACAAGATAGTTCCTACAGAGAATGAAAGATTTAAAGACCTAAATGGTAAGCCTATCAGGCGTTATGAGTGTAAGGTTACACACGTCAATAATGCAAGAGAACAGACATGGACTGTAAGCAAAACAGTATGTTTACAAATCATAGAACAGCTAAGAAAGGGCTTTACCGTTTTGAAGGTAATACGACGGGGTGCAGATAGAAACACAATATACATGATAGATGGTGTTCAATAATAGCAATGATATTCTATAACAAATCTCAAACTACCATTTCTATATCGATATTTCAACTAGGAAATTCAAACAGAATAAACTGCATTGATTGGTCTATTAACATAGCAAAATATGAATTGGATGTTACTACTGCAAGACGAATGCTCCTAATAATAGGGCAGGGAGGCGGTAAGTAAGAAATGACTATCAAATATAATGATCCGCACGATCTGGTGGCATGTCTTGATTGTATATGTGATAAAATGAAGGTTTCTATCCATATTGGTGTAATAGAATTTATATGTTCACAGTGTAATCAAGAAGTGTTTCACATAGGTTTACCCGAAGAAATTACTGGGGAAATGCTCGACCCTAGACATAGAGTTGATAGAGATAAGGGATGACTACTACTAGTAACGGCTATTGCGAACCAGACCAGTTTTATTACGAACGAAATAATAGCTGGATAGGTTTGTAGAAGAGGAGAGCTGTATGGAATATCAACAAGAGCCCGGAGTCGGCATATATGACTATTAGTAAACTTTCACACAAATGCATGCAAGATTCAACTATGCAATATCTTTTTAATATATTCTTATTAGGAATAATCTCATCCTAGATGTAGCAGTAAGCTTGAATAGAAGATTAATTACAAGTTCAAAAAATGAATTAATAATGAATGTTAATGAATCAAATGAACGACTTAGCTTTGTATGTCTATATCTATATATTGTAACGCCAACTATGAATAACA
>JBEDUN010000048.1:0-30793 GCA_040414675.1 Nitrososphaeraceae archaeon | reverse complement strand
ATTTACTACCATCATTTGAAATAGCTATGCCCTTTGGTGCATTTAGTCCTGTCACCCAATTCAAATCAATTATACTTCCGTTAGAGGGTGAAACCTTGGAAATGAATCCATTTTGATCCTTTTGATCGGGTCTTCCATTTACATTTGAGACGAACAAAACATTTTGTTTGGGTGCATACGCGACTGATTCTGGATTCTTTAAGTTAGTAGGTGTTTCCCACAATTTGTTGACCTTTATCTGTCCTACTTGTGTTTATGCTTGTACTTGACTATTATTAATCAAGTTAATACTGATTCCGCTGAATAACACTATTCCTGATATCACAACCATGAGTAAACTGCTCAAAACTAATGATTCGTATGAATATGTTTTATTTGCAGGCAATATGCAACATTACTTTATGTAATTAATAAAGATATTTTCATTTTTTCTCGATATCATTTAACCTAGGAAAGTAGGAATTCAGCTACAGTTGTAGGATAACAGATGACGACATACCGTAATACAAGAAGATGTCGCATGGATATCAATACAAAGTATTTGAATATGGAATTATAAAAGAAAATGAGATGCAGAATAATAATAATAGCGTGCCTACAATGATTTACAGAATTTAGGAAACAAGATACAAATTCACTCAAGATTTCAGTATTAACAAGAAAGAAGGATGGTTGATTTAGACTCATGTTCTAAACAGGTCATGACCACTGCAGAACAGGAACAATAGCAGAAATACCTAAGATATTAACCGATTATGAAATAATAGAACATATCAATAAGAATAAAAATGACGATTATCTTAGCGGACATCTTTTTGGTGCTTCACCAATTTTATGATGTCATATGATAGTCAATCCTGTTAATAACCGTTTCCGCTACCACTAGCCCCAGTCGTGCTACCACCAGATGCTGCGCCATTGCTAGTTGAGTTGCTACCAGTTTGGTTATTACTGCCACCGCCGCTTCCACTCGTCTGCGCAGATGCTTGTTGTGGTACAATGCCGATTGCGAACACTGATGCTACGACTAATGATGAAATCACTACTGCGCATATTGCTGCTGTGTATTTATTGAACATTAGCAGCAATCAGTACCTATCGCATTTATAATTTTTTAGATTTCACATATTGATCCGTATAAATCCAGTAATTGATTTACTAATCAATTTATACAATAAATGAAATCTTCAACGTTGAAATAAGAACTAACTAAAACATGGCTTATGCTGATTGATATACAGATAATAATGACATAATTATGCACTTTAAGAAGTGCTGTGCACAAAAAATTTATCCTATAGATAGAAATTGATTTCATGTTATGATTTTTTAGCTATCCGTATGAGTAATCATGAAGATTACCAATAAATTGAAGCATGATTCACATACATATTACATATTATATAGAGTTCAAGAATTATAATAGTACCATTATTAGATGATAATAACATTGGAAATATACTATTTTCAAGTATTAGATGACGTGTTCAAGGTTAGTATATGTGGGAACTATTGTTTCCATCACAGTACTATTAGCCCGAATAAACTGAACTATATTCTATTTTAGGAGAGATTTCATTGTATGTTTGTTTAATTGTACATCTTTCTACTATTCCAATTTCATCAAGATCCTTTAGTCTCTTCACTAATGCTTCGATACTGAAATCCTTCATCATGTTTCTGAATAGTAAATCAATAAAAACGATTCATTTAATTAATTAGTGACTTTACTGTTAAGTTGGCTGTAGGTTATTTTTGATGAATTGACAACCTTCTAATGATCTCTTTAGCAATTTCTTCTTGCTTTATGATCTCTCCCCTTCGGCCCGGCGTCTTCATCTGCTGCTGGTTGACTTTTAGTTTCTCTTCTAACAATTCATCAGGACCATAATAGTCATCGGTCCCTGGCACCCTCTTCTTTTCCAATTCCTTCGCATATCTAAGTCTAAAAGAAGATTCTGTAGGGCTTTCTATAGAGACTTCTTGTGATGAAATAAATACGACTCGTTCAGCATTCTCGCTCATAATCTATTCAAAATGTGAAGCACATAAGAATCTACGCTTTTATCCAAATTCCCATTGCGATTCAATACACGGATCCATATTTCAGTGACCTGATGAAGCCCATCTATGAATTATTAATAGAACCAATAACTATACCATCATACTACTTTGAAATAATCGCGAAATATTCCTATGTCTGAAAGTGAGCAAATATATATTTTATTTAATTCACTGGATTTTAATCTCAATTCAATTAGTTTTCTAGACGTATTTTGGACTTTTTTGAATTAAGAAGAATCCAGATTAACGTGACTTTGAAATGGATACATTGTCTATACAATTTACGATGGACTCTATTAACAATTTACTTAGGATAATTAAGTGTTCGATCCAAATGTGGGCGACATGCATTATATTCTTCTCCATTATAAATGCGATGAATACATAGAGAAAAATTATAAAGATTAGTCAAATCCAATCACTTTTTACTTGCTCTATAGTATTTCCTATCTGGTATAAATTTTCTACATTTACAGGGGGTAATCATACAATCCATTTTCCCTTTACTACCATTTCTGTTATGATCAACCTTGTAATGTTGACAGTTCAAACACTTTAGAAGATAATCTGACTCACGATCCATTCATCATAGTATAGAAATTAACTGTGTATATAGTCTTGCATAGCATATCTTTCCCGACATAAGGAAAACTAGTGGAGATTTAGATTACTAGAGTGAAATTGTAGTTGTGGAGGTAATTCTACTTATCCTATCCGCTTATTAAGCGAAATGGCAAGCTTCAGACTCATTGTCCAAGGCATATTTGGTAAGTAGTAAAATGTCACAGATATCACATTTAGAAACGGTCCTTAATAGTATATTTTTATGTACATAAGTATACACAATAAGAACATGTGGTAACAAATTTGACATAAAAATATGCCGCAAATTGTGAATACCCAGATATCTAAATTGATCCTTTTATTATTTTAATATCGATAAAGAATTCTCTTTCAGTTTAAGATAGAAGAGAAGAAATAGTTGTAATCATTACCACAGCATTAATGATTAATTGACTAACGCTTTATCTTATTACATTCTTTATTTGCAAATCCTCTGCATTTATCATCATGTATACAACGACCGTTGAAAAAACTTCAAGATGTTTGATACATCTGTATCCTCAGTAACTCTTTGGTGTTCATTCTATGGCTTCTTGTGTTCGCCTGTTCTTGGGCAGTTAGTATATTGACTTATCATATTAATGTTATACAGATATGCTTAATAAACTAAGTATATGACACTTAAATTTCACAATGAAATTGGAGGATTTTATTGTCTTTACTTAAATGACAACAACATTATTTCTGTTATCTTCTGTAATTGTTTGTATTTAGATTTATCATGGAATGCATACGTATGAGTTAATATCAAATTAGAATTGAGAGCACACAATTCTGACTAACTAAACTCAGGATGAATGGTGGAAAATATCACATCCATGATTTCAAAATTAATGTGCATCATAAGACAACTAACAATTGCTACTGTTCGGTAGTTGAGCGATTCGTAATTCATCACATCTCAAATTGTAATACATCATTCATAAATAATGAGTAGAAAATAGTGTATATGCCAATGATCATGTCAGCGTCTAAACAGAACTGCCTGATCTAAAATGTGAATATTCATAGTATCTTACTTCTCCTTGAGATATCCCTTTACCCATCGCTCATCTCCTCCACTCAACCGCTCCTTTTTCCAAATCTGAACTTCCCGCTTGATCCTTTCCATTATATACTGACATGCATCAAACGCATCATGTCTGTGAAACGCGGAGACTGCTGCTACCACACTGATATCTCCTACCTCTAGATCACCTATTCTATGAAGAACTTTACATTTAATATTCCATTTTTGTCTGGCATCATTAATGATAATTTGCATTCTTCCTTCTGCCATCTTGATGTATGATTCATAATACATTCCTACAACAATATCCGTTTCGTTGAAATTGCGAACAGTTCCTACAAAGAGTACTGTAGCCCCTACACTATTATCTTGTATGGATTCAAAGGTATCTTCTATAGAAATCTCTCCTTCTGTAATTCTTTTGATTTCATATAATTCAAGTTTGTCATTAATACTATTGTCATTAGCTGAAATCAAAGTGGATCTATCCTCCAGCAACTGGTGGCAGCAAAGCGACTTCGTCTGCGTCCTTCAAGAGTACATTATCTAATATAACCCTACAATTCACGGAAATGGTCATTGTTTTTAAAAGGTCACTAATACAAGGATGCATTTCCTGAATTCTACGCAATAGTAGGTCACTACTTGCGGGATTTGATATGATAAATTCTTCCTCTCGAGTTCCTGCAACTTCTTTGATATTGGCAAAATATAGAACTTTGACCTTGATAGAAGAAATTGACATTTTTGTTGATACAATAGAACTAGTTGATTAATTCGTATATGTCTGTTGCTTTTTCAAAATACAATTGGGTCAATGATCTTTCTGATGTAAAATTAAAGGGATCCATTAATCATATTTATTATTCTTGTGCTAAGTAGGCTTTGAACTAAGTCGTAAAAAGCAAGTCTGATTACCAGTCTTGGATGAGTATATTTGAGCCAAGATATGTAGATTCGATTCTAATTATACACACAACGGTATTTTTTCCAGAATATCGGATAAAAAAGACATCAAGAGGATAACTGTGGTGCATTAACACTCTATTGTGCTTGTGCATTTCATTAGATTTGATTTGATTTGATTTGATTTGCTTGCTTTATTTTGTCTACAAGGTTTGAATTATCTATCAGATTTCAACAGGAGGACTCTGAAATTCTAATAGTAATAATCTAGCCTAGTATAATTTGGTTCTCGATATTCTAAATTCGAGAGGATATACGATTTACAATAACTTTTTTTAAGCACATCTTAAATAATACACTTTACATTCTATAAGATGGGCTTTGAATACTAAAGTAATAATTTTGATTACTATTTTGGGTGCATGTTTAATATTAACTAATGGTATGATAGTGCAAGTACTAGAATTTGAAACTTTTACTCTTAATTATGCACATGCTCAGCAACAAACGTTTACTACAAAACTATCAGGACAGAACGAAATTCCGCCCATAAAGACACAGGCAACAGGAACAGCTAAATTTAATGGAAACTCTAATGATACTTTAAGCTACGAGATTATTGCCAATAATATCAACGCTGTAATCGGAGCACGGGTAGGTCAGAAAAATGGCTCCCTTCTCGCAGAGGTGTTCAATCCATATGCAATTCATAATGGGAAATCCGGTATACCGACAGGGCAAATAAACGGTGTATTATCTAGTGGCATTATTACGTCGGACGATCTAAATGGCCCTTTGGCTGGTAAAAGAGTATCCGATTTGGTGAAATTGATGAAAGAAGGTAAAACAGTTGTAGACGTACGCACACTAGAACATCAGAAGGGTGAAATAAGAGGAGTGATTTCTCCAATTACTGCCGTTGTACATACAAACAACACATCTGGCGACAGTGAATCGAAATCAACAACCTTATCGTCAACATCGAATCTGAATAATTCAAGTAAAATAGGGACCAAAAATGTGACACTACCTTTAAGGCCACAAACACCTCTGATTTCACAATGTAATACAACCGAGCCAACCATGCAAGGCCCGGAGTATAAGCCTGGATCGCCACTCAGACAAGGACAGAATTTTGCTAATGGTTTGTCAGGTCCTAGGCTCGAACTAACTGGTAAGGTAATCTCCAATTTTGATTGCAAGCCAGTTAAGGGAGCTGTATTGGATGTCTGGCAGGCTGATGCTAATGGAAACTATGATAATAAGGGCTACAATCTCAGAGGCAAGATCGTGACGGACAAAGATGGTAAATATGTTCTAGATACCATTTACCCAGGACATTTGCATACAGAGGATACGAATGTTCGCACAAGTCCGAGTCTAAGTCCCATTCATATCATGGTCGGAGTCCCAGGCCAGCCCTTACTTACTACTCAAATATATTTTGAAAATCAATCAAAAGATGGTGGCATAAAAAATCCACTAATAACCAGACAAGTGGTCAATTCCATTGGTACCAGAATAGCGAATTTTGACTTTATAATAGAGGATTATAGAGGACTAGCAACAAGTATTAATACAAATACAAGTATTAATACAAATACAAATCCAAGTACAAATATACAAAGCACTAATGCTACCACCAGAATACCCAGATAGAAAGCAAGTTTGTATTAAGAATAGATATTTGTGTAACGAAGCATGGCTATGTTGATGCAACGACACATACTAAACTAGGTAAAAAATCCAAAATCGGTCCTAATTCTATGGGTGTTCGGTTTTGTCCACCACTGTAAGAATTCCTAGCCATGTTATAGATAGAGAATTATTCTACTATAACAGTTCTGCATACGTTACCATCATTAAAAATCATATTTGTAAATAGTAAATTGATTGTCTGCGGCATGCGATTGTTAGATTTGAATGCAGTGTGTCATATGAACCAAATACATAAGGGAAACAGTAATAAAATAAAATAGTGTTCTAATCACATCGAATGTAAGATAAAATGCCTCGAGATCCAGTGGCGTTAAAATTTGGACCAAGTTATGCTCATGAATTGATGATGACATTGAGAATACAGTATTATTAAAATGCGAGACTAAGATCGAAGGTTTGATATCTAATAAATATCACTAACGATTTCAGGCTATTAATACTATCAACACTACTCCGATTTTTTTTATAGGTCATTCTGGTCCCGCATATTGACGTAAGAAGGATTCTGAAAAAGCAGAGATATTGCGTAAGATTGAGCCGTATTTAACCTTCATAAATATCCATCAATTAGAAAGTTATGGCGGGGATATACAGACAAAGATAGAGGAATTGGAGAAGTTAAATCAATCATTAAGACAGCACAATAAAGTAAAGGATGGTGCTATTCAAGAGTCGGCTCAGAGGATTTTAAACAATTCTTTATTCATAGTCGGATCGTTGTACTTGATGTTCTGCTCTATTGGATCCAGATGTACGTTCATTATTATAGGAGGTACTTTGCAATGTAAGTCTTCCTGCTTGTAGCAATTATTGGATAGCATGACGCAAACATATGTCCTTATATTTCCTGGGTAAGCGTACTTGATTATCTTAGTGGATTGGTATGTAATTGTAAGGTTATATCACATAATCGGATAGAATTCATCAAAACCCGGGATACCCCGGTTATTTACAAACCTAAGGAAAAAATTGGCACATAATCATGTAAAACAAACAACAGATAACAAGAAAGTTATAGTAGAATTCAAAATTATCCCTGGTATCCCGGATGTAACTATGCCGAATAACTCTAGCGCTATCTACAGCAAGGCATTTTGACCATCGTCCCTTAGATTTGATCTAAGGGCTAACCCTGACCAAATATGAATTCGATCAGCCCCATTACCAACACGTTTATCCTGCACGCCGTGCTTTGAAAACTCTACCTAGTGCATTTATTTCCAGCCCATTAAGTCGTTTATCCCAGCAATAAGTAATAAAATCTGAATAAGCTTCCTGTTTATCAGTCTCATATTGTGCGCCCACTACACACCTATCGTCAAGCCAGGACTTGGCTGGGTCAGACAGTCTTTGATATCGTTCCCTAATCTGTTCCATAGTAGGAGATTTTACAAATTTACGTTTTGATAACAGCCTCTTTGCAGAAATTAATATTAAGTTCAAAAGGCCAGACAATTCTTCATCGGCAGTGATGTTATCTAGCAAGCCAGGATTTTTAACAAGGGATTTCTTACAGAAATAACTATTCTTCCTTAGGTTATACGAGACCCTTTATAATTCACCAATAAGAACAACCATTATAACATTTGGAATCGAAGAGAATTTAATACGAATCTAAAAAAGTCAAAGCTCGTGAAATTAGCCTAAATGTTCTTAAAGTTCTTAAGATACTTATAATGGTATAGATATGAACCTAAAAATAGGAACAGTTCCTTTGGTAAAGCCAATATTAGTTAGGCTTTTTGATAACATTAGTGAGGACAAAATAATAGATTTACCAACCAATACAGGTAAAAGTGCTATAAAAGAAATGGCTTTATTCATGAAACATAAAATGAATCTAGAATCATTTCTTGAATGGTTTAAGATTTGGATGAAATCATCTTTCATGGAGATAAGTCATGGGTAGCATGATAATGGTAACTGCAAAACTCATTTCTTCGTAGTGAAACATGATGTTGGCAAAAACTGGTCTCTATACCATAAAGTCATTTTTGAATTTAAACTTAGATCTGAAAGCAAAACCCTTAACATATATGTAACTTCGACTATGTTTGCATTTGATTTTGAAGTATAAGATCATAAGATAAATATCTCCCACATTTTGAAATTTTGATGATAACACAAAGGTAATCTGTTTGCAAATGAATGCAGTGTAAACCCACTGTTAATAACTATCAATGCGAATTAATTGTAACGAAGATTTGTCATGTCGATGTATAGGATACTGCGTGTCCCTACAAGTAAAAAGAGGAGGAAGATCATCAGTATATGACGCAGGATTTAAAAGATGTTCAATATGTTGTATTTTCATAAAACACAACGGATCAAAATGTCCTTGTTGCAAGCATGTATTGAGATCTAAGCCAAAACGTTTTGGGAAAAGACGCAAGTCTTGACATTATTCTGTCAATTTTATGAATCATCTAATCTTATGTCAGAAATGACAAACACACATACTAGATAAATAACATAGAAAATTGACAAGTCATTACTTTTAAACATTATTTAATTATTGCCGATAATTTCGCAGCTATATCGTATTCCCTTAAAATAGGGAATCATCACAACAGTATCATATTTCAAGGAGCAAATATAAAGTATAAATAATATCTCCCATAAGTTACTAACTGCAAGGGTTATTATAGAAATAGGTCTGACATCATAATACAATCATATTTTGTAGCCGACAAATAATGTAAATTCTAGTTATATCCAGTAACAGTCCACATCTACAAAACCGATATCTCGAAGCTATTGAAGCTGTTTTTCCACAGATAACAGCCTGTTCGTCTTGTCTTAATTCTTATTCCAACTGCTAATAGCTTTGAGGAATCTTTTATGTTGTTCGAATGAAAGTATACGTCTCGACCATCTTTCTAAACATTGAGAGGGTCTTGTATTCTTCGTATTTAAGAATTGAATTGAAAAGAAATGAGGTATTCCGGTAAATTGATGAAAGAGCATTTGTAAATTAACTTGAAAACAACTAACTTTGTCCTATCTTATAGGCCATTATAAAAGACTGATTCACTGCAACATCATCGCGGAAGTATTCGATATGCTCCAGTTATATGTAAGTATGTATAAATAATCGTCCCCGGCTCCCACTTTGATATCTGTTATTACAGCGAATTCTTGTCCAAATATAATTGGGTGGAGTTCTTCCCTAGTATCCGTCATCTTGTCTGAAAGAGTCCCAGCGAGCTGCAAACCATTTCATCTGCATTCAGTTTGAAATTGTAAAGATTACCTGTATTAACATCCCCAATAAAAATCGTGTTTTCATATTGCTTTCCCAGTCTATCTGTGTTCAAGAACTTTTAAGCTGTTGGGCCAATTGTTTGTCTCCATACAAACTGCGGATCATTGTACTTGCCCTTGCCATCAAAGGTTACTAATTCAGTATTTGGATCAAAGTTTGGAGGTGCCATCCCCTGCATTTTCAGCCATACACTGTTAAAGCCCGTTGCCACCAAGTTTACATCATCGTTATCATCTGCTCCGTTTTCTGTGTCCCAGATATTGCATGTTATAGGATCGAAATCAAAACCAAAACTATTTCGGATTTCTTATGCACAATATACTCTAGTAGGAACTTCTCGTCCTAATGGGTCTGGTGTTGCTGACTGACCATCTTTTGTAACTCTCAATATCCAGCTTGTTCCGTCTAGTCTTGCACCATCCTTATCGTCCAGTGCTTGACCTCTATGTCCTCCTACGTCACCAATTTCAGTGTAAACATTGTGATCAGGTCCAATCATTACTTTACCTCCATCATGATTACTCTCCTAATCAGGATCGGGCGAGGTCACTGGAAGGTTTAATAACAACAATGGATTTACAAGTCTATTGGAAATATTGTAACAATCAATAAAGGAATCAATTAGGAGGCCAAAACAAGAACTGATTTGCTACAATAATTCTGAATTTTGACACTAGATCTATAATTGCGTGTTGATAACAATTCCATCGGATCCACTGAAAGTCAGTGAGGCATTTTTAACCTTTTGAGTACATTAGAAGTTTGGTCAATGTAAATCTGTTCTTGGATATCAATTTATATGCCAAACAATTAAGTACAGTTAAGATCGACAAAGATAATTTCAACCAAGATAATGATAAAGTAACAATGATTGGTAAAATTTATGGATTACAATATCCAATCTTAACAAATCAGTGAAAATATGGTGTACAGCAGCATACTGAATGAAACATATCTGTACGTATAAGTGCCACATTATCTACCAAGATTGTCGTTATAATTTGATCTATAACGGAGTATTTCGAAAAATTGCTTATGTAAGTGCCATACATAGTGAGAGCAAAGACGAAATAGTTCAGTCGAAAGTTAGGCATTCCAAAGATTACATCATGTTATACATCATATTGGTGGCATTAAACGTGTGTTTGTAAAAAGTGATACAATATAAGAATATGGACAAATCTGGATCGTATAGATATTCTGCTTATGGTATAGAACAAATATCAGATTTTACTTGCCATAAAATATCGCCCAACATAGATAAACCTAAAAACAAATTATTTCTTGATTAGTGCTTGCAAATAAAAAATAAACTTGCACTACTGAGTGCTATCTCAATAGTAGTTGTCGGACTATTTACCTTAGCACTGGGAACCGGAGTTAACAATGTATTTGCTAAGAATTACAAGCCTAAAATAGAACAACAAATCAATAATTGTGGAAATAATGCATTACCTGCAAACATAACTTGTTCAAATTTAAGCCCTAATGCAGAAGCACAAAGGAATATTAACAATATGACAATTGTTCATTACTCGCTTCTACCGTTTCCTTAAACTTCAGATTTATATACGATATTAATAAAATACTAGAGGTAAGTGCTGACTCGTGTTTTACTCAATAAGAGTTATCTGAACAATTTCCGAGATTTAGTACAATTATATTAACTGACAGATAGAAGAATTGGTCTAAGCTCAATTAGTAAACCGTTATTACAATTATCTCTTTAGACCATATTTAAGTTCATAATCTAACATATCTAGTTAGCTGATTTCTTTTACAGTACATTCGATGAATGTGCTTTTTCTTAGTAACGCGAATAAGGTTTAGCGCAAGTTGATATAAACTTGAAGAATCAGACAAACATCTTTATCGCAGTTGCAATCGTATTGATAGTAATTGCAATTGTAGCCAAAGCACCAATTCTGACAACCAATGCATTTGCACATTCTGACTATAACCACCATCACTACTAGATACAGGATTATTAAATGAGTATGAAAAAATACTCAAAATCTAACTAATAATCTAACCCATTTTTTCATTACTACTGACAGGGAGTTTGTACTTTATTATCTAATCATCGTCTATATTTTAGTGGACTAGTAGAACAAAAATTCTAGAGATCGCCTGGACAATAAAATGTAAAAATACTGTGTTACATCCATGTCTGTAAAGATTAGCTATTCGCTCCGAGATGATTATATCAGGTGGCAAAAAATATGAAATTAATTATCTAGTGCTTCCTTAGATTTTATAATAGAACACTGTAGATATAATTATCACTAGTACACTATACTATGTATGGTAAATACCAGAGTACGCAGTTCGCAATAGCTAGAAAATGCAACAGATATATCAAAATCGTTGATTTATTATGACTAGGATCTATCTTATTAACCAATCATATACCATATCCTCTAAATAATAAGATTAAACATTGGGTATTCTAAATAGTATTGCTTCTGGAGATTATAACTAATCCGACCTGTATTGAGAACATATAAAATGGAACAGGAAAGATCTCTACTCGTTTGACAATAATTGAAATATTCAGCGAACGTAGTTTATTATGCATCATATCAGCAGATATATCGATCAATCAATCATGGTACCAAACATTCTATTATTCATAATATTGTCTTATTAGTTTGGATTCGATCTAAAAAATAGATATCTAACAGGTTCAAACATATTTTCTTTCCCTAGGATTATGATTAACAGGTTAAGTATAGTTTGAGAATCAGTGTTACATAGAGAGATCATAATCAATTTTTAATATATTTCGAATAAATAAATTGTGCTTGCAGACTCAAGTGTATTTAATCTACTATAATACTAAGCACAAGCGTCGAAAGAAAGAAAATGTGATCTGATTAATTTGATAATTTAATGTCATTTATATATTTGATATAACAATTGTTTGAGCAAGTTAGCTGGGTATATAAAAAAATGTATAATAAAGAACCAAATAACAACTATTCAAGGAATGTAGACAGAAAGTTTTCTGACACATTATTTGAATTTATATCTTCAGTTGAATCCGTGCTAGATATCATGCTGCAGCATCCAGCATCATTGCACTTCCTTTTTCATTCTAAAATAATTGACCGTCTGATATCACAGAAACTAAGTAAGAATATTGTCACTAGGCTACTATGCACTTATGATGAAAGTAATGGGGAGTTAATAAAAAAGATAGTCCCCTTTATCGGCTATAAATCTATAAAACCATCATCGAATGCAACAGCTACAATACCATTAACAAGCTCATTAGTTTTAATAAGAGATAAGCAGGATATTTTTTCTTTTTCATTTGATATACAGCAATATGGTAAAGAAAACATAAATGATACCATACTTTCTGTTAATGATTGGCTGTACTCTAGAAACATATCATTAGTCAAAAATTCGGTCTATTGCTTTGATACCATATGGAGAGAAAAGGATAATTATGATGAAATTTTAAAGGAGAAAAAACACTCCAATCTTTTAGTCGATCTAATTACACACGATATCAGAAATTATCATCAAATAATACAAACTAGTCTTGAACTTGTAATTTCTCTCCTCAAGAAAAATAAAATTATTGTTTTGTCACCAGATAGTGAAACAATTTTTTCACTTCTTACTTCCGCAGAAAATGCACTTGTTAAAAGTCAGTCATTTGTAGATAACGTACGCAGGTTAGAACGGTTGTATACACAAAAGGATTTAAAACTAGTGTCAAAGAACCTACCAGATGCAATTAACAATGCGCACTCTACAGTAGAACGAACATTATATAATAACAATCCACATGGTAAGAAAGTTTCATTAAGCATGGTGCATGGCGATCACATTTTGGATATAAATATAATGGCTGAAGATCTACTTGTAGATATTTTTATAAATCTATTTTCTAATACTATAAAATATACAGATCAATCAGAAGTGAAAATTGATGTAACGATAAAGGACTATTTTATTGGTGAAACAAAGTATTGGATGATAACTATTTCAGACTATGGCAATGGCATACCAGATTCAATGAAAAAGGAGTTATTTGAACGATACTATTCTAAAGCGAGAGGTGCAGGATTAGGACTATCAATAGTTAGAGCTTTAGTTGAAAGGTATAGGGGAAAAATTTGGATTGGAGATAGGGTATATAATGATCATACTCAGGGAACTACATTTGGGATGATTTTTCCAGCGGTGTTATGAAAAAAATCTTAAACACAATACTATTTTCAGTCTTTTTCCAATTTATTATATTAATACGACTAATAATCTTGCATCCAAACCGGATTGTGGTTTTGCTGTAGCTGCCTTATTTGTTCTGATGTTAAGCTACTAACATCTTTAGAATCATATGCACAGATGCCGATAACAGGAAAGTTAAATCTTTGTTCCAAACATGATTCATATGCGAGTAATTCTTTGGTAAATCCACTCTTGAAAAATGCTCCCATGTCTCCATGTCTCCAACTACTCGCAGTCCTCTTTTTCCTTTGTTAAGGGAGTTTTCCACCAGAGTTGACCACAATGCCTTCGTTCTCTGAATATTTGGCACCCCATCAGGAAAATACAACTCTTCGGTGGTCCTAATAATTATATCACCCTTCGACTCAAGCTCTAGGACATCCACTTTCCACTCATTTCTCATCCTGACACGAATTTCATCTTTTAGCAAATCATTAGTTGTGAGAACAAGAACTTCATTTCTTTGTAGACCCTCTTTTAGAAAGGCAAAGGCTTCATTAAATTTTTCTTCCTTAGTAGGATAAACTGCAATAACATAATTTCCTACTTCAAGTGTCTGCAGCCTCTGTGCCATCTATCTAATTGAACAAAGATCTAAAATATAACGATTATCGTGATATTGGTCCAAATTCCCGAATTAGAAATATATACCCACTAGAAATGCTGAATATAACGCTATTAATGTAAATAAATTTGCGTAAATTATTATATAATGAAAACCATATTCTGCACGACTTATTTGCTCTAAGGCATCGTTAACATGACAATCTATAGGAGGCAGGGGCATCTTGTAGCCATAAATAAATTCTGGATAAAATAATATAATAAGCACCGTAGCCGATCAATCATGTTTGTATACTAACCATGTACATAGAAGGGCTTAAGATATGAGTCTGGACGTATTATCACTGGTCAGTGGTATTAAATTATCTACAAAATCAAGATATAAAATAATCAAAACTCATTTACTAGATTACGAAAATGTAAATCAGATGTGATATATAATATATGTATTATATTTCTTTCAACCTCTTAGTGACAAGCTTATGTCGTTGATTCCAGTGTTCAAGAAATCTCCTAATCAATGGCTGAAAGTCTTCCATTTTGTATGTCATTTTTTCTTTGGATAGTTTGCCCATGTCTTTTCCAAATTTTATGCAAGTCCAGCATCCTATAAATGGAATAAGTGGTGCGAAATAATAGCCTGCTTGTCTACCAGTAAATCCCCAAGCTTCTCCTACCAAACAGTATTTAGAATCATGCGAGAGTATTTGTTTGTCCTTGTTAGTCAAGCCAAGTTTTAGTTTGGTGGCCCAAGTAGGGCAAATCTCATCCAGAGTGAATGGCTGTGAGTGTGGTAATTGCTTGGCTTTTCTAGAACTTCGACGACGAACTTCATGCATTTTTGAAATTATCCCGATCATATCCCCCAACTAGAATTGGTCATAATATTATATAATATTATATAATATTATTTGAATGTAAAAATAATCGCAAGCATTATTTTTAATTTAAGAATTCGTCTCATCTACAGAAGTCAAAATAACATTGTTTATGGATAATTGAGGGCAAGAAATCTATTTCAAACAATTGCTAATGCAGATGTGAATCGCTAAGTTATAGCACGTGGTAAGACATTTGACTCATATTATATGCAAACCATAATTGGGTCAAGATTAATCAATCCAATAACAAAAACGGTTATAGATTACTGCACTGCAGCAACAAGCGAGTAGCAATCCGAAAAGCCTTGGTTACATTCATTTATATACAAATAATTGATCGTTCTAGTTTACTATCTGAATCTGTAGAGAACTTCAGATTCGATTCGAACATTACATAATAAATTCTGCTTCGACCCACGATACTGTCTTTTTTGAATTGTTTCGTGATTATCAAATAGATCACGTAAATGTTTCTACGTAGTCTAGATCTAGGCAAATATATTGCATCTTGTAATACAAGGGAATAGTCAAGTGTTCATGTTACTAAGAATGTAACCATTAAACAGAGTGGACAAAACTCGTCGCCTTCTCATGCAGAATTTTTGCAAATTGATGGATATCAATATCTTTGAAAGGACTGATCTTTTTTAGTGGAAATAGATCCTGTCCTTCGTCCAGTATCCCTCTACCACGAAGATCTTCGATAATTTTTTCTCTTAATTTTGGAGGACAGATCTTGCTATTATAGACGCAACTAAGCGATCCATTAAACATTTCTTTAAGGTGATCATCCCCTTTTTCTTCATGAAAGTGTGGATTTCTTGTTTCGACTTGCATTATTTCTACACCCTTATCCATAGCATCATAATTTTCCGTAGGCAATATACCTCCGAATTCCTCCAGGATGTTTACTATTTCATATGGTTCTACTGAAAAACCTGAAGAATATGTTAATAGTTCGGCTAATTTGATCGAAATACAATGTTCGCCCGAATTTCCCGTCCGCATAACTTCGGTCTCAAATCCAGTATAATACGATACTAGTGAATTTAGGTATTGATTTGTTATTTCTGATACTCTTCCCCATTTTGAAAAATATAATCCACTTTCAGAAACTTTTGGCTTATAGATCCACGATATACGTACCATAGTATATGGTGATTTCGACATTGCAATACCTGAGGTGAATATTTTTACATATTCATTGACAGCTCCAGGTACATAATTATCTGCGTCGATAAAACCGACGTAATCCTTTCCCGCCATCTTGGCCAGGAGCATTCCAGTTATCATTCCTTCGGCCTTGCCATTTCTAACTATATCATCTGGACCAAATATCGTGGTATGACCGACCTGTTTGAGAGCTTCTGATAAGCCTAAATCTTTTTGATGTAAAATTATGGCATTTTTTCCTACAAATCTATTAAATTGTTCTAATGCTTCCTTTTCCAATTTGTACCTATCTACAGGCTGCCTGGGACTGTTAGATACAATGATAGTAAGACAATCGTGAGGAATACCACTTAATACACCTTCCAAAAGCTTTAGACGCTCACCTTTGATCGGTATGACTATTGCCATCTTTTTTTCAATCTCCGAGATTTCCTCGTTTCCAATGCTTTGAACTGTTTCAGAAGTTGTTCTCTCATTATTGAAACCAGAATCTAATTCATATACACGTTGAACTCCATGAAGACTTATAGCTCCAAACCTCTCAGTATATCTTGGTAGGTCCAATTTCATACGTTTAGAAGTGTTATAACTGCTTATAACTATTAGGTGACATCTATAGATTCTAACATAATAAATTCATAGTTGGATCAACGTTAAAGTATAAAAATATTGGACAAGACTGTACTTTCCAAAAATAAAATAGAATCTTCTGATCTATTCTTCTTATTCTTTGTCTATGAATTCATCTGGAGTAGGGGGTTCCGGATTTAGGCCCTTTCTTTTTCTTATTTCCACTATCAAGTTTTTGAATATTGATTGTGGTACTGGCTGCCATGTTTTGAAAAATGTATTCCACATAGCTTTACCAGCTGTCCCTCCTCGCATGACCTCTGAAAGGTCAAATGTTTCGGATGCTGGAACTTCTCCTTGAATTATCGAGACTACTCCTTTTTGTTCAACATTCAACAACTTACCCCGTTTACCCGACAGTATGCCAGCAACAATGCCAATTTGTTCTTGTGGACATTTGATCTCGATTCCCAGCAATGGTTCGAGCAAGACCGGGTCCGCAATTAGCATAGATCCTAACATAGCTCTTCTAGTTGCAGGCATTAACTGTGCAAGACCTCTATGAGCGGGATCTTCGTGAGGCACAAAGTGATGTAGTACAAACTTTACACCTCTCACCGACTCATGGGCAATAGGCCCTGAATGTAGTACATCATCAAAACCAGATTTTATAGAGTCCATTGATTCTTGGATAAATTGCACACCTTTAGTTTCATCAATTAATATGTTCCCGCTAACATCTAACGCGGCTACACTTCTAGCTTCGTCTGCAGGCCAACCCTTTTCTCTAAGAATTTTTGCTACTTCTTTTCTATCCATGTCTTCCTTTACGTGTCCTGATCTAATCAAATCAACTATATTTTCATCGAGCGGTTCTACTCGCATGAAAATTTTATTGTGCTTGTTGGGGGATTTGCTCATTATAGGTCCAGCTTTGGAGCGAATAGTTTCGCGATAATTTATCAATGGTTGTGTAGTGGTTATGTCAAGACCTGCTTCTTGTAACAAAGAAGTAGCAATTTCAAGGTGTAATACACCCATTCCTGCCATCAAGGTCTCTCCGGTCTCTTCGTTAATCTTAACTATTAGATTTGGATCTTCTACAGTGATTCTACGTAATGCTTCAACCAATTTAGGCAAATCTTTTGGATGTTTTGGTTCCACAGCAATAGTAACCACGGGCTCTGAAACGTATTTGATGGATTCAAATGCGGGAATACTTTTGACCGTAGAAATGGTCTCACCAGCTACTGCGTAATCAAGTCCCAGTAGCGCTGGTATGTTCCCAGCAGGTAACATATTCACCACTTCCCTTGTATTACCCATGTATATGTTCACGGATTGAACCTTTCCTAGTCTCTTGGCATCAATTAGGCGGATCTCATCGCCGTCCTTAATCGTACCAGAGAAAAGTCTACCAGTTGCTACTCTTCCTGCCTGTGGATCTACGTTTATTGTTGTTACCATCATAGTGACGGGACCTTTTTCGTCACATGCAAGGAGAGATTTTCCAATCTCTGAATCCAAGTCTCCTGGCCAAATCTTGGGAATTCTATATTTTTGGGCTACATGCGGCGGAGGATGATGCTGAACAACCATTCCTAAAACTGCTTCATGTAAAGGAGCACTTTGCGCAAGTGATTTAATTGCATTTGGATCATCAGAGGTATATGCATCATATACATCCTTGAAACTGACTCCTTTTTTCTGGGCAACTTTATAATTAAATCCCCATCTATCTTTGGCTGAACCGAAAGCAACACTATTTCCTTGTATACTCACCTTCCATCTCTCTTTTAATTCTGGCTCAGCGTAAATGTCAATTAGTCTATTGAATTCTGCAATTATGTTCGAAAGCCACTTCTGCATTTCAGCTGGATTTAATCTTAATTCTTTTACCAGTCTATCTATTTTATTTATGTATAAAACTGGTCTAACTCTTTCCTCAAGTGCTTGCCTAGTCACAGTCTCAGTCTGAGTCATAATACCTTCAACTGAATCTGATACTACAACTACGCCGTCAATTGCTCTAAGTGCTCGCGTAACCCTTCCAGTAAAATCAATATGTCCTGGTGTATCAATCATATTTATTACATATTCTTTTCCCTCATTTTCATAGAATAATGTAACATTTGCGCCACGTATTGTCATCTGTCTATTCTGTTCAAGTTTCATCGAGTCTAATGCGAGTGCTTGCCCTGCAACTGAGGGAGAAATAATACCAGATGCTGCTAATAGACTATCACTCATCGTTGTCTTACCGTGATCAACGTGTGCGATGACACCAAAATTACGAATCTGGTCTTTATTCCCAACAATTCTAATGATATCCTGAGTCGATTTAAATTTAGGCATTCAACCGGGAAAATTTTCTTTGGAGGTTTATTAAACGTTCCTTATCAAGAACAAAACAGACGTCTATCTTTTCTATAAATACACCATCACATTATGGTGATTACTCTACAGTAGTATTTTATAAATAAGAAGGAATCGTAGTGGTACGTAGATATTAGATCAAAAGTGCATTGTGAAGGAATCTTCTTTGTACTGGCTAAACAAAATTAACAGTCTAACTATTTTAAGTTTATATAAGAATGTTTATATATCATCCTCATCTGTATCTCAAGATTCAGACTACGTTAAATGTATGAATATACAACATATCTATCTGAAATATCAGGATATGAGAAGCCAAATCTTGAAGAAACTGAAAAGTTATTATTATATAGGATTATGAATACATACGAATCCTCTGCACGTCGAATAGCATCACATCTTAACGTAAAGCGTCTTACTTCACAACACAAATCCCAAATTCCAATCATGAAACGACTGCAAGAATACCAATTTATTAAAGAAGTACAACAATCATCACTTTTTCGCGACTCGAGATATTACAAGTTGACCACTTTCGGCTTATTTTATATCTTTTCCAATACACTGAACTATTCACCACAGCTACTGACAGATCATAGAGATAGTTCAATGCTAAAAGCACTTCTCTTTCAATATCTACAACCCAACACTATTAGGCAGAGTACTGGCAGATTCTACGCCATTATAACTCAGTATTTAAATGATTGCTGTAGAATAACCTCAAGCGGCCTATCCAAATTCAAATTGCTCAATAATATAGAGCTCGGTCTAGTACAATTGGACTATGATCTGAGACGGGAAGCTAAAGTTCTAGGAACTAAGCTAACAATAATGTATAATGAATCAAATTTGTTAGCTGGTAACCAGGATATAACTGATGAAAATAAAAGGCTTTTACTATATGAACAAGAAAGCACGATGAAAACAATATTATCAAATGATGATAGGTTCTTAGAATTCTTAGACTCAATCTATAGGGAATTTAGTGAAACCTTTTCAGGCTTCTGACTAGAGAATGTATTAGCTAATCTGTACCAATAATGAGTAATCAAGTTAACTACATTTAGAAAATCATCAGTAGCCATACAAGTAAAAGATTAACACTAACTAAGTTCGAGAGTATAGACTTGGATAAGAAGTCACAGGTTACTATGATTAAGATATCCCTAATCAACAGTGACACTACTATTATTCAATAAGAGATTGTTCTTTCATAGATCTCTTTATCATAATGACGAAAACAAACATAGCCGCAACTACTATCCAACCCGACATGCTAAAAAAATATGACAATACACGATATGAATTCAGAGCATCCTCAGAATATGAGGAAAGTGGTTGACCTAGTAGGAGATCGCCCCCTACTCGCATACATAAAGATAAAACAATCAAAATTAGAGGAATCCTATTGAAATTAGTAAAGTGTATTATTTTTCCGATGATAGGCGGAAGCATTAATGGCAAGTATAATGCTATGGTGAGCCCGATGAACCCTATGGCTATGATATGGATTGCAAGGTCATAAAATATGTAATATTGTCCTACTACGTAAAATAATAGCGCCATAGTAATACCTATAAGAAGAAACACAAAAGATATCTTAATATGAATAACGATAAATGTATAACGAGCCTTTTTTTCTCCACTAATTAGACTGAGAATTTCACGATTATCAAATCCTCCGAATGCATAAATCGCGATTGCGAATATCATTGATGATGCAAATAATGCTGCGCTAAAGACAATTGGAAGTAATAATATATTTAGGTATAACAGAGAAGCTAGCCCTGAAATTATGCTGGCAGATATCAAAAGTAGTGAAACTACTGCAAGGATTTTCCGCGGTCTTATGTATCCGAGAAAAGACGGTAATGTTTTGTACTCTATTCCAAAAATCATGAGTAACGGAAAAAGTAACCACAATAGAATCTGTATTAAGAGATTTGAATAACTATATTTTGATAGATCAATCAGATTAACAGTTAGTAAAGTGATTAGGCAAAGAGCAACAAAATAGTCTGATAATCCTAAGAGTTTGGGCCTAATTCTTAATGTCCAAAACAACACAATTACGAAGATTAGAATTCCTATAATCCTAGAGATCATGATCCAAGGTAAAGGTTTTGATATATCTCCAGCTGTGGTTTGTATTATTTGAAGTCCTAAAGATAGCAGTATCAAAATGAATGAAACATAAACTAGTCTAACAGACAAAATCTGCACATTTCTAAATCTAGGGATTATCATGTAGCCTATTCCCATAATAAGCAATGTTAGAAAACCATCTACTTGTAGTATTTTATGAAGTTGAAGTATGCCACGAAGCCAAGATGTAAGATTTGCGCCAAATATAGACATCATCCAGATTGATCCTATAAAGGATCCGACGAATAGAAGAATGATAGAGGCAATTATGAATGGCTTACTCGCAGAGCTGTAGTTTATTGTATTTGCCAAAAGCTAATTCTTGTAAGGATTCTTACTCCAGATCTATTTTATTCTTACAAAAATTAGGTACATTGCAGTCTAATTAAAAATTCTTCGGATGTTATTATAGATAGTTCAAGCAGGATGTTTTCATTCTCATCTATCAAATCGAGTTGGAAAAATATGTAAAATGATTTGCATTAGATGTCAAGTGTAAACTTAAGAAATTGACTGAAAACCAGTTTTTATTACTGTGACTTTCTATCGCAGCATGAAAATTATCAATTTATCAATTGGGTTTGTAAAAAGATTTATCCATCAGTATGAAACGGATTGATGACAGATTCTCAACAAAATTATTCAGTGCTATTGTCACCCAAATCATTTGCTTCCTTCTAACGTAAGTTAATAATTCACGTTGCCAATAGTTAATAATATGTCATACAAAATACATGATTTGAATTGAATCTTGAACAGTGGTGCAAAATAGACGAAAGTATTTCCATTGCAGAAAACGATGAGCAGTATAAACAATATGCTGGATTTGATTATAACGAAAAATTGATGGAAAAATTAGCTGAATTAAGACTTAATAATTCCAAAATCTTTATCGAACATATTGCTCATCCAACACCACTTCTCCTTGGAGCGATTGAAGAAATTGCTTATTCTAAAACCAAAAATCTCGAAATTCAATTGCACATTGCTAGGACTGGACTAATAGTCTCGTCCAAGCACGCATTCAATGGTACTCCGGTCAACTGGAATACATGGAGACAGTTCAACAGCAAAGAGAAGACCGATGTGGGTAGAAAAGAAGTATTCGATGAATTCATCAACAAAACTCATATCATCAGACCTTTAATTGAAAGTAGATTCTCCTCGATTAGGGAAACATACAAAAAGTTTGAATTTCCAGTTAATTATGGTCCTAACGATGCGAAACAAAGAATAGATCCCCTTGTAGGTTATCTAGAAAATGAGAACATCACGTATGAAGAATTGTCCGGATTTGTCAAGCTATTAGGACAAAAGGCAAGAAATCCATTTAGGGAAGCATCGTATGAAATTAGTAAAGAGGTTCTAAACAGAGATGCAGATTATTATGATGACTTTTATTTTTTCCGAAACAAAGTATACAAAGATATAGAATCGAGATTATCAGTAGATCCATTATTTGAAGTCAAGAAGATCCTAAGAACTATGGAATTTGGCCTAGATAATATTCACTTTGACATAGAAGATAGAAAGAACAAGTACCCCTCACCAATCTGCTTCTTTATGCAGATACCTCACGATAGAGTTCTATATAAAAATGAGAGCCCGTATTTTGATTTGCAAGGATGTTTTCATGAAACTGGCCACGCTATGCATGCTAGTTCAATATATGAAAACAGTCATTATTGGAACAAATATAGGATTTCAATGGGAATAGCGGAAATATTTTCGATTCTTCTTGAAAGGATAACTAAGAATAGAATCTATTTGCAATCACTCTTTGGTAAAGGCAGCAATGAGATAATTGATAAAATCCATGCAAAAAATAGATTTCTAGAACTATTTTTTGTTACATTTTATGCTGCCAACTCACTAATGAAATTAGAGTATTGGAACAAAAATCTAACAATAGATGATGCATGTAAAGTTTATGCATCTTTGATTAAAGATTATACAGGCTTTGAAGTACCTGGACAGTATTGGTTATTACACCACATACTTCCCGAGTCGATAATGTATGTTCCAAGCTACTTGCTTGCAGCAGTAAGAGCAGCTGAATTGGAATCATATATGAAAAATAGATTCGGGGACACTTGGTGGTGTAATAACAAATCTGGAAAGGAACTTAGAAAAATAATGAAACCAGGAGCTCAAATAGATCTTACTTTATTTTCCAAATTAGATCCAAAAGAATACTTGATGGAAATTCTGAATTAAGATTATATTCAATGCGATAGGATATTCATTTCTTATCAATATGAGTAATAAAGACGAGTATGGAAACAAATTTCTTTCTTATTGCCATATATCGTTCAGACCTAGTAATTAGTAATCTGGTATTTTGCCACAGATCTCGGTTTAATTCACAAATTCAACACCTTTCGCTCTAGATCATAAAACAGAAGCTTTAAAAATAATAGTACGCTGGACATACGATATGACACAAATGAGTGACAGACAAACGCTATATTCTTTATTTGAAAAGTTTGAGAAGCAATATCTGTGCAGAAATCCTTCTCCATACATAACTAACAGTGTTATAAGAAAGATTCAATCATGATCCAAGTGTTGAAAGTTCCGCTGTAATGCAGCTCAATTTCAATTCTAGATATACACGATATTAAAATCATAAGTTCTATAGCAATACTTGTTAGTTTTTCAATATTCAACTAAGATGGCATCTGATATTGTAGTTCATAGTACTATTTTGCTCGATCTCGAATTTCATTCTCTCATTATATCGTTAATTTTTTGAACCAAATAGCTCCACATTCCTGCAATCTGAATGAACTTTTTCTTCAGTTGTGTAGTCACAAGCACTACATTTGAAGGCTAAGGGTTGTCGACAAAGTTCGCAATAAGCATTTGGTTTGAGATCTGATCCACATCTGATACAGAGTGTTTCACTCATACTATGAAGAAGCATGTATGATTAATAAAAATTTAATCTAGATTATGGAATCTTAAATTATTTGAGCTCGGCTATTTACAATTCATATGGAAAAGAGTGCTAGATTTGGGCTTACTTTTGGAAAAGGGGTTCAAATTTTTGAGACTTATATGTAAAGACTTCTGCAGCATAAATTTACTGCAAAAAATTTGATTAGTCAGTACGACAGTCATAATACGCTTATCGAAGCCAATTTGACATAAAGATGTCCTGTTCCAATGTGATAATAGGGAAAACTAGCATAAAGAGAAATTAACGAATGAATCAGGCTTGTCTAATATAACGTTACTCGACACATTAGCTTCTACATACTAGCGCAAAAAGGATTCGAAGCTGAGATATTCGCAAAATCGAACCTTATCTGACACATCTAAATGTGAATCGATTAGAAAGACGAAGTGCAAATAGTCTTGATGCGCTAAATACTATCTTCATCTGCCTGTCACCGGGGTCTTCGATAGATCTAGGCTGGCAATACCGCCAGTTTCGCCAAGTGTTATCGTCTTTGAATCGATAACCGGCAGTGAAATGCATTCCGGATAGCCATATGCATTCAGATGTGTGATACAATTGCTTACACTCACATTCACTTTATCTCCGGGATAATATCCAACTAATTCGTCAGTATATCCCAGAAAGTGCATCTCTCACGTCTGGTTTACCATTCTGGTTTCGGACCCGCCCGAGCCTGAAGTCTTATCGTAATACTGATATGTTACATTCATGCCCACTGATGGAACGCCATAAGTGACTACAGCAATACCTTCCGAAATGGGCTCGCGTTTCCCTATATACCATTTCGCAGAGCTTGGACCATCAGGACAGTACCATGCAGCCCTATCTCCATCGCTTCCCACATTTTTATTTGCTGGTATGCTACAAAACCCATTGATATACCCTTTGACAAACTCCGACGAATGCCACGCAAAGCCATGTTTTGGTTGCTCAATATACCATGTTGCATTGATGGAGGCTTTTCCATCAGTTACACCATGTTGAAAGCCGGACTGATAGTCAGCCTGCGGATGATGTGAATGTGGAAGCTGTGATAATTGTCCAGGGTCAGTTGACACAGTTGATAATACAGTTTGTGCAAAGGCAGATTGTGCGTCTATCATTAGTGTTGCGCCTAGCACCAAGACTACAATTGTGCCTAGCGTCGCTGTCATTTCTCATCCACCCATGAAGCAGAATCTGGACCCTTATCACAGTCCCAACTGGCTTGATCTGCGTCACTTGACGTTTCAGGACTAGCCTTGCAAAATCCTGTAACATAACCTCTCACAAAGTCCCATGAATGAAATGCAAAGCCCTTGTCTGGCTCTAAAACATACCAGCCGCATCCATTTGGATGTAAACAACTATCCTTTCCGTCACTTACTCCGTGTTGAAATCCCGATTGATATGGGGATACTGCAAATTCAGGCTGCTGCTGTTTTTTCATTAGAAAAACTGATGTGCCTATCAAGAACACAACACTGATTACCGCGGCTATTCTGGTCTTCATTTCACTCTACCAAGCATAACTTTGGTGATGACATCAAAGCAAAAAGGACTGTCTTTGCATACTTTCTTCGTTCCAACCTACTATATCTAAGATAGATGAGCTTTGAACATTCTTACTAAGACGTCTAGAAGAAGATTCTGTTGTTTCAAAGTGAAACAGTGTCACACAGTTAATTTACCATCTAACAACACTATTCAATATCCAGGGTAAAATTATGTGCATTTGATGATAAAAAGTGCAAGAATGGGGACGCCATCATGAGCAACATTCTATTAACTTAGCATAATCTGATGGAAGGCAGGCAAGACATAGCACGCGTCCATGGCTTAGTTACTAACGAACCGATCTGTATATCGAACAGTCAATCTAAACTTAGCTCATCTCGTCTTCGACAATGTTAATAATCTGGCATCTTGCATATCGTGTTGTATTGCCATTTTTGGATAATTATGCCGGACGTGGTTGTGTAGTCAAACGTTATCCGGTGTGTTGAACTTATTACATTTTAACACTTATAGTGATCCACATATAATATATGATATTATCTATAGATATCATCAGGAATTGACAGATCTGAGGTTCATCATCAGGCACAATAGTTTTACCTATCAATAGTACTATTGTTACTAACTTTGAGTGTTACACATTACACTAAGGAACAGTTTAGATATTGGTCTTTTAGTAGGGCTTGTACATGTTCTAAGGTAGGTATGAAATTCTGTAATAGGGTTGGAACTTCCTCTTGTACATGTGCTCTGAAAAATAACAGAGCAAATCGAATTACTCATAATTCTTTTATGCAAAATGGAATCTCTGTCAAGACATACTGTGGTAAATCAGAGACTGTCAGATAGTAGTTCTAATTCATCTATATTGAATGCCGTACCATGACTAGAATGGCAGACAACTTGTCTTAATAACTACAACTGGTATATACCTTATCAGACAATCTCATACACAAAATACCTTGATTCCTACATATCGAGAAAAGCCCATATGTGGAATTTGTAATGTTCAATTTGACAGTAGGAAGGAACTCCTACGTCATAAATATGAGGCCCATGCACAGTGATGACATGATACATAACTCGGACAAGGACGTTCATATGTAACACTATCTGCCAGAGCCTGCCGAATACTGCCTGTGGTCATTATCTTGTCTTAGGAACGGCATATATCAGATTTATTATGAATCCAGACTATCGCGACTGTAATATACAATTACGACCGCCCTAACTCCTAATAGATAACTCAGAATCAGGCTACCTACTCCAGATATATTGATAAATCGAGCAAATAATACGAATCGTCATAACCAAACACAGATATTATTAATTCTATTAACTATGGTATTAGTAACAGGAATACTTACAAAAAATTTGCCAATAGCCGTATTTGCTGAGTCGACTAACTTGAAACAAGAGCCCAGACAGAACGCAAATTGTGATACAGTAGGTGCTCATAGTCCTATATCAAATTCATGCAATCAACAGTCAACAACATTATTAATAATGGAATACCAACGGCTTCAAATCCCACGGGTACTCAATTGATTAATGAAGTTTGCGATCATGTGATTTTTGATTGTCCGAGAGCCGTATTTCACATAACTGTTACTAGCAATCACCCTCAGCCATCATCTTTCTCTTTTACAGGTTAGTCGAACAGTCAATTAGTTACATTGGATCAGGGTAGTTTCGTAATAACAGAGTCAGAACAACCATTTCCATTTCATATAGTCTTCTCGGGTGATTGCTCGGGGGGCTTGACTGGTCCTATCGAGGCTCATGCAACTGGCATCATTAGTGCTGGACAACACCTCACCTGTAATATCAGAAATGATGTAGACGGACATAGTTCTACCCTATACTATAGCCACCAGACTTAGACTCTAGTTTTCATCGATTATTCCTGAATAGCCTCAGTTAGATAAGGGCTTACCCGTTGACAATGCCACTGTAGAAAGTAGTAATAGCATCTCTTAGAAGATATACCTGATCTATCAAGTATCCAAATTCCTCGAATCTCAGATAAGTCCATTTACAGAATTTAGAGCAATAATATGAAAACAATTATGTTTCGCTTTCACTATTTGCGATATTATTAGTGTTAATGTCAGGCGCGCTGTTTATGTCTGGAGGCGGTGCTTATGCCAGATATGCTAGTACTAAAACCCAGTCACAAGCAAATACCAATAATTGCAACAACGGTACAAACTGTGCCATTACGTCGCCGCAGACTCAAGGAGACAGTAGTGCTAGTTCACCAACTAGTGTACAGATTTCCAAATTCAATGAAGAGAATTCTCCAGGAGTAGGAGGAGAACCAAATCCAGGAGCCAAAGGATTCCTCCAAGTGAAGAAGGTAGTGAACTGTCCAACAGACTTTCAATGTCTAAGGCCAGGGCCCTCTTCCCCATATAAAATGAAGGTGGATGTGTCAGGCGGGGTAAGTGGATTGGGGTAGAATCCTAAGACATTTGATGGATGCTGCGATACTGCAACTGGAATCACTCAAGTTGTTATTAATTTGATACCTGGTGGAACCGCTAATTATGTGGTAACATAGACAGACGCGCCTACTATACCGGGATTAACCCTTCTAAAGATTCCATCTGCAGACTGTCAAGGCACAATTCAACAGACCCAGACTAAATCATGCACTTTTATTAATGACTATAGAGTAGCGTCTCCAACCACCTAGAAAATTATAGTTTATCTATATCTTGTATGCGACAACTATGTTTCATTCGCAGCTATAGTACAATATTTTTGTCGAAAATTTTCAAATAGATAATAAGATGTGATGGAGAATCAAAATGTTATAATTTCTCACATATGTCAAGACAGCAAGATTTGAAATGATCATATACCAGCTCTAGCACATTGTTGAGATCACTTATCTATTATCATGATCTACTTCGAACCATTTGTATTTGAGATACCCATCGCAAGATCATAAAAGTATAAGTAATAGATGTCTCGTTACTGATTCATGACTTATCTATCAGCTAGTTTGTTCCTATGTAACGAAGAATCTTTTGACAGAGACGGAGTAGTAGAATAGAATGAGAAGGACAACATACTTAGTTATGATACTAGTTCTAAGTGCAAGTTTCCTATTGGTATCGCAAAGCAACATGTATGTATATGGTAGCAATAACCGTAATCACAATGATCCAAGGAATCAAGCTTGTTACAATGCAGGTTTTGTCGTCGGACGACAAAATAATCCATATAATCAAAGCATGTTTAGTCAGTGTGGTGTCAATGGTAGGGCTTACTATGAAGGGTTCTTGTCAGGTTGCATTTCCGGTCAAGGAAAAAACTATTTTTCATGCCAACAGTTGACTAGTACTCCAACAAGCAATAGTCACGGCGGAGGCGGCGGTTTTGGCAGCTTCGGTCGTGGCGGCAGCAGTAACCATTAACAGTGGAATATTAATACCACAACGAGTCAACAACTCTTGTGGAAGAGTATTTTTTCTGTCTACTTTACCAATTCCAAACTAAGAACTGATGATTCTAATTTTTACTACATTACCTAGCTGATGTTATGTATGCCTGTTCAACCAACATAACGACCACCTGCCGTAACGCCAGAACCTGAAACCTTATTTAGCGAATTATGCAGCGGTAAACAATGATCCGCTTTAACACGTAGCATAACTGTTACGGGCATTAACACTCAGCAGTCATCTTCTGCAGTTTATTGGTTCGCTCCTTAGTTTCAAAAATCAATCTAATGGTGGCTTGTATTACCTCATTAGTGTGTGAAAGCATGCCTTGTATCTTTCCACTATCACATTCTTCGTGCTGGTTAGCCAATTCAGAATTTAAGAAATTTAGTAATAAGTTGGCGCCTAACACTTCTGATAATGAACTAAAAACATGCGCTATTTCGCCTCAGGATTTTACTCATGCTGAAGTTAAAATAGATGGAGTTGATATAGATGCGACTAAATTAGATAGGGCTACAACAAACTTTTATAATGTAACAGTACCACCCAACGCAGTTAAGGATCTATTTGACTTTGGTCCTCTCGGCACATCTAGAGGAATTGCTGATGGATACGTTCTATTCTTGCCCCCTCTACCTGTAGGAAATCATACCATAGAATTTACTGTCACAGACCATCTTGCTGGTCCTACGTCTGAATTGATAAAAAGAGATGGAACATATACCGTGTCCGTAAAATGAGAGCCATACAACACTGTTTCGAAACGCACAGACGATCGTTAGGAATTCAGCGGTCCTTGGAATCATTTGTTTATAGCATGACCGACCGGACTAGTCCTAACTACCAGATCGAGTAAATTATATAAAGATGAGCATCGAAAAATTGGAAGATGGTAGATAATGTTAATGTTAATTACACGAATGAATACCCTTAATTCTTATCCAATTTTAGATAATGAGTTTAGTTCATTTCGTCGTTCTTATAGTGACAGTCATGATCGCCTTCATGATCAGCACTATCTTTCCGAGCCTTCTGCCTCCGTTACTGCTCCTAACTACCCACAAAATCAGGGATCAAATTTACATACCATTGTAGAAACTGATGCAAAAGTATCTCTAAAGCTACCATTTATCAAAAGAATACTTCTTGTGGATGACGATCCTGATGTTACATTAACTTTCAAAGCAGGTTTAGATGGTTATTATTATGGCGACAAGAAAAGATTTGAAGTATACACGTATAACGATCCTTGTTAGCAGTGAAAGAATTCAAACCACATTTTTATGATCTTCTTCTAGCTGATGTTTATATGCCAAACATGAGTGGCTTTGAGTT
>JBEDUN010000047.1:0-14300 GCA_040414675.1 Nitrososphaeraceae archaeon | reverse complement strand
ATAGAATAATATTGTGCAATCTTGTCACTCTTTTTAATTTGAGATATTACTCTTGTAGAGTCTACCATATCTACATAGCATACACAATAGTTTTCTGATTGGTCTAGAAAGGATATCTCGTCATTATAAGCGGTTGTGTTAACTATCAGACTATTACGAGCTGAATTTGATCCTGCTAGCGATCTCACATTTTTGTTGTCATCGGCAGGGTCCCAAGCATGATCTTCGCTGCTTCTGTCCATGTTTAAATCTTCAAAAGTATCAACCATGAAATAATATCCTTACAAAACTTATTTGGACTGAGTATTACTAATAAGTCTTGCTAAAGCACAGAACATTCATAATATTACTATATTAGACTAAGTAAGTGTTATATTATAGTTAAAAATTGACAATGACAGTGACTAAATGAAGAATATTTGCTAGTAACACTATTTAACACTTAGTGAGATGAAGTCAATTATGTTCGATGAACTACCTTTGATTTACAAGAAACAATTAAAGACTTGGAGATAATGGATGAATGAGATTTGCAAACACTAGACTAAGTTAAGTTAATATGCTGCTTTTTGGTGCAATGAGAAAATGAATCCCTTGTGAGATACAAACATTAGATTATTGAATTATACCAGGAGTATGGCATAGTTTCTTAAAAAGATATACTCAAAGGATTCGATGTCAGAAATATATTTTAAGCCTTAATTTCTTTAAAGTCACCTAATTGCTCGTCAGATTGATGCCCTTCCAAATTCTCAACGTCATTGATCGCTAATCTAAATATGTGACCAAATGGAGCGCAAGCTCCAAATAGTAAAGTTGTACAAGATCAAGTATTTGATATCTTGTCATGTATTTGATTGAGAACGGGACTAACGGCAGATTTTCTTCTTTTGGTTCAAGTACTGTAGATGGGCAAGCGAATTAGCTATACTGTGGTAATACTATGAATAGTCAATTAATTCTATCATAAAATTTCTGGTTAGTAATTTCTTTGGGTTCACGCTTATCCCCGATTAAAACATACGATATTTCAGGATTAGGATAAAACATTCAAGATCTCAAGTAACAAATTTATACTATTCGGACAAACTCTCTTAGATGAGGTTATCCATGAAAGCAAATATGAAATTAACTTTGATGGCTGGATTAACAATAATTTCCCTTTTGGCTATGTCAGTTTCAACATTTCACTTGGAAGCTAAGGCGCAGAGTCAGAACCAAACGTCATCGCCTCAACTAGCTCAAGATGTGCAGAAAAGACTCGCTGCAGTATCACAAAAATTCAGAGAGCTGGTTACAAAATCAGGTGTAAACCTCGCTCTGCCCCAGAGCGGTAATCTCACAGGTCAGGTACAAAAACTCTCCCAGTCCAGTGGAGTTAAAACTCTGTCAACGCTGCTACCTCAACTTTTGGATCTTGGAATAAATCAAACGAACATAAAGCAACTACAAACAGGCAAAAACGACCTACCAGGACTCGTTCAAAAGTTCAATATTTTAGTAGATCTTATACCGTAAGTTTCAGGCATTTTTCTACTTATTTTTGAATTTTAATAATCAGAACGTTCACTGAAAGTGAACTATTAATTTATGTGTGGGAATGAACAAATCTAACTGGCAGAGATCACATTTTTTAAATAGGAGACTCGTAGGTAACTTGTCAAAGATTTAACGTTACTTGAGGGCCAGATTATTTGTCTATTACATAAAATAAATACTGTGCTATTCTATTCTTGATTTGACATTGTTTATCGAGTTGAGAGTGGCCTACATCTAATTTTTATAACATGGACTTAGCATACTATTTATATTCTTACGAATGTAATTCAAAATATGCGATTAAGTGTCATAACTGCACTTATGTTGACTACTCTTTCTTTACTACTAATGTCATCACTTTTAGCCAAGACGTACGCTCAATCTGCACAAATTAAACCAATAAAATGCCAAACAGACGCTTTACTAGGATATGGTGGCACGATATTCGGCCTAGCGGACGTCTGTACTAACGGTAATATGATCGACGTCGGCATAACTACAAACTACATTCCTCAACCCGGCAAAGTCTTTGAGACTTGGCTTGTGGATGACTTTTCAAAGGGTTCTGACTATGCTTTAAGTATGGGTAAAGTACTAAACTCGGGAATACTAAGGTTTCATGAAGTTATGAATAATGCCACAACTTATACAGACATTGTGGTGACACAAGAGCCAGCTGGTGATCTCAGTCCGCTAGCATCTTGGTCTAATGCGGTAGCACAAACTCTATTACTACCACCGTTTGGTCAGTAGTGAGCGTAATAGTAGTCAGTACATTCCTTCATTTTTCATAAAATATCGAATAAAGCATTTTAGCATTGTTAGAGATATGCTCAAATATATGCTCTAACAATAGATTGTCATGCAAAAACCTATCAAATTAACTCAATTAAGCGTGGTATTGATAACAATATCTGGATTCCTTTTATTTACCGTTTTGACTATGTCACTAAACCAAATCCAATTTGCATTCTCACAATCCCCTGTTAACTCTACAGCAAGCAAATTAAATGAGAACTCATCAAAGGAAGTTGATCTGATAAATATTCATACATCTCCTTCAAAACTTAAAGTTCCAAGTAAATTCGAAGTAGGTGCAACTGTAGTCAATAAATCCCCAGGTACAATAACATTCAGTGCTGGCGTGTGTGATTCACCTTTATCAGCAAAATTCCTCAATAATGTAGTCATAAGATATACCCAAGGTTGCACTACATCTTCTCCTCCATTCCATCTAAAGCCAGGTGATCAGGTTACAATAGCTGGTCCAAGTTCCGGAACAATTTATCAAGCATTTGCATCAGGACTAACCAAAGCAACCGCAACTCTCAATTACCAATCAGAGAATGGTCACGCAGCTACATTTACAAAACCATTTGAATTTACAATTAATCCTTAGCCTTAACATGAGAGAAAACATGTTCTATGTGAATGCGTACCCTTCAGACTACTGATCTAGACGCTATATCATGTCTGCTGCATTTTCATTGAATCCACATCGATGAATATGAATGAAGACTCACAGTCGATAACTTTGAGTGAACGATAAAAAGGAAGCACATCATCTAGTACTATATGCACTTATCATCATCTTTATTCAATTTCTACTGCTTAACTAAACTTTAACCACTTTTAGGTTGGAAAAAAGTCAGCTTCGGTCTATTGTTGGTTTGCGATCGCTATTGCTATTATTGAAACTAATGTGTAAATAAATTAGTTATGGTCTGGTTATTCTTTCTGCTATTTCAGATCACGGCCTAGTTTAATGGATTCTCTTACGCTATCTACTTGTATATCATCGCTTCCTGTTATCAATTTAGAAAGCTTGGGATTCGCTTCTCTACCTAATGTTATTGCCTCCTTCCCCTTTCTGAGAAATACTAGTGTCAAACTATTACTAGCAAGAATTTGAGAAAATTCTTTTGCTGTTTTTAATTTATCAAATAGACCCAACCTACTTTTGTTTTTCGTCTCTGCTAGGCGAAGAACTTTTGGGTGGATAAAATCAATGCTGACCGTTTCCTTAACTCTATTGATCTCAATCCTAAGTGCGGATTTCCCTTCCATTTCAATATCAATCGCACCTGCTTTAATCTGTTTAAGCGATTTAGCAAGCAACTCAGGTACTCTCTGAGTCTCGTCATTATTATTACAATTTCGTTCCATGACCTACATATACTATGGTGTTGTTATGATTATTACTATTTCGTTACCAAACCTCTTAGATTCTCATAAATTCTACTGTGACATAGCTGTTATTAGGATAGAAAACGCTTGCTTGTTTGCTTGTCTGTTTTTATTTCATGGTTCGATAAGGTCAGTAGTTGTCAATAATATTTTTCCATTAATAATCCACTTGACACGAACCAAATCATTGTCGCTAGAATCCTTTACCGGCGGACTGTCAATTTCGAGATTCTCAAATTTGAATGTAGTAGACGTCTTAGCACCTACTATTTTACTTATAATTTCGGTAATTATTTGAGCCCATGGATCAGGGGACTCATCAAAGTTATGACTAGTATTATTCCAATCTCTCATGTGAACTACATTATCTGCCTTGACCAGTCAGATTATGATTTTTCTTATATCCTATCAAATAATATCAGCGCTATTACATTAATCTAGCTGCCAAGACTTGTCTGATGAAATTCCACAACTATAATTTGAGAGTTTGTTATTTTCATAATATTGGTTAAAAATGCATTCGATATCTAACAGACAAAGAAGATTAGGATGCTAGAATCACTAGCATTCTAAGTTTAAGAAGTGACTCCATTGCATCGATTCCTAACAGCCCTCCTGCGGTATCTTTTAGATCCATCTTGTGAATTCTCTCTAGTATGCCTGCCAGCGTCGCGTACCTTGTTTTTAACTCACTAAGCTTTTGTTCAATGAATTGATCAAGCTCTTTATTTTCACCTATGAAACTCAGTCTCGTAGCATGAGTCCTTAGTACAGACCTTACAGGTTCAACTAGTACCAAGACACTAACAACTTCTTTCAGATCCATTTCTGGGATCTTTTCTAGCACAGCAGTAAATATTGGATACTTTGTCCTCATTTCGTCAGCCCGTTCCTTAACCTTCTGATCACTGGCATCTTTATCTGAAGTACTCATAAGTTAAACACTTCCGCCCCAGTAATTAAACATTCTCAGAGAAGGACACTGGATTACACTTCTCTTAGTAAGAGTACCCCTCGTGTTAGTCATGTAACGAGGAGCTGAATTTAAATCGAGATCTATGAGATTGGGCTATATGTATATCCCTCCACTACAAACATTTGAGAGTTTCAAACTTTAGAGAAATCTTGATAAATTAGCTACTTCACTTCAACCTGAAAACACAATTCTCTTGAAATGAGGCTTTAAAGATATGATCTGGCTACAACACGCCTTTTCAGTGCAGCTTTTGATCCAGCTACTGACATATTTTTTCTTCTCATCCCCTTTATAATCACTGAAGGTGGCTTTGGCTAAATTTTTAACCTCAGAGTTTAGAATTAGGTGATTGGAAATACTGATACTGGCAAAATTTTAGTGAAGCTTGGATTTCAATAGTAATACAACTTCAATTTAAGGATCGAGATATATCTGTGATTTTCGTGACGATTATATGAATATGTAATTTGTTAAAAATCAAACAAGTTACCAAAAAATCCTCTCCTTCCCCACCTGTTATTATAGTAGTAATCATCATATTCTCCATTTCTATAATGGTATCTATTATAATGCTCGTCTTCGTAGTTGCTTTGGAGTTGGGCTATCTTGTCTATTTCTCCTCTATCTAGCCATACCCCTTTGCAAGAGGGACAGTAGTCAATAAAGGCCTCGTATCTTTGTACTAGTTGCATTTGAGTCGAACATTTTGGACATATCATCTGTGAATATTGTACACTCTAAATTACTATATAAGGTAAACACATTCGAATTAGGATAACATTTACCTCGTCTTCTATGATGTCATTCCGGATGAGACGATATATGTGGTGATTCTTCACTAAAATGTAAGATCCTTAATTATAATTACTTTAAACCTCGATACTTAAAACCGTCTAATTCAAAGTCCTAGATTGAGGGATAGACGCAATACTAGACACTAGCTTTCACGAGCTTGATAACTAGACCGAATTTCTCTCTATATGTGATACTCATTTAAGACCTATGTATTGTTTCGTATGTCTTTTAATACTATTTTCTTCTAGGTTTGGCCACCAATTCTTTAATTTGAATATCTCATCTTCAAAAAAGTCCTTAGTCTGGTTATAGTCAAATGATGAAAAGAAGTCTTTCTCGATTCATCTATCTGATCTACATCAGTTGAGTCATAAGAAATCAATTAGATATCTTTATTGCAAGCAATAATGCAGAGCGGTGAGAGCACAAAAATGAGGATAAAGTGAATGGAATTCTACTATTTCCTTACTTTTCAATCTGGTATAAAATCGCCTTCGTCCATCGCTATTGAGCCATAAATACCAGACATGTTTAATGAGCCATTCCTATCAATTACTCTTTTTGCTTTCATAAGCGCTGCGCCTTTCAATCTACCAATAGCTCGTTTGTTCAGTCTTTCAGACGGAGCACCAATCCAGAATAACATTTGCTCTACGTCTGAGTTACTAAGTTGAATCTGAATCTCTGGTTTGAAGGCTCGTATCTGACAATTCCAGACGTCCAAATCTACAATGATTCTTTTGGCTGTTTTTCTCTTGTTCACGATCACCGCGGTGGTCATGCTAATGATATTATATGGAGATGTGATATTAAAGTCAGTTCTTCTCAGCAGTATATAGTTAAATCATCGTACTATCTTATTGAAGTGCAATTTCTTATCTATGTAATGGTAAAATCTATTCTACTCACACTCCTCATACACTATCTGTATAATTATAAAGAATCTCAAGTTACAAATTAGTCTCGTATTGCCTAACAATGCATTTACTATTTTGTAACTATAAGAGATACAGGATGAAATATCTTAACTTTCCAGTACTATGACTCCTATGTTGTAAATTTAAATACTAATCCTCAATATGGTATAGTACTAATAAATGAATGATACATCTGCAGGTTGGAAGCGAGGCGTACTTGTTGGTCTTGGTATTTTAGCTATTATTTTGTCAATACTTGTATTCATACACCCTGGAATGACAGTGGTTACAATTGTGTACATTATGGGCATAGCTTTGATCATAGTTGGAATTGAGAAAATCATCAGTGGAATATTTGTCAGGCATGGATCAAAGTGGGGCACCGTGGGTCTTGGAGTGCTGGCCCTCATCTTCGGTTCTATAGCCGTGGGATTTCCTGTAAGTACTGGAGTCTTTGTCATAGTTATGTTAGGTGTTGGTCTGCTATTCGCTGGCATCTCTCATCTGGTATACGGATTTGGAAATAAAGGGAGCCCCGGTTGGGCTAGAGGATTTAGCATTGGTGCAGGTGCATTGGCTGTTATTCTGTCGTTCCTGGTAATGGGCTCTCCCTATGCTGGGGCAGTTGCTGTTTCCTTCTTCGTTGGGTTGGCACTGTTAGTAGTAGGCATAGAGATCACTGTAGTTGGGATTTCAGGTAAACGAATTCCAATGATGCCCTCAGATATAAGGCGCTAAATTTAAAGTACGACCTACTCATCCCTACTACTTTTTATTGTATTCAAAAACAACACGCATTCTACTTGATCAATTAGATTCGATTATCATAGTCGAATAGGGCTTTTTTCACAAAATATATGCTAATAGATTAAGTGAAACCATCACAACATACGTTTTGCGGAGAATAAATGAACACGCTCCACTAACTTGGCTTTTGTAGACATACTTGATCGAACGTGTGAATGATTGTCACTTTATTAGAATCTATTTCTGATATACTATATGTAGAAATAAATGCAAAGTGATCATTGATTTGAGGTATGGTAGGTTAACCTTATCATAACATTCAAACGGGCATATGATTGCATTTCGCATAACTAGGAGCCAGTAGACGTCTATGATCAGTAAGCGAAGATATTAACTACTCGAGTAAATTCTTTTCCTCAAATAGAAATTGGTTTATCTAGAACTATTTGACTTGGATTAAAGTTAATCATTGATGAATTTGCAGTTTTTTCAGGATCTCTTCAAAGCTTTGTTATGCCTATTGGTAAAGAATATTATGATACTAGAATAACAAATATTGGATACTTACCCTCATTTCGTCAGCCTGTTCCTTAACCTTCCAATCACCGGCTTCTTTATCTGAAGCACTCATATGTTAAACACTTCCACCGCTGCAATTAAACATTCTTAGAGAAGAACACTGGATTACATTTCTCTTAGTGACTAGAGTATCTCTAGTAATTCCATTTATACAAAATGGAGAACTCAAGGATATGTTAAAACTAGTTCTTGTTAAGGGACAAACAACTAGATTTGATAATATGTACCTGTAATTATGTCAAGAAAGACTTGGACTAACCAACCAACCAACAATTATCTTATCTGATATGCTGGGTAACATTCTGCGGATTGTCTCTCAAAGGCAAAGTGAAGGTAAATGTTGCCCCTATTCCGTCGGCATTATTTTCAGCCCATATTTTTCCCCCATGAGCCTCGACTATACTTTTTGATATGTAAAGTCCTAATCCAGTCCCAGATTCTGACTTGCTTGTAAATTTCGTGAAAAGTCGAGGTACTATTTCTAAATCTATCCCTGGACCTGTATCTTTAACACTTATGACAATTTGATGACTACCTGTTGCTATGTCTTTAATTTCAGCAGTTACTATTATAGTTCCTTTCTTCGTAAACTTGATAGCATTAGTCAACAGATTTGAAATAACTTGATACACTCTAACTCTGTCCGCCTCTACGTTCAATGGATCTGCTGGTTCATTAAATAATATTTCAATCGTCTTGCTATTAATACTGTCTGATTGGTTTGAAATATCCTTGATACAGTTATGGATTATCTCGGATATATTAAACTGGTCCTTGGCTAGTATCAGTGTATTGCTTTCAATTCTTGTTATATCTAGTATATCCTTTATCAGTGTATGCAGCCGTATAGAATTCCTATATATAATATCAATAAAACCCCCTCTACGTTTGTCTATCTCTAAATACTCATTATCTGACTTTGCCAATTCGGCAAATCCTACTATAGCTTGTGTTGGTGTTCTCAATTCATGGGCTGCGATATTGATAAAATCCTTCTGGGACTTGGCATTTAGATCTAACTGCTTGTTTGCCTTGTGCAATTCGCTAGTTCTTTTCATAACTTCATCGTAAAGACTGCTATTCCATTTTATGAGAAATATAATAAGTGCTGCTACAGCTACTGTAATGCCTACTAAAAGGAAAAAAGTCTCAATTCTTTGAGTGTAAAGAACATCATTGACATGACTATAAATAACTGAGGTTGGAGTTACTACAAAAAGGAAGTATGTTGGTTTACCATTTAGAAATATAGGATAGCCAGTGTTTAACCTCTCACCATTTCCAAAATTATATATAGCATCACCAGGTTGTCCTGAGAAAACTGTGTGGTAAAGATTATTTTGAATATTGTTCTGATGAAAGAAACTCTGAACTTGATTTCCAAAGAAATTCTTTCCAATAAAGTGCGTCCTTGGTGTAGCTATGTAATTTCTTTTATTATCATAAACCGCTAGAAACCCAAAATCGACATCGTAAAGGTTTCCATAGTGAGAAAAGAATTTTATTGATGGTATTGCGGCTCCCACCAGTCCAATGTATTGTCCGGTGTCCCGATTTATGATTGGATAGGTCACGCCAATCCTGTATACGCCATCTAGTCCTACATAGCCATTGGAAAATGTAGGAATTCTATCGGTTTTCGAGTTAGAAATCCAGGCTATTTTGGAAATATTTCTACCAACATGTGTCTGTTCACCCGCCTGAACCTTTTCTACAATTATTGTCCCATTTTGATTCATTATGTAAAGCCTATCTGCTATGGGACTGATTTGAAGAAAGATATCATGCATTAAATTTCTTACACTAATATTGGAAAAGTTGCCATTCTGGACATATCCATAATTTCCGAGAATCTTTAGGTTTGCCAAAACCAAGTTAAGATCTGAATTTATATGTTGTGAGATAGCCTTTGTAGATTCTGATTGACGTTGTTTTTGGTCGGCAAATAAGGTACCCTTGATGTCCCTTTCTGTACTATTTTGAAGATAAAAGAATGAACCATATGAAGCTGCAATAATAACTATTATGCAAATAATAGCCGCTTTCTTTGATTTTATTGAAATATGTCTTTTCTTGTCCGTGCCGCTATCGCTTACAAACCCCATTCTCGCCAGCACCTCTGGTATTACACGGTGTCTTTAAAACGTTTAAATCAACTCCAGATGACATATTTGGAAAAAATCCTGTTTGCGTTAAGGTGCATATGCATGATAGATTAGAGGGATTGTTAGTTTGAGATCACGAGGAAAAAATGGCTAATTTTCTGGGCTACCGGTTAGCATGAATTACTAGTAATGCCCTGTCATTATTGATTATCTTTCAACTTATGGATTTGGAACTGGGTATGTGATCTGAATTTTCATCTTGTAGTGATATCTTACGATTAAAGATTAATAATAATTGGAACGATAAATATGTTGATGTTATGTTATGAATATGAGAATAAGATATTTCCTATCTTAGACTACTTTTTATAGCTCAGTAGGTAACTCATAATCTGTTCACATTTTATTCTCATTAGGAGTTCTATACTCTAGATATTATATAAAACTAGAAGTATTTTATTTCTGCAATAAGTTCTAGATACAAACGTTCCAGATATAAGAACGGTCATGTGTGCTCATAAGTAACTATATTTGTAATTGTTCTAACGCAATTTTTGCCTGGTTTAAAGCAAACTTTGTATTAGTTATATTCTTGTCGATGTCTCTTTTCTGACCGTTATCAGATCCCAATTTATCTAACCCGATTTTAATGGCATCAATTATTGCCGTCTTCAGTTTGTCAAATTCGATAATATCATCTTGTGCCGAATTTATTAATGGTAAGAATTTTTCATAATTATCTGATCGCATTGATTGTTTTTCTTCGCTTAATTCTTGTATTTTCTCATGTGCAGTTTGTAGTTTGTAACAGATCAAATATAGATTATGTACCTGCATTTGAATTCTTGCAAATTTGATAATGCCATTCATGAAATTGAGATAATGAAAAACTCTAAAAGTCGATGGGACAATAGATTGGGCAAGCAACTGTTTTATTGACGCAAGGCATGCTATTTCCCTTATCAATTCCTCCTTGTTTCTAGTCATATTCTCAATTACGATATTGAGACTTCGATACTTTTTCAAGTCAGATAAAAGATTTTCATAATTAATATTTTTGACGTACAAGTCCAAATTATCTGTATTCTCGTTACCAAGAACCCTAGCTAGCTCTGCTATTGTTTCCGTCTTTATACCCATTGCCCATAACTTCCCCAACGATCCCATCTCTTCATCAAGTTCGGAACCTGAATCGCGTAAAATCGCCAAGTCAAACCCTGCATCCTCAGCTTTATTCTTAAGCTCTTCAATTCTACCCTCAAAACCGATGATGAATTTGTAATGTTTTGTGATGTCGTCCATTAATTTTTCAACGACCATTAATTCTGAAACGCCGTTTTCTCTAGCTATTTCTGTAATTGTAGTTACTAAAGTGGTGAGTTCGGGAAGTCTCAATCCCATTGTAGCAAGCTGTTCATATACGTATATAGTCTGTGTATGTGTGGCAGAAATCCTTTTTAGCATATCTAGCCGAACTGCTTCTTTTGTTTTGTCCCTTTGGATCTCTGATATCATAATTTTCAGAGTATTTATTCTAGCTTCTAGATCCTTGATTTCTGAACACTTTGATATTATATTCTTGGCATCAAAACCTAATGTTTGGATGTCTTTTACAGTGTTCACAAAAGCCGTAATACCATTGAATTCAAGACCAAGATCTGAAATCTCTTTCTTTAACCAGTATACATACCTCGCATCTGATAAAGAAGAGGTATATTTTGCAAAGACATCATCGAGTTTACTCTGTGTTTCTTTTAACTGCACCGTAACATTTTTGAGCTCTTGTTCAGATTCTTCGAGCATTTTTTTGTTAGCTTGAATGTGGTCTGATAGTTGACTTACAGGTACTTTTTCTGTTAACGACAAAAGTTCTTTAATATGAGCTGCAATTTTGTCAGGTAGTAGGCCAATGATTTTACATGTTTTGTAAATATTATGTACAAAATGTTCAACTTCATCTTCAGAATGTCCTAAATAGTACAAGATATTTAGGATTCGAAAACCTCTTGCACATTGTAAAGGCGTCAACCCTACGCTCCGCAAAGTGGTCGCGAATTCTCTCACTTCATCTATTTCAAAACTGCCCACATCTCTTTTCCACTCCCCTACAATATTACTAACTGTTCCAGTGCTTACACCATTTTCCTGAGCTATAATATCACGATTTTTGCCGCTTAGCCATTCCCTTATAATGCCTTTCTTTAAGGGGTTTGTGAAACATGACGTCATTAATTTATTCTGTAAGATACTACAGAAAGATTAGTATATAGATTTTTCCGTCATATACGTCATAAATGCGTCAAGATCCAGGTCATCTCCGTCAAGAATTGGGATCCCTAGATTATGACCCCAAAGGATATGTCTCCACATCTCATCCAAATTGTCCAAAAGATAGTCAAGTCTCGGTTTTTATTGTTTTTCCCTATTATCAAAAGGCCTAAGTTCGAGAAAATTAAGGTTATGATTGACTCAGTATTATCAAATGCCGTTTGTAATCACGACCTTTTGTGATAAACTAACATGGAGATGAACAACACATCTAATAAGCACTGGCTGAAATCCTAGTAGAAATGATTCAGATGTGCCAAAGAAGTAGATTTTAAAATTTTAAATTGTATCGCTTTTCTAAGAATTCAAATTATATTGTTAAAATATATAATAAAGCTAACAAAACGATATTTTTAATGTAATTTTTCTTAGCTCACATCTGAATGCTTAATTCAGTTCTGCCTGATTTCAAAATTGGCATACTTGTAATAAGCTTTTCCGACTACAAGGCAAGACTCAATGTCATGGTCGCTGCATTCAGTCAAACCAACGTATAATTTGCCAATACCATTCTTACATTATCGTACGGTATCGGATATGAATTGACCGTTATAGAGGCCTGTAACATGATATAAATAAACTTGCGGCAGATGGCCTATATTCGAGATGGATTTTGACAGATTGTATGGATTTTTTAAAAATCAACTGCAATCAATGATGATGTTCATAGTTTTTCAGACGACGACTCGGTTACATCGAAGAATACCAAGAAATATACCCACGTAAGCGATGACTTGGTAGACTAAGCCGTCTCTTTCTTGGCAGTCACGAATCTGCTGATCCTGAAAAACTCGATTCTATAGTCGATATCCTGTGCATATCATAAACTGTATCACATAACAGAATAGTGACTTCGCATTTGTAATGGAATGTTTGATCCAAAACTCACGCATAGCCATTTCGGGAGCACATCAATATAGAGTGTTCAACAGTTAGTGTTCTGAACTTAATCCCACTTCCCAATCATACAATCTAAATTATTTTCAATCATTCGAGAATCAAGACTTCTGCGCGGCATTTTCATTTTTTCCCAGAGTTGAAATATTGATTACTTGATCTAAATTCGATACGGTGATCACCCCATCCCCATGTTCACCAGTTCGAGTGTATTCTATTATTACATTTAGAATCCTGTCTAGCAGATCGTCTGTAATAAATATTTCAATCTTGGCCATGTGGACTAGGTCGTATGATACCGGGATCCCTCTTCGTTGTAACGAAATTTTCCTATATGATGTCCATGCGGTAATGTCTGCTATCGTCATAGCTGATATTCCCATTTTTCTAAGTGCTTCTTTCAGGATTAATGCTCGTTCAGTACGTATATACGCGACGAGCTTTTTCATTAAGCACTTGCCCCCCATTCATCACCGTACTCTCGCTCACCATGCTGAGTAGCATCCAGACCTAATTCTTCTTCGTCTTCTTTAACTCTGAGACCAATGGCTGCATTAATTACCTTCATAATTATTATAGTACCTCCAAAGCCCAGGACCGCTGCTACTATTACTCCTAATGCCTGAATGCCCAATTGTGAAGGGTTTCCATACAAAAGACCGTTTGGTCCTGAAGGATTAACAATAGTACTTGCAGCTAGCCCAATGGCCAGAGCGCCTATGATTCCAGTCAGCCCGTGAACTGAACTAACATCAAGAGCATCATCTATTCTTAGCTTTTGCTTGAAAAGCAGAATTCCATAATATGATGCAAAACCTAGTATTATGCCAAGAAAGAATGCACTTTGTGGGCTAATGTAACCGGCAGCTGGTGTTACTCCAGCCAAACCAGCTATAGCTCCAGTTATGACTCCAGTAACAGACGGTTTTTTGGACTTTTTCCACGAGAGTACAAGCCAAACCATTCCAGCAGTTGCTGATGCAATCTGAGACGTTAGTAATGCATTACTAGCTAAAGGTCCAGACGTAAGAGCACTACCAGCATTGAATCCAAACCAGCCAAACCACAAAAGTGCGGCACCAAGAATTACAAACGGAATATTATTCGCGGCAGGCGTGCTCTGCTCTGTGCGTTTGCCCACGAGCATCGCAGCCGCGAGCGCAGAGAATCCTGCCGTCATATGCACAACGGTACCGCCGGCGAAATCGAGCGCGCCGAGCGTATGCAGCC
>JBEDUN010000046.1:0-9750 GCA_040414675.1 Nitrososphaeraceae archaeon | reverse complement strand
ACTCCCTACCAACATTTTATGGATCCGTTACTAATGGATTTGTCTTGATATTCACGGATGACTATGGATCTGAGGAGTTATCGCTGGCATTAGACATTTCTTAACGAAGATAAAATATGATTTAACTTGGGTTACTTTTCCATCGAATTCATATAATCAATTGTTGGAAACCGTATTGTAGTATGAATCGATCCAGTTTAACTATTGTTATACCACTGATTCTACTTGCTGCTGTGATAGTTACAACGCTTTGAAGTACTGTGTCACAGCAAGGAAGATCAGGACAGCCTTCAAGTCCAAAGACTATCCAAAATGCAAATCCTAATATCGAAGAGCAAAGGGCAGCTACAAGTTCAACAACAACACAACCACCTGATCTCGGCAGTGGTAGTGGGCGTAACGTAACTACATGTGTTCCATGTTTCCCCTTAAACAACAGGGAATTTCATGTACAGGTATCATGTTTCAAGTTGCTATGGCAAGTGATTCTACGTTGACTCAGCTTAATAATGGCACACAAGTGATTAGTATAGATGCGTTACGCAACTTGCTGAATAGCCTGACTAATGATGAGATTTCGAATACCGTATTACCGGCAATTAGTGATGGCCTAAACTCTGCCGGAGTTTCCGTGCCCCAGAGCCTCTCCATTATCAATTGTCTCGTAGAGCATTTTATGCACTGAGCTGCGTCAAATGCGTTACGAGTACTATAATATCTCCCAACTCTTGAAACATTGCATGTGTTTCTTTGTCCCGACATTTTTCGTAGATGCTATATAGCTGAACGGATCCTCCCAATTGTCGTTGTATTATCTATGCTTGTTTCGAGAGCCTCATGGGCCCCCGAAATTCACATTCACTAAAATGATGACAGCTTCGAGTCTGTCCAGGAGCGATGATTACATTTTTATGACTACCGTCTATATGTGAAACGGATATGTGTAAATAATGTGCCCAAGTGTATCGTGCTTGTGCTTCGGAGTGTCGTAAAATGGCAGTATAAAGAAATCATAGAGATTTATTTGCACATCATTTTTCTTAGGAAGTTTCTTATTACTTATGAACTATCATTTTACATGTATAGATGACTACGGGTAGGTACTTTAATAGAGGAGTAATGGCGTTAGACTCTCCATATATTGGACACGTAGTAAGAGAGACTTTTGACAAAATTGTTATATTTGGAGAAGGAAATGATAGGTATGATATACCTAAATTTGAAATTCAGACAACTGGAAGAAATGTCTTAATTGGTCTTTGTCTCCAAGAAATTGCAAATAAGTATAAAGTAAACCGTGAAGAGTCATTGCCTACAACTGTACCACTAGAACCATGGAGTCAGGGCGAAAATATTGATCTAGCCAGCTACGAAAGAAAATACCCAAAAGGACTGTTTAACAAAGGTGTTAGAGTTCTGAATGAAAACCACATAGGACATGTAATGAAAGACACAGATGAAAAGATAGTAATATTTGGTGATCACAACTATAGATTTGACGTTCCCAAATCAGAAATAAAAGAAGTAGGTAGAAATGTAATCTTGAATATGGACTTTCCAGATCTAGCAAGTAAATACAAGATAGATAGAAATGCACCATTGCCTACAGGAGAGCCAGTTGAGAGGATAAATGAAGAAGCCTACCCAGAAGGATATCATAAAGAAGTCAAAACAGGAGAAGGAGGAAAAAGAAAAAAACGACTAAATGGAAATAAAAAAATGACTAAAAAGTCTATCCTAGCTAATAGAGAAGTAAAAGAGGAGAAGGTGAAAGACGATAAGGATACAAATATTCTCACTAAATCTATAGTTAATATGATAATGGGAAATAATAATGGAGGTAATCATCATTCTCAAAATACAACATCATCATCGCCACCATCAACAGCAGCAACTTCCTCCTTCGAAATAGTTGATACTAAAACACTGGTAGCTAGAACCCAAGACAGGATGTGGAAGGCATTAGATGGTCGATACTTATATGATTCCTCATTAAAAGATAGTCAGGCTTTTCTCTTTAACCATGTAAATTCAAAGGTCTCACTTGTGATTATGTACGCAGATTTAGTTGGCTCGACTAATATGAGCATGACTCTGCCCGTCGACAAGGTGGTCACAATAATTAGAGCATTTACGTATGAGATGACTAATACAGTGCGGAGCTATGGCGGTTATGTGCTAAAATATGTTGGTGACGCAATAATTGCTTTTTTCCCGTCAGGCTACAACAAACTATTAGCATGTGATAAAGCTGTTCAATGTGCAAATTCAATGATAACAGTAATTAAAAAGGGAATAAATCCTATATTAAAACAACACGACTATCCAGAACTTTGTATTAAAATAGGTATAGACGAAGGAGAAAATGTAATAGTACAATATGGACATGATAAAAGCTCTTTTATCGATATTCTTGGATACTGCATGAATGTAACTGCTAAGCTAACTTCATTAACTAATCCAGATAAAATTACAATAGGCAAGGATGTTTATGATGTATTGCATCCAGAAATAAAGACCAAGTTCAGGGAGGTTAAATATAATATTGAGAGCTGGAAATATACAGATAGGCAAACAGGAAGACTTTACGGACTCTATACACTAAAAAATTAGTGTATTATTATAACTCAGCTTCATGCTGATTTCTCAGCATACACTAAGATATATCATAAGAGCTGTGTATAAATATATTTTAGATTATATTGTAAATATTTCATTGAAATGAGACAAAATCAAGAATTAATTAATGAGCTACATTTCCAATTAAATCCCCTATTTAGTAAATGCGAGAAATTCGGTCATCAGATTTGTGATTGCGGCTATTGTCGTGTTGATGGTTAAATAGTTAAGATAGAAGAGAGAGAAATGAAATGCCAATAGATCTAGATTTTCCAAAAAACAATCAAGTAATAGGCAAGCATAAGCATGCAGATGGTGAACACTATCATTTTGTCTGGGGGCCAGGTAGATCGGATGCAGAAACATCAACTAAACCAGAAGTTCAGGAAGCATACAAGACAAGGGGAGAAGAATATCTTCCATTAGGAGTTCATGGAACAATGGTTGCTGTTGATTGGGATTCCTGTTATGCAGATGGCGCATGTATTGAAGCATGTCCTGTACAAGTGTTTCAATGGTATAGAACAGAAAATGATGTTCCGGCGATCGAGTTAGCTAATGCTACCAGTGCTGGAACTGGTGAAGACCATGACAGGGATGGACGTATTGACTACACGGACAAATCAGATCCTATTAGAGAGCATGACTGTATCTGGTGTATGGCTTGTGTATCAGTTTGCCCACCTCAAGCCATTAAAGTAGATCAGTCAAATCTAGAATATCACGAAAAGGCATCTGGAACTTTTAGTGAAGCCTTATCAAAAGGTAGTGCTCCTCCACCACATGCTCATTAATTTATTTATTGTTCATTAAAACAATAGACTACAATTAAACGTATATTTTCGATTGGTAGCACTTGGCAGAAACAACAACAAAACTATAGTTCTGTCATTGATTCCAATTTTCTTGAAGTCAAAGCCTTGTCTGTGTCCTCTTCTCCTTGCCTTATGAGTTTCTTTATGGTAGCAATTGAAAAGTCTGCATCTTCGAAAAGAAAATGTGTTTTTTCCGGCCTTTCTATGCGCACGATTTCCTTTATTATTGCACCACGTCGACGAGCAAGTTTACTGTACTCCAGTTCCATTTTGTCAAATCTTTCCTTAAATTCTGCATCATTTCCTTTCTCTTTAATCTTGGCACAACTAATCTCTAGCAAATCATGCATCTCCTTTAAGAGTGATAAATGTCTTGACATAATCGTTGACAATCTGATATTATTGTCTGTCTTGTCAGTGTAAATTATATCTCTGGCTCTATGCCAAGCTTCAAACATATCCTGTGGAAGATGTTTTTGATAGTGAGGGAAGATATTAACGAGATAAACTGTTTTGTCTGACGTAGGTGAAGCGTCTATAACTTCGCGTAGCGGAGTGTTACTAAGTAGAGCGCCATCCCATAGATATCTATTATCTTTTTGTGTCCATGCAATGCCATAGAAAGGAAAACCAGCACTTGCAATAACATGTTCTACATCAATATTGATATGTTTGCTATCGGATATGACTGGTTCACTTGTTTGTATATTTGTAGAAGTTACAATCAATCTGGGCCTATCTAGTTTTCCTAAATTGGTAAAATCAACATAACGACTTAGAGTTTTCTTAAGTGGTGTTGTATCAAAAAGTGGATAGGGTGGTGGTCTAAATGGTCTGAGATAATTGAAAAAGTCTAATACAGTCCACCTTGGAAAGAACGCCTTAGGATTTCCGAATATGGAAGAATACATAGACGCTAAAACTGCTCTCATCTCGTCTGTAAAGTATAATGATGGAAATTGTTGTTGTAATGGTACTAGAGTTTCTGCGAGTTCTAGCCAAAAATCTTCAAGTTCTTTTGTAGAACTTTTCATACTTTCGTAATTATGGGAAGCTATTATAGCTGCATTAAGAGCCCCAATAGAAGTACCAGATACAATATCGAATTTTATTTTGTGTTTTGCCAGAGTTTTATACACTCCACATTCATATGCACCAAGCGAACCTCCACCTTGCAGTACAAGAACTGTTTCTACAGGTAATTCTTTTTCTTTTTCTTCTTCTTGGTGTTGTTGTTTATTTAGATTGATTTCCATAATTGTACACCCTTACATCATGATTTGTTTATAATGCGATGGGGGATCCTTATACCTTATATTGTCACTTCTCACTGATAAAAATTTGATAAGTATACCAAGATTTATTAGCAATATTTGTAAATTCATTATAATTACTAAATCATATATTAGTTGTTATTATAAATAAGAACTGATTATTTAATAACTAGTCCATAGTTATTGTTACTAAAAAATAAGATTGGGGTAATGGCAGGCAGGCAGCATCTATTAGAGAAATAATTGAACACTTTTTTATTCAAACAATTATACGTCCTAGGTGTAAGGTTATACATCTCTCAATACCCTGTAAACTCCTCAACTTTGATTCTGTCTTTTGGGATTTGTAAATCCTCTTGGAGTAATGTTTGCATAGCTTGCAGCATGCTAGGAGGTCCACAGATGTAGAATATTGAATTGTTAAGTTCGTTAGTATCTAGATACTTAAGAATCATTGTTTTATCTATTCTGCCATGTTCCCCTTTCCAATCACTTTTTGTAGTAGATGAAGATGATGATTGCTTAGGTTGTCCATTTTCTCCTTCACTGATTGTATAGATAATCTTTAGATTTCTATTAATGTTCGTCCAGTCATCAAACTCTTTTTTGAATAAAATATTGTTAATATTTCTATTAGAATCAAACATCACTATCTTTATTGGCAGTTGCTTATCTGTGGCGTATTTTATCATTGTTCTAAAGGGAGTAACGCCAATTCCACCAGAGAGAAATACTGCAGGTTTTGAATAATCTTGATGTAATACAAATTGCCCTTCAGGACCTCTTACCTTGACTTTTGTGCCTTCCTCTAATGTTGAAAGTCTCTTCTTATAGGGAGAATCTCTGATTCTAGTGCTGAACATTATAAAATTCTCAGTCGGAGAAGATGAAATAGTAAAGTGTCTAATTGGTCCTTTGGGATCGTTATAGACCCTACCTATATCAAAAAATGCAAATTGACCTGCGGTATAATCAAATGGTATTTTATCTTGCCCTTGATCACTTTGCTTGCTAAACTTAAATGAGATTACATCAGTACCCTCAACTTTATCTTTTTTTGATAGTGTTAGCTCAATCTGGGAAGAAGATGATTTACTTTTACCTTGTTTCTTTATTAGTATGCTGTTGCCGTCTACTTTTACTTCATATGCTGGTTCTGGTTCACTTGCAGGAGGACTTGTCACCTCTCCTGTTCTTATGTCAAATTTGGAGCCGTGCCAAGGACACTCAACTTCATAACCTACAAGTGTACCATCACCTAGTGGACCACCTTCATGTGTGCAAATGCTACCAATCGCATAATACTTTCCCTCAATATTAACTACACAGATATTTTCACCATCAACTTGAACTTCCTTCATTTGTGAAGGTTGAATATCTTTCGTATCAGCAACCTTAACAAAATCCTCACTCAATTCAAAGATCATTTTGATCTGAGTTCTATCTCTATTATGGTTTTCTATTTGAATTTCATATTTTATGAAATAATGGAAGTTATCAGATATGAATCAATATTACTTTTTAAGAAGTCTAGACTTTTAATTTGACTTTGAGGGATCTACTTTTCTGTATAAATAACAAATAATAGATTTCAAAATTTAGGAATAGTTATTAGCCATTTTAGCCTTTAGTCAACAAAATGATGTGTAATAATGGAAGTATAATTAGTTTTTGACCGTGGTACGAATATTCCATTCACGTTTCTCTTTACTTTTGATGCCGATATCACCATCACCGTAGTCATCCATTTCCAATTAGATAATAACATATGAGAACAATATTTTGTATGTATTCAATTAAATTACCTGACTCTGCAATCTTTTGCAATTATTCAAAATAAGTGTTTTCTACTAACGAAATATAGAGCAGAGCAATCTATATACATTGATAAGGATATGTGGTTATGATCGTTTAATTTGAGTTCTTTAGAGAAAGACGCCATAAATCTTCATCGAATGTTGAAAGGTAAAATTGAAATTCATAATCGAGTATCTTTAGACAGTGATGGTGCATCTAAAGACAAGAATGGTACCCTTGAATTAATCTATACTCCTGGTGTAGCATATGTTGCCAAAGAAGTAAGTAATAATAAAGAATTGACATACGATTACACATCAAAATGGAATAACGTCGCAATTGTGTGTGATGGGACCAGAGTACTTGGTCTAGGCAATATTGGCCCAGAAGGTGCGATTCCTGTTATGGAAGGTAAATCTGTTTTATTCAAAGTTTTAGGTGGAATAAACGCATTCCCATTGTGTATAGATATTAAAGATAAAGAAGAGATAATTAGATTTGTAAAAGCAATACAACCAGTATTTGGTGCTATAAATATAGAAGATATCGAATCGCCTAAGGTACTAGAGATAATAGAAAGGTTGCGCAAAGATCTTCAGATACCAGTCTTCCACGACGATCAACACGGTACGGCTGTAATCACTCTTGCAGCTTTGATAAATGCTCTCAGGTTGCTTCATAAAGAAATGAATGCAGTAAAAGTAGTAATAGCCGGTGCAGGTTCTGCTGGATATGGTATATTTAGGATATTGCAAGAAGCTGGATGCAAAAATATTATTGTAACAGATAGCAGAGGAGCAATATATGAAAACAGGGGTGAGGGCAGTGAGTTGGAAAATCCATACAAAGAGGAGATTGCTATGAAGACTAACCCTGAACGACAGAGTGGAAATCTTGATGATGTTCTTAAAGGAGCTGATGTATTTATCGGTGTATCAGGAAAGGGCAATATATTAACTAGAGAGATGATACAATCAATGGAACACAATCCAATTGTGTTTGCACTCAGCAACCCTGACCCAGAAATACTTCCCTCAGAAGCATTAGAAGCAGAAGCAAAAATTGTGGCTACTGGCAGATCAGATTTTGTCAATCAGGTCAATAATGCCGTGGTATTTCCATCTGTACTAAGAGCATTACTTGATCTTAGAATTAGAACCCTAAGCGAGGACATGCTTGTAGCTGTCGCGACTGCAATTGCAGATATAGTGGATAGCACTCATCTGAAGAATGATTACATCATACCTAAAGTAGATGATCCTAGAATTATCCACATAGTTACCAGAACCCTAAGAGATGCAATTCAAAAACACATAGACAAGAAAAGAAGTCGGCAACAACAGTAAGGTTTGATTAAATGAATGACCGTAGCAATTGTAGTAGGACTATTATTACCTAATAGATCTGATAATAGTAGTTCTCGTATCATAGTCATGTTACAAAGAATGAGTGTGGACATTTTTTAACACTTCATGCACCTTATTTCTGAATAAAGTTAACCCTATTCTGCTAGCATATGGTTGGCCTCGTGCAAATGATTCAGCTAGATTGTTGACAAAGCTCATTTCTACCTTTGGCGGCATGGGTGGTTCAAAAGGATCAACATATGCTTCAATTATAGTTGGTTTTCTTTCTTCTTTCATGGCTTGATGTAATTTAGATTTTACTTCATTTGGCTCTTTTATAGCATAACCTTTACCGCCACAAGCTTCAGCGAACCTTACCCAATCTATCTCAGAAAATTCAACACCAAATTCAGGATTTCCAAGAAATCCCATTTGCTCCCATCTAATCATGCCTAATGTGTTATTTTTGATAACAATTACTTTGATAGGAAGGTTATATTGTACAGCAGTCGCAAATTCACCCATCAGCATTGTTAGTCCGCCATCGCCAACAAACGCTATAGACTGTCTCTGTGGAAAAGCAATCTGTGCCGCTATAGCATATGGCAAGCCATTAGCCATACTTGATAGTGTACCTGACACAGAAAATTTCATTCCTTTTCTTATGTTAATGTAACGAGCAGCCCAACTTGTGTTTGTTCCACAGTCTACAGAAATTATTGCATTATCATCTAGTTCATCAGAAACTGCTTTAGCGATAACTTGTGGTTTGATTGGTTTATCAGTTCTAGTACTTTTCTCTTCCAATAATCTGTTCCAATTTTTCATTGCGTGTTGTTTTGATTTTAGAAATTCTAGATTATCTTTTTGATTTAGGAGTGGAAGCAATGCGGATAGTATTAGCTTTGAATCACCTACTAGGCCAATTTCAACAGGATATCTTAAACCAATTTTTTCAGGTTTTATATCAATTTGAATACCCCTTGCTTGACCTGGCTTTGGAAGATACTCAATATATGGAAAGGATGTTCCAATCATAAGTAGCGTATCTGCTTCACTCATAGCATCACTAGATGGAGTTGTTCCAAGTAAGCCAATACCTCCAGTAGTGTATGGATTGTCATCTGGAATTACTGCTTTACCCAAAAGCGCTTTAACAATGGGAGCACCTAACTTTTCTGCAATCGTGATTACCTCTTCTCCAGCTCCAAGTGCTCCTTGTCCTACAAGTATGACAATTCTATTTCCAGTATTAAGAATTTGAGCTGTCCTTTCTATTAAAGGACGACTTGGAATTGTTTCGGCAGAATAAATATCCGAGGTATGGTAGGCAACATTATGCCTAGAATATTTGCCACTCAATTTCTTTTCTTGTACATCTATAGGGATTGTTAAGTGGCTTACTCCTCTTTGTGCAAGTGCAGTTCTACATGCAATATCAACTGCCATTTCTGCTTGCTCTGGAACGTTTATCATATCATTGTAGACAGTCACATCCGAATATAGCTGTAGCAAATTAACATCCTGTTGATAGCTAGAATTCATTAAATCAGAGTAAGTGCTTCCAGTTATAGCAATAACAGGAGTATTATCTGCCTTAGCATCGTACAACCCATTTAAAAGATGTATAGCTCCAGGGCCTGAAGTTGCAACACATGCACCAAGTTTTCCAGCATACTTTGCATATGCACAAGCCATAAATGCTGCTGCTTCTTCATGTCTAACTAGAATAAACTTGATTTTGTCTTGTCGTCTTCTCAATGATTCAATAAATCCGTTTATACCATCACCAGGTAAGCCAAAAATGACTTCTATTCCCCAGTCAATTAGTGCTTCTGCTACAATATCAGCAGTACGCATGTTTTCATACTCGTTACTCATCGCAGTCACTATAAGGAG
>JBEDUN010000045.1:0-13593 GCA_040414675.1 Nitrososphaeraceae archaeon | reverse complement strand
TATGTAAATTCCAACTGCAGTGTACCCCAGGCCTATTATAATAAAGAATATCATTTCATTAGTTGTTGCCATTATGTCCTGTGCATCCTTGCTACCAGCAGGCTGATGTGCTGACTGCGAAATATCGACATAATCCTGGGATGCAACATAAAAGTATATGGCGCCTGTTAAAAGAATTAGAGCGACAGTAATATATGCAATTGTTGCTTTAGGATACGCAGTCAATGTCGAAGTTTGTTTCATAAGCCAATAATTTTTGTGAATATTATAAATTCACTGTAAGAATTTTGGTCAAGTACCTGAGAACTAAGTTCTTCTATCACTTAAATATAAGAAAAAAGAACATTTTACTATATTGATCTTCGATGCCCGAATCCACTTCTAGTAATAATAACCACAAACGAATCCAGATAGAAAGTGATGACACAAACTTACAAACACAAGAAGTAGATGCTGATAATCCCCAGTTATCAAATTCTCCCATCTTAGCAACTAAATATGCCCACGATGCTTCCACATTAGTATATACAATAGAAAAAAACTTTTACGTGATTATATGTATAATTTCTTCCTTATTTGTCTTATCACTACTTGACTTTTTACATGTTCGGGGCATCTTTCAAATATCAATTGACTTTGTAATTACAATATTTTCTGCTATTTCTATTGCTATTTTGGCATACACAATTCCTAATATAATTAGATCTAAACGAATACTCAGATCATGGGCAGATATGTTTGAGAGAAACTGCATAAGAGCTGGACTAAATATATCCATGATTGATCGGGGTAGAGAAGAAGCCGTTCACGCAATCGCTGAGACGATAGAAGAAGTTGGTGAGTCTTTACGAAGATATATTTCATCTAAGGACAATTTCAATGAATTTTTAAATGTATCGTATACATCTAGCGATAAATCTGATGCCGACAGAATATTATTTGACGTGTTAATTGATTCTGAACACGTAGTAAGGGTAGAGAATAAGGATACAAAATACATTATTACTAGGCTTCAAAATACCCTTAACGATTATGGTACAATATTAATTAAAATTATTGACGGTACTGTAACAAAAGATATAGTCAAATCATTTTTTAATGACATAAATTCATACAAATTGGCATCAAAAAATAAGGTTCACTTAGCGATAATAATTGGTGAGGATGTGCCAGAAGATTCATCTGAATTAGCTATGAAATTAGAACGAAAGGGACTTGGCTATTTTGTACTCGTAGAGAAACCCTCTCCATTGCATCTTGAGCATCCTGCCCAGTAATACCGTAACATCGAAACTAATAATATCTAATCATAAAATTTTGAAAAATTATTAATTGAAATCACAGTTAATAATATAGTCATTATGATAACAAATCATATTGCAAAAACAGGGAGATGGATATTCTCTACGACTTTACTACTCTTGTTGTTAGTAACAAGCTAGGATCTTACTTACACCTTGCTTATCTTCAGATGCTTGACTTTCACCACTATTATCGTTGCTAGTGCAACCATAAGTGTTGTCAGTATCGCTGCCACTTACAGAATTAGAATCCTTGTCGTTGCTTCCACTGCTGCTGTCGCTGCTAGGTTGGCGTCCATCATGGATTTTTCACTCTTCTCATTCTACTGGTTTTGAACGCTTCCACCAACCCACAAGAACTGGGGTTTGTAGTTCGCTCTTAATGTCCTTGAAGACACCCACAACAAACAGCAGACAGCCTAGACCTATAGCCAGAAGTCCAGGACTACCCTCTGCTGCTCCCAATGAGACTCCTACAGTTGTTATCGCTACTCCTCCTACGGTCAGGATCTTGCTTACTGCAGACATACCAAACCCACCTTCTCCATTTGATTTAACTGATGGTGGTGATGATGATGTTCCGTTATCAGCTCGAGTATTAGTTGGTCGTATGTCTGGCCCTTCCTACCGAGATTCTTGAGCTCGCCTCTTGTCTTTGTTTCAAGTAATATCGTAACCTTTGCCATTTTAAAGACATCTCATCTCATATTCCTCAACACTATAATACCATATGAAATCGTATAAGGACTGGGTATGCACTGTACTGCTCTGAGTGATCATTCGTTTATCTGGTGTCTGGCAAGAGTCAAGGTCACGCTGACGACTGCCTGCCTTCTTAGTTAGATTCTTACTAAACAAGACTATTTCAATGAGCCTACAAAATGCCCTTCAGTTTATACTAATTTTTAGCGTCCGGTATACAAATCCACTGATACTTATTTTTATTGCAAATATTTAGTCAAATCAATCAAGGTATGCTCTATTTGATCCTGGAACTGTTAACACGTTATGAAATTGATGAATCTGCCAGAAGTGTAGTGGAGCGATGTTAAAGTACCCATGCTGAAAGGATATCTTGTATCACAAACTAACTAGTCAATCAGATTTTCCTTCCTTACCTAAAACGAAGTATCTACTACTACAACTACTATTTGTTAGCATGTTAGTAAATAAGGGAAAGGCTGTAGACATTTAACGAAAAACATTTTCATCAAGGTATGATTGACAGAATACTATATTTATAAGAATGTATCTCGCAATTCTAAAAGAAAGTACATGTACCGGAATAGTAGTGCCTTTACTCTATCATTACTTTTCTCTCTGTTAGCAATATCATTTGTATCACCGCTATATCTCATTAAAAATGCTAGTGCCTCACTTGATAATGCCATGAACTCGAAGATAAAAATAATCGAACTAATTAAACAAAAGGCCAAGTCTGAACAACAAGATAATGGAATACAAGCATCAGGTCACTTTGCAAATAATCAAATTCAAAATGGTTCAGTAACTTGGATACAGGGTGGTCTATGGGATCTTGTAGTACGCAATAATACTAATATGAATAACCAAATCCCTAATAATACAGCCGCTGCTGCTCCTGTTTCATCTCCTAAAGCCTCTTTTTCAGCTAATTTTACTATGGTTAAACCTGATGGCAGCGAGTCTCACGTTCATTCAATTAATAATTTTGTATCAAACAATGTGATAATAGGTGGTGGTGATATGGTAATTACTGGAATTGGAAATATTTATTCCGATGGCACCCTGAAATTCAAGCAGGTTCCTATCACGGTACATCTTATGGGAAGACAGCATGTACTTGGACTTATCATAGACACAGTCAAAACGGATAACCACTATGCAAGTACTCATGAAATGTTTGGGACATTAATAAACGGCACTGGACTAGAGAAGATAGAAAAGACACTGATAATGCCGACAACGTCACAACCGCAGGAGCAGCAAAACAGTAAAAGTATGAATATGCCTATGAATATGAATATGGGATAAATTCTCCATAGACGTTAGGAAAAAGCCCTTTTCCTGATTCAGCGTTTAAAACCTATATGCTTCCTAATATGTATTAACAGTATGGTCAGTCAAAAAAGGTTCTCGGTTGGATTAATGGCAATTGCCATTTTTCTTACAGGAGTAACAACGACTCTTCTCATAAGTGGAATAAGTAATACCTCGATAGCAAATGCACAACAAACAACTGCAGCAGCATCCAAGAATGTTGTAAGGGACTCTGCAACAATCTTATTAGAAGGTAAATCCATTCCTGCTAAAGGTTTCATACACCTTTACGATGCTACCCCATATATGATAACAAATGGGCATATAGCTGCAAATATTCCGTGTGACACCAGTTCTGTCAGCCCATTAAAGATACTAATAGGACAGGCTCCAAATGTAAAACCAGCTGATCTTGAATTAGTAAAGCCATTATCAACTCCGGGTAAATTATGCATATATCACGTAGATGTGAATTCTAAGCCTGGGAGTCCAATTACCGATATTGCAATACAAAATCCGACTGGAAACTCGATGACACTCCCACCTGCTAGTACAGTTGTGATAGGTGTAAATGAAATTAGTCCGTTACCATCATCTGCTAGTATGGAAGGAAATATGACAAAGTAGTAGAGATGGTCTAAAATAGATTTCTAATCCTCACTCTATTTTTTCATTGCTAAATGCTAAGCAAATATCATTGGTCATTTTACTGATTGAATTCTATCTGATTGTAATGACATTTTTGAAAATAGTTAGGGTTACTATCTATCAACTCTATAACTAATCATGAAGTTTAGTAATAAAAATGAATTAAGACTTTTCTATTTTACATATATTCTAATAAATGAAAAAATTCGTTTGTAATAAGGTCTGGATCTTACTAATTTATACTACTTAAGAGCCTGATCTGCTGCATTTAAGTGCATCATTGCTCCTTGACTATCGCCGCTTTTTAATGCTTGAATTCCTTGATCCAAGTGCATCTTTGCAGATTGATCTGAAGCACTAGTAAGACCTTGATCTGCTGCATTTAAGTGCATCATTGCTCCTTGACTATCGCCGCTTTTTAATGCCTTAATCCCTTCCTCCAAGTGCATTTTCGGTGTTATTGCCTGTGCATATGCTGATGGAATCACTTTAAAATTAGTTTGTGCTATTACGGAAAGTCCTAACGCTACAGATAGCAGAAGACTTGCACCTAACAAGGTATTTTTTGTCATTAGAAAGATGATTCTAAATATTTTATATAAATATTATTTTCTAGTCAAGTTTAATGTTAAAGTTAGCATCATCATCAGTATTGATATGACAAGTCCACATTTCGACGTAAAGAGCAAGCATTAAATAAAATATAACGACCATATGAAATCCAGCCCGAAAGGGTTTGCTGGACTCGGCTACGATCGCAATGAATAATCCTATCTCTGAGCCTCTCGTTGGATTTAAACGAGCAGTATTATTCTATGGACATTATATTGTAAAAAGGCTTCATTAATTTCGAAATAAGTCGAAGATTCTCCAAGCCGGAATAAACGAGATCATATTCAGTGCTGTCAAGGGGATTGGACGAATATGGATATAAATGGCTTTTTTAGAATTGCTACTGTGATAATAGAAGAGCATCAACTTTTCACAGCCAAGAATAATAATTAATTGATAACTGTTTATTTTTGTTAGTCATGGCCAGTCAGGACTTTTCAATCTATGACATCTGGTCTCGATATGATTGTCTGGAGTCCCATTTTCAAACTAAACGAGCAGTACCTATCTTTACTCTTGTACTTTGTGTAATGTAACTAAGTTAAGTCTGGATAAAATAGTGGCATTATTTAGTCATATTTGCAGCACGAATTGAGTCGCTGACTAGTCAATCACTGCAATCTGTTGCCAAGGCCTAATTCCAGGCAATGTTGGTTGCAGTGCAGCGACCTTTCCTTCTCTCTTTACTTGTTTCTGCAGACCTTCGATTCCAATTTCTTGTAGTTTGGTCTGGGTAGGTGACTAATGTATCCAAACTCTAGTAGACATTAACTCTTCTTTGTATTGCACTTGATAGTATTCTTAACTCATCAGAAACGGCCTTATTTTCAAATCCTGATTTCATAAGATAAATTATCTGGGGCATTGTAGAAACCATCATCAATATTACAAGATTAGTTAGTATGTGCTGTTGTAGGTTATGTAACACCTTAGAATGGAATAATATCTCTTTTATGTAGCACAGTAAATGAAACATTCTGTTACAGACGACCATTAATTTTCTTTTTTCATAATTTGTTATTTGTTATTAGCAATAAACATAATGTGATATTAGTCGGGTTTCAGGCCAAATATTGATCTCATTGCAATATCAAAATCAGTAAGCATACTATTCTTCGCTTTATATATGCTGGTTGGTATTTTGGAAAGTCATGGTGATTTTTATCAAGGCAAATTCTCTATGGAGTTGGTTGAGGAATGTTACTTGCACACCAGTACAGCGGCATTGCAGGATTATGCAGACTTATATATATCTCATATATTCTTGAATCTGATTGGGATTGCTGGTATGTATTTACACTACTCCTAACTGTGCATTGGTGGTTTTGGAGGGATGTTGAGGTTATAGCGTATGATGTCGGTACTGGTAGGAAAACCTTCTCACCAGTAGAATTATTCCACGCGCTATAGATAAACTGCACTGGTTTCTGAGTACTTCGGCTAATGGTGTTGTTGTAGTTGGTGTTCGTGCTATTGTCCCTTGAGGATCCAGAATGGATGTATTTGTATTTTTTTGCATCTACCTGTTGTGCAGAATGTTGGATTCCAAAAATCAATACTAAGATGATTGTAGCTACGATAACTATTGTTATGTCCACGTTCACCCTAGACAACTTCTTTATACTGTATTAGTAAGAATACTATCCTATAGACATTATGGTGCTTTTGCCAGTTTGTCATATCTTGGTAATTGGTTAGCAATTATAAACAATATAGTAGTCAGCCAGTGATCGCAATGATTATTCATGCCAACAAGTAGATTATATGGATTTTCGAAGTTTAGATGCACTTTCAATAATGGATTTAACATATTACTGGAAAGTAGTACATACTGAGTTACTCAATACAGAACTAATTTATTTACATCATATTCTTTAATTTAGATAGTCTATGAGTAATACGAATAGCTTTACCCGAATATAGATGAGAAACAAGCCGATATACGAAGACGATTTATGAGATTAGTATTTTTGTCAAATTCAATTCAAGTGGAAAACTGAAAGTAAACCGATTAATGATTAGTTGGACATTAGAGATCTAAGGGAACTATCGCAGCGATTCGTATTTGACTTTGCAAAAGGCCGATCTAGCATTTTATTACAAATAGTACTTTGACAGATTGTGGAGATTGCAATTTTGAGATCTTGGATATTGCTTTGATGAACACATAGAAAGAGTAATTATAGACTTTATTATTATTAGATGACAATTTGAGTCGGTACAACCATTTTACAGTCGAAGAAGCAAAAAGGATTGGTGAAGCTCTTGGAATTGATTGGAGTAAGTTTGATATCGAGCAATTTAGAATGGGGTTAGATGTCGAGCTGGAACATGGTAAGAGAGATCCCAGCACTAACGTCACTCAAGATGATGAGGTACTTACTGGTAAAATTGCGCTTGCACATCTAAATGAATTTCCAGATTACTACACTAGACTGCAAAAAATGGAAACAGAAGCAGAAAATACGTATAAAACTAATAAATCAGAGTAAATGGGGCATTTTATTACCTATTTTTCTTTTCGAGATGGTGCATGTAAATTAAAGTGGGTATCTATAGATACTGTATGAATAAAGGGCTCCGAGACTTTGAATGTACATAAAGATATTTCTGAGATGAGATACCCATGATCTGTAGCTTTAGTAGAGTGTTAGTTGGTTGGTGTCATTGTAATCGCAAGGCTCACATTATAGACATATTTGTAGTCGGACTAGCTGGGAACTTGACTAATCTGAAAACAGATGTGAAAACTAAGTATCATTACTTGAGGAGATTTTATTGATGTGATTTTGGATATAATAATAGTAATGCACGCACAATTACCTACTAGGGTACATTCTTTCTTATCCTTGGACTAACTTCACTTGCTATAGTAATTATCACTGTCACAAATGCTAACGCTCAATTGGATAGTTTAACTGGATCAGCTACGGTTTCGGCAACACTGGCTATGGTGGGCTCATCTTCATCATCATCGATGATGTCTCCTGTCTCAGGAAAACATTTTATTGGCATTTTAATTGGCGATAATGAAGTATCACCTGTTAACACTGAAGCTACCGGAAAAATTAGGTTATTTGCAAATCTTTAACAAAACACATTGGACTATCCGATATCTATTTCCAATCTAAATGGTGTGTCACCGGAGCTTATATTTATAAAGCAGCGTAGGAACAAACTGACCCGTAGTCTCAACCTTGAATACAGGAAATGCTTTTGCAGGTGCCTCAGCATCTACTTCAGGTGGCGGTGGTGGTAGTACTTCTACTTCTGTGAGTGGCACTATTACTTCTGCTGATCTTAAGGGCCATTTAGCAGGAAAGCAGGTACCTGATCTAATCCGACTAATAGAAGATGGCAAAGCATATGTCAATGTTCATACACATGAGAACTCAGATGGTGAAATCCGTGGTCAATTAAAATAATCCTCATCTCCTTAGATGCAGGTAATGAAGGAGTAGAAGGTTGTGATTCGCCTCCTACGTTTGACTAAAGCAATGGCATGACTTTTATTCATGCAAGAGTTGTGATCATATTTCATACTAAAACATTGAATCTAATTACGCAATGGTATAATAACATACTAATGAACTAGCAGCACAGGGCAATTTGCATTTTCACAAACATGACGAGAAACACTTCCTAATGCTCTTATCTTCGAAAATCCTCTTAGGCCAGTACTTCCCATTATTATCAAATCAACTTGTTGCTTGTTATTAGCGAAATCTATGATGACTTGAGCTGGATTGCCTATTACCACCTGAGGAATAATAGTAACAGACAGAGGCAAGAGATTTGTGCTTGTATTATCTATATCTATCTGTATGGCTGATTCTATCCGTTTCTTTGTATCCTCAAGCATTTTTGAAGCTTCTTTTCTCATCTCTTCATATACTTCCTTGAAGAATACATTCAAGGGTTTACCTGCAAGCATTCTCAAGCCTATGTACATATTAGGAAAACGAACATGAACTTCTTCTACTACATGCAATAGTGTGATTTCAATACCCCCTTCTCTTAGCGTTAAATTTGTTGTTTCTTTTTTACATGTAAGCAAATCATTAACCATGTGTATTGCTTGTTGCAAGGCATTCTCTGATGGTTTAGAACCATCGTATGGTAGAAGGATTTTCTTATATGAAAGTACCAAAATTTGCTCTTCTCTTGACTATCTTAAGTTGGTGTTATGCTCTTCTTATTTGTTATTGTCCAATCTATATGCCATCATCATGATAATATGCCACATCTTGATTGATTAACTCATCTCGTATAAGATAATCATAGTTCCAATTGACGGTTTCAAACCGTCAGGTAAGGAATCATGTATACCATCAATCAATCTTATCAAATCCATTTCTATATTGATGATGACGGTTATGAAAAATAGTAATATCAGATCACACCTTTTCTGAAATCTTCCAAACGTCTATCAATCAGCCCCTGGATTAGACTAGCTAATATCGAAATAGTACAGGAATGTTAGTAAAACTTTTCATATTCTGTACTGAAAAACTATTAACCTGATTTCTAGAGCCCCTAGATGGATTATCATTTTCAGGAGATCATTATTTGAATAAATTATAATCTATTACTTACAGCTTTATTATTGGTGAATACCTAACTATCAAGCTATCTAAGAATCTTTGAAACTTCCCATTTGTTATTATATCATCAGAATAAATACCTAAGGCTATGACTTTACCTCTTCCATAATTTAACTCATAAGTTGCTATTACATGTCTTAGGTTTGAAATAGGCAAATGTGATTCGATAGATGCATTATAATTTAACAAAATGATATCATGAGGGTTGGTTATGTATTGCTCTTCGTGAGGCTTGTATCCAAAAGGGTCATTGGCAAAAGTTTGTATACATATATAGCAAAGATAATTACTACCAACCCACTGTGCAGTTTCATTTCTCCATCTTTCTGCAACACTCTTCCACGCTGATCTGCCATTGTAGGCCCACCAATGACCTTTAACTAGAGTCACCGTATTTTTCTGACTATCATACTTTACCTCTGCATAAAACACATTGCCATCCAGGATAATCATAGTACCTCCATTTGCTACAAACTTTCTAAGATTGTCATACTCTTTCTGTGTAACATATTCTTGATGACCTAATATTATCACATCATAAGCATTATTACTATTACTGAAGTTTTTCAGACTACTATCTTTTGCAAATATTAGTCCTTTATCTACATCAGCATCTGTTATAACTGAAATATTAGAGTCTGGTGTGACCCATTTTATATTGGATAGGAGATCTAGCATGGCAAAAGCGGATGAGGATTCATTTTGATCTGGGACTATTGCGGTAAGTTTGTCCAAATCAGTGGTAATGTTTTTTCCAGCCGGTGTCTTATCATATAAATTAAAGAATTGGTAAAACTTGCAGCAGCTATAAGCGGCAGCTGTAAATGTAGGCTTCACTAATGCAATTTTAACGCCTTTACCAAATTCGCCAGTATGTGAATTATTTTCAGGTGTTAATATCTCATGTCTATCTGGAGAGAGGGTATAGAATGTTCTGTTTAAACTTAGTCTTGCTGATGGTGTAGAGCTTAGATTTCCTTCAGTTAATCTACCAATAATAGATATAGGAGATGTTGCTATAGGCTTCTTCTCTGATTGAGAATGAGATGAAAGAGAAGAAAAAGTAGTAGTAGTGGTCTTATTCTGAGCAAGGATTTGGGAAATTATCCTATTATTGGATGCAGTTCTATTAACATTTTTGTATTGCACAGATTGAGTATTCTGAGCATAAACATTTCTATGATCATTTAATAAAAAAATAGTAATAATAGGGGTTAGAAATATCAACGTAGTCACCAATACCGGGAAAACTATTCTTAATAATGACATGCGTAGTTGAAACAATGAATTCTTCTTAAATGGATACTGTATATTATAATTTCACAGCAACATTATATAAAACAAGCTAACCGATAGACATGTGACCAAAGTCAGCTTTAGAATTTTCTCACTATATAACTAACTAGGTTACATAACACCTCACCTACTACAACTTTGTTTTGTCTAAAGCCTTTCATAGGAGGAAGACAATGGTTAGCCCATTGGTAACTAACCTTTGCCTTAACTATGTTAACTTACATAGTTTAGCATGCCTTTTTTAAATCCTGTTCATTTATTACCACTATGCGTAACAACCAATGCATAAGGGTAATTAGATCACTTGAACACGGAATAGTCAAGAAAGAAGATCCTAACAAGTATAGTATTGCAGTACAGTACGAGAACAAGTTAATTCATGAGCATGACTTTATTAGAATAGGAACTAAAGAAACAACTAGCTCTCTTGTCCGCTGCATTAACTGTGACGAGTACTACTGTGACCTTTGTGGCAAGGCCTTGTAACGAGTCCAGATATGATTTATTGGCTTTAAAAGTCATAATGAAAGAATAAAATCCAAATTTAATAGACTCGTCTTGACCATTATTACTTCCATAATGGTAATTGGGTTGTTTATTTTGATGCTGGGAACTGGTGTAGATAATAATTCTTTGGCAATAAATTATACGACACAAACTGTAAAGCAGGTCAATAATTGTGGAAATTACGAATTATCTAATAGTGTAGCCTGTTCTAATTTCAACTTGAACTCTGAACATGTAAACATTAACAACAATATAACTCTGGTGCATCAAACGTTTCTACCTTTCCCTTAACTTAAGGTATTTTACAATTGATTCATGTATCATTTGATAGTACATATATGCTAATCAACTGTAAAAATAGGCTTCACAGTTTGCTGAATATTCCACGTTTTAAATGTGAGACTTCTAACCGTCCATTCTTGCTGTCGAAAGGAATAGTCCCCACTTTTACTATATTAGATGTACTCACTCACTCATGCTCATTAATTTCAATTCTATGGATAGACATTTTTAGAACCTGATTGTTATATCTCTTTACCGATAGTAAATATACTGACGCTGCCTTTTTTACTGCTTAAACTTATCATTTTCGAGTCGATAATATCTTATATCGTTATAATCCACGGCCTTTTCAAATTCGTTACAGTTGCAATAGTCTGGATTCATAATAAAGGTAGTATGCCATTCTTGAAAGATAAAGTTGCTTATGCGGTATAGCCTTAATCTAATGTAAGATCGGATTGAGGGGAAGGTATGCATCTAAAATAGACGGTGCATGCAGTATAGACTTGCATACGTATGCATGTAGACTTCCCCAGTAAGGAGATAACACTAAAGATAATTTAAGTCATATTGTGAACTTGTGCGGAAGCACTACCTGATTCGTCAAAGTCATGAGTGCACATAATGACACTGCAGACCAAGTGCATAAGAATGTGCTAACCATATTAATTAGTGGGTGGATAGGAGGTAGCCAATAGGTAGGTTGTCATTCATAGGTGATAGCGGTAACGGTAGACTCGTGAGCGCAAAGTTTGTGTCGAAAATTAGTAACGACTATCATGAATTATACAGAGCTGGAAATTCAAAGACCTATCAAGTCAGCCGTGATAGAAAATATGGTAAGGTAATCAAAAGTCACTTAGAAGCTGTCATTTACAAATACTTACGAAATCATAGTTTGATACTAGTTGAGACTGTACGCAAGCTCTATACGTGCGAAGACGCACCAGCCATCTTTGAATCAACTCGATTGTGCGAAAACGGCCGCATAATAATATCAAATATCAAGAACAAATCTAAAATAATACCGTCGACTATCACAACCAGGCTGCAACAGCAAAAGGAGGAGCTAGTTTAGTTGTTAGAACAACATAAGCGGCGGGACTACTGCTATCGTCATAGTAAATGGTACGACTCCGATATAGGTTGTTATCTCTGCAAGCAAGAATTTGAAAGCTGGAGGTCTAATAGGTAACTACTTCCTGAATTAGTTAGTTGCTTACGCACTTGCTTTCTTAATCACCAAAAGTAGCATAAATAGAAAGTACCTATATAACAACAACATTAGAAATGATCTGAAAAGAAATCATCATCTGTTTGTAAACTAGGAACTAAGTTTATCGCTAATCATGATGGCAGAGTTGTTATTATACATTCTAATAATATGATCGTGATACGTACCCAATGTTGTAGACTTTGTCAAGAATCAAATGTAAGTGTAATGATTACTGGAATTTTGTCTACTTAGTCCTGAATACCGTTCTAATTTGTTCATTATCTCCGTTATACACTAGTGGCAGCACAACAAAAGCAGCCAACATACAGAATGACTATTCGAATGATTTCTATATCGTATGGGTAAAGCAAAATTATTGTCAGGACTGTACACATAACGACCTAAACCAATCTGCAGTTAATAAAAATAACACTCCTAACGAAATAATTAGAGTACCTTCATTGGACGATAATAAGCAATGGTCATCAATAACTAAAAAGACTAATGATGATTTATATGATGTCAAGCTAGGATGGGATTCAACTAATCTAAAGACTGGAAGAAATACAATTTTCATAATAAATTTCATAAATCATAAAACAAATTTGGAAGAAAAACAAATCGAGTATTCTATTAAAGCTATATATCCTGCAGCTAACTTCACTATTAAGAGTGTAAAACATCAAAAGGCCCCTACTGAAGATGGAGTACAAATTGTTAAATTGCCGCGTAGATCTTACGTTTAATAACGATCACCATTAATTGATTCAGTTGATCCAAATCTTCTACCTTTATTGTGTATCTGCACCTTGCCTTTCTAGTTGATGAACATTTAGAAATGTCAAGTACGGCTTAATTTTGTGAACTGCTGTTACGCGGCCAGTGTTACTAATTTTCTAAAGAACACTGCTCCTATTAACGTCATTTTCTTTTTTCTATGTCACAAAGGCTCCTACTACTTCTGATATGCAGTCTTTCGTCTCAGGCTAAAGGAACTATCAAAGAATATGTAACTGAGCATTACCTGAGCAATACCAGGTATTTCTAAGCACATTAGATACTATACATATATAGACAACCTTGTGTTCTTTGCAGCCCGTAAGCCTGT
>JBEDUN010000044.1:0-3374 GCA_040414675.1 Nitrososphaeraceae archaeon | reverse complement strand
GTATTCTTTACCTACCTCAACTGGTTTTGATCCAAAGCTTCTATTACCATAATTGCTGCTCCCATATCTCCTTCCTGAACCGTAGCTCATTAATACATCACACATATACTACTTTTATTTCCAATATGAATGGATGTTTTTGAGATTTGAGATGACTGCTTAGAATAATATCCCATGTGTTACAACACACGGGTTCTACAAGTATCAAGGTATCAAACATCAGGATGCAATAATATCAAATGAACTCTAGAGGGTTAGTATCAATTCTTAATATCATACGCAAAGAAAGCAAAAACTCATCTTAACCTCTATAAACTCTGTAATCTTATAAAATTATAGTATATACAAATTGCAGACATATGACTCTGCGGATTTTAACAATATTTGCAACTTGCATTGTAGCCATTGTTATTGGTGGTTGAATAGAAAAAGTGATACAGAAGACCTGAGTGCAGAACAGTGGAGGCAAATTATTATATATAATCAAGACCAATCAATATAATCTGCTGTAGTATAGTCATTTTTATGACCTCTTGAAACATGTGTGGGAAGTGTCCGCATTTGTAGCAGATGCCTTAAAATCAGCAGTACTTCATTCTGGAATATAAATTCCAGGAAAGATCTGGCCGCATGTTTTACATTGTAACATTAGCATCGGCATTTACTATTTCCTTATTACTCCTCTTCTCTCATACTATGTTCTAGATTATGTCATATAGTTGTTTAAACTCTTATCATGCTACTGTTCTAGATGCCTTTTTGTGGAGCTATCTACTGCATCCATTATTACTTGGCTGGCACGAATACCAAAGTTGGTCTTACAATAATTCTCATTTCTTAGCTTTGAATCAAGTTTATTTGTCTTTATTAACTCCGACACTCTATTTACTGCAGCAAGATAATTCATTCCTGAAGTCCAACTGAGTATAACTGTACAATTTCCACAAACGCAACCTTTCGCGTTAGCGGCATATATTTCACCACAGAAAACACATTTGTCATATACCATAGACCTACCAGCTCTTGGAGCATTTATACCAAAATGAACTGTGTTAAAGCAGCTTATGCACAGATGCTGATTACACTCTGAACATGTATGTACTCTTCATTTTTAGTGCATTTGTCACATAATATCATTATTGGCTAGACACCACGGTGCACTACCTTACTTGTTTTGCGCATATGTCACAGTACTTCTCTATTATAATAACACCTTCGCCAACATTGAATAATGCTTCAGTAGTAGCTATGTTACCACAAGTTATACAAAATCTGTTCTTGCGCTTGTGAGAATCCTTGGGAGTAGTATAGACTCTTAAAGAGACTAATTTTTTTTCCAAGGCTTAGTTATAGACTCCCTTACAATCATTTGATGAAAGTACGATCTTGAAGGTCTTAATACATTGGATGATTTTACATTAGGATTCTGAATGTTTGCCTTGTTTTCCATCTCTTCGTAGAGGCTTCGTCTCTTATGAACCTATTCTTCCGGTCCAGCAATGACAGACTGTTGTCAGAATAAGTCTGACAACAGTCTGATATGAAAGGTCGCATTGAATCATTGTTTGTTTGAAATTTCGTCATCAAGGACTATGCTACAAATTATATAGCGATAATGGTCTGAAAGATAAAGAAGATTAGTTGCCAGGATTGTTATGTCTAAATCAAATCCACTTCAGATTTTTAGCACATGGGGCTTATTATCTTGGAAACATAGATACTACTATGGGTATCATGCCAGTTTATTAATATGTACAAAAAATCGACTTGCTAGGTTTAGAAATTGAAGTCCAATGATGGTGATGAACATCAGTAGTCAGTATTATGATACTGGCGCCCCACTTTTCCCATCAAGTTACTACATCGCCAGCATATTGGACTTCCATCTTTAGACTCGCGACTTGATTTGTCTTTTTTGTTTGATATCTCGCGCCTTTCTTATTCATGCCATAGCCCTGTGAGCGAGTTTTTTTATGTTAGTAAGTGCGCCTTATGACTCACATAATGGCTTGGTACGATCGGATATGTAGCATCTTTTTCAACAGGTGTTTGATAGACCAACTTTGTGATAGAAAAAATGAAGTAGGAATGAGCTAAGCCTAAACCTAAAACTAAACCCCCAAACGTCAGCAGAATATCCGCTGGTTTAATATTAAACACATAATATAAAAACGAAAAGAAGTATAAAAAGAATTTACTTTAATATAGTATTTGTACTATCTTAGCTTGGTAAAGTAGTTGAATCTGGGCGTTTCATACCTAACGATCCTTGGTTTTATCTTTGGTCCGTTTACCAAACTTAGGGCTCGATTTCTTGATTCCTATTAAATGGACTACATTCTTTTTAACGATAGACTCACAAAAGAAGAGGCCGAGTGGATTAAATAGTCATTGGAATATACGAGAATTACTGACGCTCGGCCGGAAAACGAAAGTGCATATCACTGCGCACCATTATCCAATAATTGTTATTCAGCAGGGATATCTACATAGCAAATTATATCCAAAAGTAATATGCGTACATCTGGATCCAATAGAGCACAGTATCACGTAAAACGATCCGACGAAAAAAAGGCAAGTCCTCCAAACTGACTCAAGACTAGATAATTCTATTGATAGGTGATAGTATCATGATTAATGATGAACTTGATCTTTCATCTTACAATTGATGATATCTATAGATAGTAGCGACCATTAGATACGAATGAACGTATCTAATTACGTTAGCATGCAATAAGTTAACACATTGGACGATACTAGAGTTTTTAACCCCATCCGGATTATCCCGGAAAAGTTGATAATACTACGGTATGAAAAATATAACATTAAAAAGGTTTTCTAAATCAGGAGATCCGATGTATATATTGACGTCTTTAGTGAGATGATAAAATTGATCACATGTCTATCATGAAGCGCGCGTCTCACGTAAAGTGCAGTCAGAGCCGTCAGTGCCCTCAGAAGATCGAATTCCATCTCAAAATAGGGACAACTTTTCTGACGGCACTAGCAAAGGAGTTAAAGTGATCGATTTAGTTATTCTAATTCTTCTACCTTGCTTTGTATATCTGCATTCTGTCCTTCTAATTGGTGAACATTTAGGAATGTTAAGCAAGGCTTAATTTTGTGAACTGCTGTTACGCGGCCAGTGTTACTAATTTTCTAAAGAACACTGCTCCTATTAACGTCATTTTCTTTTTTTCTATCTCATAAAGGCTCATACTACTTCTGACATACAATACCTAAGTAATCAGGCTAAAGGAACTATCAAAGAATATGTAACTGAGCATTACCTGAGCAATACCAGGTATTTCTAAGCACATTAGATACTATACATATATAGACAACCTTGTGTTCTTTGCAGCCCGTAAGCCTGT
>JBEDUN010000043.1:0-8399 GCA_040414675.1 Nitrososphaeraceae archaeon | reverse complement strand
ATAGAATAATATTGTGCAATCTTGTCACTCTTTTTAATTTGAGATATTACTCTTGTAGAGTCTACCATATCTACATAGCATACACAATAGTTTTCTGATTGGTCTAGAAAGGATATCTCGTCATTATTCATATGCCTAATATCTACTCCTCAAATTGGGCACAATATTACTAAAGGATATTGATATATAATAGATAGTATTGCTGAATAGAGATTCTAGAAGTAATTTAGATACCAATGATATGTTTTTCTTAATTGCAATACCCTTCGATCTAAATCATTGCGACTGAATACGTTCAACTCGTTCTGAAATCAACAATTCATAAGCGGAGGTTTGAGGGAATATCGTATGGGGTGAATCCTATCTACCTCACTCAGTTTCAATTATTCTAATAAACACCGACTGAAAGGTTCATGCTTCAAGAATAATAAGATATCATCAAGGAGTGGTTCAGTTGGCTTTACACTGACATGATGTGGATATCTACTGAACGATATTTAAAGCGAGTTGCTGGCACCGCAATCAACTCGAAACTAGCTAGAATGAGCGTAGTCGATTGTAGTGATTGACCAGTCAGCAACGAACTATTGCATTGGATATATGGTTAGACTACCATTTTACCTAAACTGAATCAGATTATCTAACACGTCATATAATAGGAATGTTTTCTGCAATGATTCTAAAGTATTAGTGACTGATAACATTACAGTATGCGATTATTTCGAGAATAGATATGTGCGTTGAAGGATACTCACAACTGCTAGATGAGGACTGCACTCATATCACAAGAGACACACTATAGCGAAAGGGTGAAAAAGTAGGTTTAGATATACATATGTATAAATGAACAAGGAAGACGATTTAGAGGAAAAGAAATTGTTGGGATCTGGTGGTTACGCTTTTGCCAATTTGACAGAGCAAGAAGTAGCCAAAGCTAGTCTTGGAGTGCCTCAAATATTTCTAAGTAAAATAGGAAGGTTAAATGAGGCACGATTTACGAAATATTATTGCAATAATTGTGCTCAAGAGTATCCTGGTTCTCCAGCAATTGTTTATGAGAATCCAAACGAGCAAGTTGGGAATGACATTGTTCTTATTGAAAAAGGAGAATATAAATGCAGAAAGTGTAACAACGTATTGGCACTTTATCGAAGGTTCAATAAGTAGCGAATTACATATTCATTATAACAATTAGTATGAATTAGAACTGTAATAGATCTGGATGATCTTGAAATAATATGATATACCATCACATAGTTTAGTACTTTCTGAATGGTTTAGCAGCTTTTGTTTCTATTTTGAAGTTCCGTTGCATTTAGACTTATCACACATTACGGCTTTGCATACATCTACATTTTCTATTATCACATTATTTGTAAGTTCAATCATGGCTATTCAATTAAAGTGCCAAATGTTATACCGTAGCTATCAATTCCCGTCCTTTGAGAGATCCGATTGTCCCAAAACGATCATTGTGTATCTGTAAGTACATGATCTACCTCGATCGAAACGAATTTGCAATCTCGTTTTTAGAAACTTGATAAATATCTAAAGTTTTAGTTCCTGTTATAGCGGCTTCGTCTTAAACGTGCACTAAATTCAAGTAGTGCAGAATTTGTTTGCTCATCATTTTTTCTCATATAGTAGTAAAGCTCTTCCATGGCAGCATGATAGTCGACACCAATAGTTTGTGCAATTTCCAACGCAATAGCCGAAATCAATAATTTTCGTAAAACAAGATCGTAACCATAATTTACTAGTTCAGAAGATTTCTCTTCTAAAAAATTCTTAAAATTTGAGTCTATATATTTATCTTTAGCACTCCTACTCTTCAATACAAATGGTATGGCCATCATTCTTCGCTTCATATGGATGTCTTCTACCATTTCTACAAAGGTATCACTTAGGTGGGAATCATGAATAAGAATCTGAGATAGTAGATCAGTAGCATCCAATTCGTTTATGTGCATCTTATTGACTAGCTCTAACAATATATGACATGCTGCACATGCATTTCGTTTAATTACATCAGGATTAGTAATTAGATGATTCATTTGTTCTAAAATGATTTCTTTGCCTATTCTTATATTCTCATTTTCGTCAGAATTTCTCATAATCATAAATACCGCTTTGGAAAATATAATGCTGTCTATATTTTAGTGAGATATATAAAATGACATGACTTTTTGATCATTATTCTAAATCTGTCACATCTATACTAAAGTCTCTTATAAAACCAGGGCATTTTGAACTTCTAGAAATATGATATTACTAGTATCCATATCTTGAAGCACAAGGTTCGAATTCACTATGTTTGTTAATATAAATTCGTGATTTATACCATGAAGACCAGTACTTACATCAAATCATCCCTTGCAGCTGATTCCGCATCCATTAGATGACATCTGCAAACAAGTATTGTACCCACTTCAATTTTGTTAACAAATGCACCACCATACAGCATAATGATTAATACATAGTTGCCCAATCTTCTTACAACATGCAACAAGATAATGATAGTAGAAGAATATTAACCTCAGTAGAAGTGGTTGATGTACCTCCAATAGATACAGAAAGGTACATAATACCACCAAAGGAACCTATAGCAGGTGTAACACAACTCAATAAAGACGAGGTACTTCAATTTTTTAATGGCAGAAATTTAGCATTTTTATCAACGTTGTCAAAAGATGGCTCCCCGCACATCACCCCAGTTTGGGCAGAGATGGTAGACGACTTGATCTTGATAAACACCTTTGAAACTTCCGCAAAAAATAGACATGTAACAAAAGATAAAAGAATATCACTCTCAGTTGTTGAACAGAACAATCCTTTCAATATGGTATCGATAAAGGGAAAAGTAATCGACCAGACAACCGAGGGCGCAGATGAGCATCTCAAAAGGCTTGCAAAAAAGTATCTTGGTATTGGAAAATATTATTATCGAAAACCAAATCACAAGCGAATTATAATAAAAATTCATCCAGAAAAAATTATGGGCCTATCCATTCATCCTGCATTCTATTTCCTTGCGTACTCTCCATGGACAAAATGAAATCTTTGAATATCAGGTCTTCGATTTGTATCTGCTTGTGAGCAACAAACAGATCGAACTCTCTGATTTGTTCAGGCGTACAAAATTTAATCACCAATCGTGTATGCGTGCATATCCATAAAGAAAGTTAACTAGATGTGGGAATCTCAGTCATCCATAAATAGATTTTTGTTGTTGTTGTTGTTCTTGGGTGACTTGATGATCTGCCTGTTGTTGCTGATCTTGTATCGATCTTATGATCTCTTGCATACGAACCTTTAAGGAAGCACCCTCATCTCGAAGCTTCTTTACATCGATTTTCAAATCCTCATTATCAGTTATCATCTTGCCTACTGCCTCGATCATGATTGCAGCTCCTTCTGGATCAGGGATTCCACTGGGAGCAGGAATAAGTACGGCGGTACATTGAATGCCATTTGATAAACATGACGATAATAATCCACCTGAAATTCCTCCTATGAAGGCAGTATGTTGGTTAGTTTGGTTAGTTGAACTGGTGATAATCTTATTACTTGTGTCTGTTTGTTGATCTTGGGGTTGCATGTTGTTGTTACTACTGATAGAGTTTTTAGTATTATCGATGACTTTGGAATTAGTCACATTTTCGTCCTCTTCGTTACCAGACAAAATAATTGGTTCTCTATCAGAGTTTGGTAAACCTTGAACTGGGATACCCTCGAGGACCAATACTTCTTTAACATGATTGTTTATGGACCATCTAATAACAGTATCCAGAAGGGAATATATCCCGTGTATAAGTATGGGAGCCTCACATACTAGCACACAAACATTGTGATGAACATTGGCGTATAATCGGAATGGATGCCTCAATTTGCCGTCAACGTAAATCACACCTGGAGAAATGAATTGGGATTCAACGCATGCAATTTGCTGCATATTGAGTTTGTCAATAATATAACTTGTAGCGATCGAGCCTACAAATCCTGGTCCAGGAAATCCTGCAATAAGAATCGGATTACTGTTCTTTAATTTAGTTTTGTTATTTTTAAATGCGGTTGTAAGTTTTATCGTTGTCTTTCCGTCGACTGCTGCTATATCTGTGAAATCTACATTAATACGATTATCATAATTATGGCGCCGCTCTGCTAACAATCTTTGATTTGTATTTTTGATTCCCTTTGATTCAATTTTTTCCATATTCTTGCTCAATATTATCACTTTAGCTCTTAATATTGATAATACTTTCGGACTTGACTCTTATTATATTGTTATCTGGATTTTTTTCCTTGCCTAGATACTTATACGAATAGGGAGTTTGAAAATTGTTGACTGAGTCTCAATAGCACGGATTATACTTACAGTTAAATCAAATAATATTATGTAAAAGACATAGTTATTACATTTAATTCCGATTTTTACATCTTCACTATTTGTAATTTCAATGTATAGTATAATTATAATACTATAGTTAATTTAATTTGAATTTACAAAGTATAAAAGAATTCGGTAATTTGCGAAAATCACATAGATCTCACATACTATATGGAGATCATAGAACGACACTATTTCATGACGAACAAGTTTTATTCTGACTTTTGTGCATTATCATGTAAAACAATTTACATGAAGGTCAATAATCATGTGCATGAATATCTGAGAAGCATTTCGGAATTCAGGTACACGCTTTGTGAGAATTGTAAATCTAGAACTCAATTTGGTTGTACTAGATGTGGATATTGTTGGAGTTGCCATTTCCAGAAAGAACAGTCAGAAAGAGACTGGCTAGAAAAGTTATTTAATATCAGAGATGTATCTTCAATATCTTATCAATTGCGATCTGAAACACTACGTGATACTGATCGGTTAGGATATAGGAATCGCAACGAGGAAGTGAGAGTAGTTGATGTGTTTGGGGAAGATTCTGAACCGATTTGCAACTATCTCAGATGCCATCACAAATTTTCAATCCATGGTGAGGAATCTCATATTTGCAGGTGTAAACATCCCCAAAATCGAGTTATAGGAGTTTCACAAAGTGGTTAGTAACTAATTAATTAATCATAATGTCCAAATCTATCATCGTTCTTACACTTCAGAATTATATCTTTCGGATGACTCGATAATTAGTTGCTTTGCTTCATCCTTGCACTTCCATCCTAACATCTTTACAAATTTGCCCTTTTCCAAGTCTTTATGATGTTCAATGAAATGTTCAAGTTTTTCGCGTATCTCATTTGGAATATCATTTATATCAGTTATATCTGAAAAACTAGGATCCGCCTTTGCAGTAGGTACTGCAATAATTTTGGAGTCAGTACCATCCTGATCCTGAGTTAGCACTACGCCTATTGGACGAGAAGTTACAATTGATGTAGGCGTTAATGAATAATTTCCTAGCACGAATGCATCCATATGATCGCCATCCTGTTCTCTAGTCTTGAGAATATATCCGTAATTACATGGATACACCATGCTAACAGTGAGCATTCTATCTACGACAATCACTCCAGTTTTGACATCCATTTCATATTTTATATTGCTGTCTTTAGGTATTTCAATCAGAACGTTGATCTCAAATACCCCATCTTTCAAGAGATTTGGGGTGGTGGTGGTTGTCAACCCTAATATTCATATGGGATTTAATATTAATAATTATTGCTATTTATGAAAATATAATGGAAGATTACCATAGTCTAGGTATGCTTAGTAATCTTAGACAGACAGATAAATGCTTGATGAAATTCAGAACTAAAAAATTTTCTTATTTACTAAGAGAATTAGTTTGCTCTTATGTTAGACTTTAAAATAGGCATGTGAAAGACAAGAAGATTTCTCACTGTATTTCACTTGGTAACATGCATTTTGGCAGTCATATCTGGATTATGAAGGAAATAAGTCATAGTGTTTTCGAGGTTATACTTATCTTCAGTCTTATCGATTTCATTACTGGTTCTGAGAACGCTACAACCATCATTTATTGCCATATTAAATAAGCAAAATTGTGGTCAAGTACAGAACTTGACAATTAGATTAGACAAAAAAGAATAGTTTTTTGTCATCCATTTGAGGTCGAATTTTGCATACCATTATTAGGATCTAGTAAAAGCTTTTTAGTATTGGCCGCGATATTAGTGAAGTCAAACATGTTATCAATACTTCCGGCTTTTGCATCAAATGATTGATTTCTAAGTCTACCCAGTCCCCAATTGTCCTCTACGAATCGTATAATGGATGTCTGATCTGTAATAGAGTGATCTACAAAATTAGTCTTTGAGTATGGAGAAATTACCAATAGTGGTAGTCGTGGACCATAACCACAACGATTCTGATATACTCCAGGGGAAACGTGTCCACACATGTCGGTTCCTAAGAGTTTATCATATTTGGGATCATTAGACTGACTAATTATTGGTGGCATGACATGATCATACCAACCATCAGAGTCATCATATGAGATTATAATCGCTGTATCATTCCATTCAGGAAGTTGCTGTATATGATTGACAGTTGATACAAGAAAATGTTGTTCGTCTATCGGGTCAGAGTATCCTGCATGGCCATTTTGGTACTTGGGTGCTTTTAAAAAGCTTACTTGAGGCAAGTTTCTATTTTCAGCTGCATTCCAAAAATCACTCAAATCATACTGGTGATTTGCCTGATCTGTTCTTCCTATCATAGTAACATTGGTCGGAGTTAAATGATGAGGATTAGCTGTCTTGCTATAATACATGAATGGTTCATGGTGTGGAACATAGTCTTTCTGCATGGATCCATTTATGTTCTTGTGCTCAGAGCCACATACTGCTCTTCCATCCATAGTCTTGCTGGTTGGTTTAAAGCCTCCTTGAAACCATCCCCATGTTATATTTTTTGAATTGAGGAGGGTACCGATATTATTTCCGCTCATTGCTATTTTAGTGCCGCTTGAACAGTCATCAAAACGAGGATCTGGGTCGGCTATAACTGTCCCATTAGATACAGTATCATTTATGTCAGCGGGAGTTGCGCCGTGAGTCTGGCCAGATACGAGGTTTAAAGCTCCAGGCGTGGACGGACCGAAAGTGGTACCATAGGAATTATCGCTCATAGCAAAATGCTGGGCATAATTCCATAATGCTGTAACAGTATTACCATCGAAGTAACCCATAACTTGCTTCTGGTGAAGTGCGTTGATACAACCTGAATCAGTCGAGCTTGCAAATTCTACAAATTTATCTAATAATCCACCATGATAAGCCTGTTGTTCTGCTGGGTATTCATGATCCATATCGCAAGTCACCGCCTGTGACCTATCTAATCGAAATGGATTAACTGAATGATTGCCGTTAGGATTGTTTACTAGAAGATCATTTGACAATCCATTCACAGATGGTGTCGCAGGACTAGAGGTAAACTTAGGTTCTCCCGAGGGATTTGCTGCGTGAGGATAAGTGGCAAAGTAATGATCAAATGATATATTTTCTTGGAATATGACTACAAGATGTTTGATAGGAGTCTTCGTTTTCATTGATGCGACTGCAGCCTCTGTGGTCCCAGTGCTTAAAGATAAAAAGACAATGCTTGAAGTTAAAAGCCAAATCCCAGAAAAAGTTATGATTAAAGACATTAATTTATTCATAAGCAAGATTGAAAGTTGACGTTTTCTTATTTGTATTGTCCAAATGTTTCATATTGAAACTATAAGACTATATTGTCTATATAGATATCAATATTGTAGAAATTGAAAAGAGTGTAGGATAGTTCCATACTACAAGTCCTAAATAACTTTGTGTAGATGGATATAGGATGTCATCTGCCAAATCGCATGAATGTAAGGCTTGTGAAACGATATTCGAATCTAAGGAAGAACTTGACAAGCATATGGTTGAAGAACATTCTGAAGATGAACATGAAGAAGATAAATGATACGAAGATAACGATGCAATATACTCATGTCTATTTTTTATTAACTAAATTTTTTGAAAGTGTGTCCAATTACTTTTGATTTTATCGAGAAGCATAATTAATTTTTTTACTATAAATTATCTATATAGACACATCTTTTCGTAAATTGAGGTCCTATTAATAGAAACATAACAAGATATGACACATAAGTTTAATTTTTGATAAATGTTTAATTTTTCATCTGAGAGTTGAATAAGAATTCGAATTTTTGGAGATAAATCAAGGTGCATAAATAGAATATTGACAAAAGAGAGTATAGTATGAGCTTTGGTAATAGAATGGGACCAAGTTATAATTGAAAATACATTACTCGCCGCTATAATAGTTGGTTCTATTTACTTAGAACAATGGGCTCATGATAAGTCACATTTAAAGGAGGAAAAACGGACCAAAAAACGCATACTCCTCTTCATCGCAGATGACTTGCAAAAAAGGCTCG
>JBEDUN010000042.1:0-24833 GCA_040414675.1 Nitrososphaeraceae archaeon | reverse complement strand
ATTGTATGCTGCCTGTGTTAAAGAAGGAGAAAAAGTCAGTCAAGGACGTATGGCACTAGCCGGGAATACGAGTATAGTGAGTCTAAGAAAAAGATTTGCAGATGTAATCAAGATCTTTTCTTAATTTAATTTTATCTGTCTTACTAAATATCCCAAGTAAAAGAATCAAATATGTTGTCCCAATAATCATATAATCCTATTTAGGATTGTAATGGTTTTAATTCAATTTTGATTAAATAATACTAGATAGATAAATAATGATAATATGCGTACATTTATTGCGTTAGATGTACCTAATACATCTTTGCTTGCCCAGTTGCAAAACGAGTTGGTTACTGAAAATCATTGGAATCAGCAAATCATCAGACCGGTGAGAAATGATAACTTCCATTTTACCATTATTTTCTTGGGAGAAATAAATTCAAAAGATATAGATGATATCAGAATTCGGTTAGCAGGCTTGTACTTCAAACCTATTAATATAACATACACAAACATCGGAGTATTTCCAAATTTGACTTCTCCAAGAATAGTGTGGGTAGGTGTGGATAAAATAGGTGGAGAACAGCTACTTAGTCTTGGTTCCTGGATAATATCAAGATTATCCGATATCGGTTTTAAACCAGATAAGGAGTTTATGCCACATTTGACACTGTTTCGAATTAGAAACAATAGAGGAATGGATCTAAAAAATATTTTGTCAAAGTATAATGAACGTACATTTGGATCTGACATTATTACAAGTGTGCAATTAAAACAAAGTATTCTTGGCACGTCTGGCCCAATTTATTCAAATATCTTTACAGTAGATGCAATAAAATGAAAACAAATACTATACTAAATAAAGCCCTGCAATATTGTGAACCATCTTTAGCCGAAGTAAAAAGAATATCTAGAATAGCTAATGAGGCAAAAGATCTTGTTAGCAATTTTCGATCTCCTAAAATAATCGAAGTGACGTTTGGCGGATCATTTGCAAAAGGGACCTGGTTAAAGGGAGATACAGATATTGATATTTTCGTAAAAATTGATGAATCAGTCAGTATAGAAGAATTTGAGAGTTTGGGCAAACAAATCGGCTTAGAATCATTAAGAAGATATAAACCGTATATGCGATATTCTGATCATCCTTACGTTGAAGCTTTCATTAAAGGGATCAGAATTAATGTTGTACCTTGCTATAATGTAAAGATAGGAAATTGGAAAAGTGCTGCTGACAGATCTCCGTTCCATACAGAGTATGTTAAAGACAATTTAAATAATGAAATGATAAGACATATTCGACTTTTGAAAAGAATGCTCAAATCTATCAATGTATATGGGGCAGAAATCGCAACGAATGGTTTTAGTGGATATGTCATTGAGGTTCTAATGTTAAAACATCGTTCATTTTCATCGTTATTAGAAGCTATATCTGATATTAAGAAAGAGGGTAATGTATTTTCCATTAATTGGGTGGATGAAGATGTGATAAAGACCTTTGCAAGTCCACTTGTTATAATTGATCCGGTGGATCCTAGAAGAAACTTAGGAGCAGCAATTTCTAACGAAAGTGTTGGAAAATTTGTGCTTGCTGCCAGGAGATTTTTGCAGAAACCTTCTTTAGATTTTTTCATAAAAAGAAGAAGATATGAAAGACCTCTCCAGGAGATTTATCAAAATTTATTGGTGATAGAATTTGGGCATAATCCTAGAAGCCCAGATATCATTTGGGGACAATTGAAGAGAAGTCTTGAGGCACTGTCTAAACAGTTAGAGCTTGTCGGTTTTAAGGTTATAAATAGTACTTGTATTACAGATGAAAAAAAATCTGCTGCATTTATTTTCTTATTAGAATCAATTTTCTTGTCGCCGTACACTGAAAAGATGGGTCCAGAGGTTTTTAGAAAAAATGAAACTACAAATTTTATTTTGAAGAATAGCAAATTAAGCAGTTTTATGTGGATCAATAAACAGATGAGAGTGACAGTGTTAATTAAAAGAAATGTAATAAGCGCAAAAGATTATGTAAAAATGCTGGTTTCTAAAAAAATCGAAAACATCGGAATTAGTAATGGATTAAAAGAAGATATTCGGCAAACGCTGCATGTGTATACTGCTAATGAATTTAGATTAAACGGAATAATAAAGGAAGCAATTAATGCACTTACCACTACCGAAAGGCTTGTATTCTAATAAAGTTTGCATAACTTCGTCAGAACTAGTTACAATTATTTGTTATCCTAATTTTAGAATTGAAGACTATGCATCTCGTTTGAAGGAAATACACTCACTAGGGATTAATGCCATCTTAGAAGGTGGAAAAACGAAAATTGGTAGAATGAATATCGTTGGTAAAGGTTGTGTGGGCCTTGTAGTCAAGGTAGAAATAGGAGATAAGATCTATGCTTGCAAGATACGAAGAACTGACGCTGACAGAAAGGATATGAAAAGAGAAGTACTATTGCATATGATTGCAAATTCGATTGGTGTAGGACCCAGTTTATTTGCACATACAAAAAATTTTATTATTATGGAATTTATAGATGGCTTAACTATAATAGAATGGATTCGACAACAGCAGAAAATTTCCGCATATAAAGTTCGTGATATCGTTGCCGCTGTCTTAAAGAAGTGTTATGATCTTGATAAAATACATTTGGATCATGGAGAGCTTAGTCGTCTTGATCGTCATGTACTAATTTCTGAACATGATAGTGTGAATATTATTGATTTTGAGAGCTCTAGTAATCTCAGAAAGGTATCGAATGTAACCTCCGCAACTCAGGCATTATTACTTAATGGTGTGATCGCCAAGCGAATAAATGGTCTCTTAAACATACCAAAAAATGAAATTATTCAAATATTGAGATTGTATAAACAAAAACCAACAAGGCATAACTTTGATCGTCTTATTCATATTATTCAGATGGCTTAACTGTTAAATATATCTGATTTTTGCTAATATTAGAAAATTATTGATTATCATTTAAGAATATTTATAATAATTAAGGAATTTCTCTTCATATTTAAATAGCTTATAATAAGTTATAATCTATTCTAAAATTGATCTCCATTTCTTTATTATAATGGTGATCATTAAATTTTCATAATAAGGAAATATATAAGATTTCATATATTTTAAAATATATTTTGTGTTTTTAACTTGAGTACTTATTTAATTGATATATGAAAGGAAAGTATAGTAATAAGTGAGTATTTACAATTATGTAATAATGATATTAACATTTATTATGACAGCTCTATTTGAAATCCTAAATATTGCCTATAAATGGATTGATAACAATCTAATTACCTCCTTCATAAATTTCAGCAAGGGATTCGAATACGCTTTAATTATTATATCTACTATCTTTTTTCTACTAATTAGTGTATCTATATTGCTAAGAAATGCCAAAAAATTACCCAAATCTTATATGATCGAGGTTGTAGATTCTCACGATAAAAAGATCGCAATTGATGGTATTAGATATACATTCTCAACGCATGACGTAGCAGAGAGCTATGTTCGTCATTATCGTGAAATCTTTAAATATTACAAGTTTAAAGTAGTAGGAAATAGAAGTAATTATCTATAGAGTGACACAAAACCCAATTTATAGGATATTTCTTATAATAGATTATTCAAATTATCCTTTATACTAACAAATTATGATGAATAATCTGCACTATTCTTTCAGACAATCATTTTATACACCGCTTCTTTTTTATCTCGCTTAATCACTTGCATTATCATGGAAGCATATTGTGTTAAATGCAAGTCAAAAAGGTCAATGAATGATGAGAAAAAGATCACGATGAAAAACGGCAAGCCTGCAACACAGGGAATATGTACTGTTTGTGGAACAAAAATGTTTAAGATAGGCAAATGAGCCACTCTCATTTTTTATTATCTTATTATTTCTAATGATTTCAATTTCAATATTAATATATTATTACTATTTAGATAATTGTTTAAATGAATTGTATTATTATTAAGATTTAAATTACTTTTTTCAGCTAATATGTGTGTTAATATCGACGATTAGAGACCCGAAATTACTAATAACAACAATAACTGGCTTGATAGTCAATGATACTGTATTATAATATGTTTTTGTAATTGTAATCGTAAGGATATAATATTTTTTGATGAATGGTATTTTATTATGTATTCTATAAACATCAGAAAAGAAACCCTTCTATTTTGCACTATCTAATGATCAAAATAGAAGCATAACAATAGAACATTTTAAAATAATAATGTATATATTGTTTTAATTATTCAAACTTATCAATGGGCGTATCCAAACAAGAGTCAAATAAATTTCAGCTGTTTTTGGGTATGATTTTCTTACTAGGTATAGTATTATCCATGCTATTGCCATACTCTTCTATATTTCCGACCGCTACTGCGTCATCGATGTCTAATCAGTCTAGTCTTCAAGTTAACACAACTAATCTCGACAACTCTAATTTCACTTCTAATATCAAAGATATTTTCAAAAAAGTAGAGGGATCTGTTGTTCAAGTTACCAGCAAGATACCAATAACAAATCCCAATTCCCCACAACAACAGGGAGGAGAAAATCAATCGGCTTTGGGTTCCGGTTTTGTTTATGATAAACAAGGACATATAGTTACCAATAATCATGTTGTAGGAAATTCAAAAGTAGTTGATGTCACATCTATTGATGGTAATAGATATACCGCTAATGTAACAGGTCGGGACCCTTTTAGCGATCTAGCAGTACTAAAGATTTTGAATCCCAATGGCAATAGTACTCAAAAGTTATCATCGACTTTTCTTTCTAAACCCATCATGTTAGGTAATTCCTCAGAACTTGAAGTTGGTGATCAAGTGATAGCTATTGGTAATCCATATGGTCTAGATAATACTATGACAACAGGGATTGTAAGTCAGATAGGTCGTTTATTTCCAGATCCTAGTTTTGGATATTCCATACCAGACATAATTCAAACCGACGCCGCTATAAATCCTGGTAATTCTGGCGGTCCTTTGCTAAATCTGAAGGGTGATGTTATAGGATTGAATACTGGTATTCTTTCATCTACTGGTGGATTTTCTGGTATCGGATTTGCAATTCCGTCCAATACCATAAAAAAAGTAGTTCCAGTCTTAATTGAAAATGGTACTTATACTCATCCTTATCTTGGACTTACAGGTGCATCACTTACATCTGATTTAACTCAAAGATTCAAAAATTTACCATCTGATCTCAAAGGCGTCGTAGTCGATAGTATAATGAAGAATGGTTCTGCTGACAAATCTGATATTAAAGGATCTACTACAGATCAGTATGGTCAAAAACATGGTGGAGATATAATAACATCAGTCGACGGGAAAAATATTACACGATTTGATGATCTAGTCTCATACCTCGAACAGAATAAATCTCCTGGCAATAATATTACATTAACGGTATATAGGGACGGTAAATATACACATGTAGATATTGTACTTGCAGGTCGACCAGCATCATTTATAACTTCTTCTGTCCCATATCCTCCATCAAATCCCTCGCCAATACCCCCAAAGCCTCCTAATCGTGCACCAACTACGCCATAGCATTGACAAATAGCGATATGACAGGTACAGAAGACCCACTTTGATTCTCTGAATATATCATTATTATGACAAAAAACCCTTCTACTCCTCAAAAGCTCTAAGTTAATTGCATACATACATACGTATGCTCATATTTTTTTTGAATTAAGTTGAGTTAGTTCCAGATCTTCAATCTTGAATCCTGATGATAATATTTCTTAATATTGAATTATTATGAAAGGATTAAACTATTCTTCTTTATGACAAATCTAAAATCTATAAAAAAATCGTCTAACAATAAAATCTAACAGATTATATATCATATTTACCTATAGCTGAAATAAATTCAATTTGCTTAAATAATCTATAAAAGCAGATAAAAATATACTGATCACATACATCTTAATGGAGTCGATGAAAAATAAGCCAATCCGTTCAGTAGTCTTTCTGTTTCAGCTAGTGGTATTACTTACACTTACACTATTCATTACAATACATCAAATTCATGAAGTAAATGCTACTAACAATAATGATAAAAGATTAGAGCTAGCATGCCTTACCTCAAATCCCTGTCTTGGAGGATTGTGCTTGGGGAAAGATTGCAACACTAACATTTCGACTCAACATAAAAATGATAATGATGTGAATGATATTAATAAGATTCTGGATAACCAGTTGCTAACTACAACCAATTTTCCTTCAACTGAAGGACAAACGACATTCAGCAATCCTGCTACGACGTATTATAGTGACAACAGTAATTGTGAAGTAGCATCTGTCGCATCTGTTACTATTAGTACACCTATAACAAATGATAATAATAAAAACATGCCTATTAATACCATAGATAACAATCTAGAAACAAAATGGAGCGCAACGACATCCGGAACATATCTTCAACTTAATTTACATGATATAAAGAAACTTTGTAGTGTAGATATTGCCTGGGATAAAGGCGATAGACATGAGAATAATTTTATGATATCCACTTCAATAGATGGTAAAACATTTACTGATGTTCTTAAAGGAACTAGTTCTGGCTCTACTACTGGATTTGAAAATTACGACGTTATTCCACATGTAGATGCTAAATATGTCAAGATTACGTTCTATGGTCATCAATCTGGACAAGGAGACAATGACAATAATAATGACAATTCTGTAAAAGTTTCAGAAGTAAGACTAAATACTACATGAATACGATATCTTATAATAGTAACATAACCGAATAGATGTCATAATTTTTCAAATTGATAAAATGACTTTGCCATTGGAGAGATGATATATCAAAAATAGAGAATAGTGTTTCAATTATTTACAAAACTAATGTTGGTCTATAATGAGATTCATATATTCATTTAATATGTTATTTTATAGAATATCGTCTATTATTTTAATTAAATTAATCACGTGAGGATTTAATTATATTAATATGTATTGTTACTATATAACAGTATGCTCAAATAATATTTAAGATGTAAAGATATTATGACTTTAGTATCATCGTGATTGAAGTATAGTTATTACTATCTATTATTATAATATGCATATGACGTAAGAACGTGATTTCATATGCATATCAAATCTTGTAAAGCAATTTTAGTATCTTAATACATATTTCTATAGTGATTTAATGTATTTTCGCAAAATTCTGATATTCCTAATAATATTTCCTCAAATTATAATAAGATAAATCAGAGTACAGAGGTATTGTTATTTTCATTATGACTTGTATGTATTTCCCAAGATGAATCGTTCACGTTCAGATATGGTGCAAAAAGGGATCTTTTTCCTAGATTCTAAGTACTGATTATTTTTATACTCGTAAGCATTTGATTACTAGAGAGGAACATTGTATGTACTCAAATTATAGTACCAATCTAAAACTCGTCGTGATTGTTTTAACACTGATCTCTTCGATATCTTTTGGCTTGTCGTTAAATATCCTTCCTACAACATTAAATTTTAACAAATTTGCCTTCGCCCAACAGAATCCTATTTTACCAAATTATAAGGACCAATCTTCTAGCAACATTCCACCCAAGTCGCTGATACATTACCAGCCTATATCTCCAACAACCCACTATTCTGACAATTCCAACGAAGCAAGTGAACGCAGCTTCCCGACATCGACAACAGATATGATCAACTCATCTACTCCCTCTAGTTTGGTTCAATCTGTATCACTGACACACTATCAGCCTATAACTCCTGCAGATTCAACTGGATCTCTCCCAAGTCCAGATAATAGCAATAATGAACCTGTAAGCACAAATGATGATGGACATCACAGCAGCAACGACAATGGTCACGATGGGGAAGGTCATTCGGGTAGTACACATCATGAGTCTTCATCCAATCACAATAATGATCATGGGAGCTCGAGTCATCATGATAGTGGCCATTCTAGTAGTCATCATGGAGCATTTGCCTCAGCCGGTGGCGGTGGAGCATTTGCCTCAGCCGGCTAATTACATCTGAGCATATGCAACATAGTCTGTAATAGTATAAAAACGAAAAGAAAAGAAAAGCTGATACCGTAGATATGTCTACAGGTATCGTAGATATTGAAGTCACTCCTGACGTTGCTACTTGGAATAAGAAAATTCACATTAAAGATGTAGATTCCATAATACCGAAGGATACAAACACGACTAACTACACTAACTACTGGTATTGGCCTCAAAGATGGGAAATTATCTAAAAAAAGATTTGATTGTAGATCCAGCTAATAAAATAGAAGTAGAGTATGCAATTGAGTCTGGTTCTTCATTAACAGATGAAGTGAAAGATTTGTCCTAGCAATGAATAACTATGGTACATGGCTCATTCAGCTTTTACTTGTAATTTAAAAGTGTATACGACAAGCGGATTTCCATACCTAAGGGCGATTAAGGATAAGTAAGTTTTATTGACCTTGTGATAATATTACGATCAGAGTTGGACAATACGAATAGCAGTAAGCCATCGATATTAACCATGGCTAATCTTGTCATTAATTTTCCATTTACATCCCAACGATGTAATCAGACTTTGGTGTTGAATCAAATTTGTGACGCCTTCAACTCAGGTTATAAACACATTGTATTAGAAGCTCCTACTGGATTTGGTAAGAGTCCTGTAGCCATAACAACTGCCATGACTTTAGGCTCCAGTTATATATGTACTTCTACCAAGGATTTACAGACTCAGTATTCAAGGGATTTTCCTTATCTCAAAGTAGCAAAGGGAAAGAACAATTTTCCATGCTTAGTAAAACAAGACTTTATTAGAAATGGACTATATCAGTGTGGGATTTGTGTTTCAGATAATGCAAATGAATGCTATCATACTTCAGTAGAATATGGGCCCTGTATGACAAATGACTCATTCAATGATGATGGATGTAAGTATAAATCCTTTCTAAAAGATTATAAATTAATCAATAAAGGAACGAAATATGAAGAGGTATTCATTGATAAGGATAGTCAATATTCATATCAAAAAGAATATTCAGAATGGCTGCATCTGAGAAATCTCATGGAAAAAGGTCCTTGGAAACCATGTGAATACTTTGACCAGTTAAATTCAGCATTAACATCAAGTCATTCTATATTCAATTATTCCATTTTCTTGGGCTTGTTACAGAACAAGAAAAGTTTACCTGAAAGAGAATTATTGGTATTAGATGAGGGTCATCTGTTACAGACAGAGATTGTAAAATTTAGAGGATTAACTATATCCAAGAGGAGATGGAAAAGATATATTCATGATTTAGACATTATTGATTATGGTTATGAGGATATAGAAAATTGGATTGATTTTCTAATAAAACTTGAAACAAAGTTGCTTGACGTGACTGGTAACAGTCCTATGGCAGAATCCTTAGCTATAGAACGAAAAGTCAAATACAATCATGACGAGAATACGTCTAAAGGTTCAATAAAGAAGAACAACTATAACAAGAGAACGAAAATAATCTCTGCATCAGATTTATTTGATAGCGATGCAGAAATTGCACAAAAATATACTAATCAAAGCATTTCAAGAAAATCAGCAGCAAAACTTGGAGATGAGCTTGTTATCGATGCAGTCAGGGATGCAGAACGACTTACAAGAACAATAAATAATATCCTTGCAAATCAAAAGAACTGGGTAATATCTGAGATAAAGAAAGAAAATTATGACGTAGTTAAAGTTGAACTAAAGCCTTTAGATGTATCCACATACTGTAAATCTCTATTTGAGAAGTGCTCAAAAACGTTGATCATGAGTGCAACAATATTGAATTATAAGTCATTTTGTAGAAATATTGGTCTAAATCCAAATGAGGTCAAATTTATACAGGTCCAGTCAGATTTTCCCTCAGCACATAGACCAATTATCCCACTCAACATTGCATATCTTAATTATAATAACTTACAATCCAACGAGGTAAAGTTAGCTATTGCAAAGACTGTTGACAGTTTAATGACAATGCATAAGGATCAAAAAGGGATAATACACACTACGTCCTATGAACAGCTAAATTTCATAAAGGAAAATATTTCAAAAACTAATGCAAGAAGATTATTAGTAACTGATCCAGAAATACAAAGAGATGATGTCATATTTGAGCATACAAAAAGTACTACAAAACCGACTGTGCTTATTTCACCATCATTGCATACCGGTCTTGATTTGAAAGACGAACTATCTAGATTTCAGATAATAACTAAGGTACCTTATCCTAACAAAGGTGATAGATGGACTAATGCAAAAAGAGAAGTGGATGCAGAATGGTACTACTGGCAAACAGCATTGAAGTTAATACAAGCTTATGGTAGATCTGTAAGATCAAAAGAAGATTGGGCAAAGACCTACATACTGGATTCAGCATTTGGATATTTTGTGAAGAAGAATAAAGATATTCTTCCAAACTGGTTTATACAAGCAATCAAAGGAAGGCTGTAATAATAATAGATTTATACAGTTGTCTGTGATTATTAATGTACTTCTAATCTTTGATCCTTTCAATTCATATCTAAAGAACAGCATTTAATGCTTCTGTCTTTGTATCGTGGATATATCATTAATGCTCTGACCGTAGCTATATTTCCAGATTGAAAGATATTTTGTAATTGCTTATAGGCATAGCATTAAAATAACTTTCCTAATATACTATATGGTAATTCAAATTCAATTTCATCTATTCTTATTTCTGTTTGTTTTTCATCCATAATGTTATGAAATTCTGTTTGTGTCTACTTTTTGAATGGACCTTCTGCATTTTTTCCATGTATCGTATTCCTTAAATGTAATCTTTTGAATGCCATCAGATTTTCTTCTTATTTTTATTGCTTCAAATTTTATCGCTTACCCATATTTTCTGTCATTGAATAATATTTTGACTAGTAGTGTTAATGATCTTAAGTTTAATCTGTTTGGTATTATTAATTCTAGATAATTGACATTAGAGAGTTCAGGCGTGCAAATCAGCAGCATATCTATATATAATTATTGATGGAAAGTATATGTTGTGAGTTTGGATATCTCCATACATTACAAAGATTTTCACGATTAATAATGATGTATTCTCGAAGTAATTATTTACGGACATGATCATGTACAAGCGTAGATTTTGAAAATTACGAACTATGAAGAATACTCTTTGCAGTTCAAAAATAAACTGTGGTTTGTACATGAGTCTAGTACCAAAAGTACTAATAATATTCTGTAGAAATCCTATGGAACGATCTTATGATTATTATAAGGATTTGATATCAAGGACTCGTGTAGTAATATTTTGTTAAATTCCACTAAAACCCATTTGTAAACTAAAAGATAATTATACATAATACCATATATGTTCGAGAAAAGAATCATCTGTATTTGGATTTACAAAAAAATAGGATCTGAGCATTATAATATCTCTAAGCGTTGTTTAAATTCCATTCATTTAATATGACAGAAACAATTTGTAGACGATGTGGTTCAGAACTAGATATTATTATATCTACTTGCAAATTATGTAGTCAACCCCTAAAATTTGGTTGTCTGTCCTGCGGACATATAGAAGACGAAAAGGTTCATTTTGACTGCAGAAATGCAGAGTATTTACTACCAGCCACGAACTAGAATTAACTAATTAACTACAATCACAGGTGTGTTAGTGTTAGTGCTAGTAGTTAACTCTCGCTGTTTCCTGCAGAGTATGATCTGACGTTTTTCTCATGTTTATTGAATGTAATTACTGATTATTGATCTCAACAATTGCACTATTGCCCTCATCTTCACTACTGTAGCTACTATCACTATTGTCGCTGCTACCACTATCATCACTGTGATGATGATTACTATTGCTGCCGGTATCATGGTGTTGAGAGTGATTATCACCATTATCCGATGATCCCGATGAAGTTGGAGTAATCGGAGGATAAGATGAATCAGAATGATTCGAGTCTGTTTCTGCAGTCTTTGCGTACAGTGGAGCAGGGAAGCTATGTGGTAATAAAGATGCCACAAAGGATAATACCACTAGCGTTAGCATAAAAAATTTTCCATTCTTGGAGATATGGGTCAACTTATATTCTAAAGTAGGTGTTATTATATGTGTATTGAGACACTTATGTAGACCATATTAAACCTGCTATTTATTACAAAAGACATTTTGATAAGAAATGTTATTCGATTTAGACGAAAGTATGAATTATGTCTCGATCAACTGAGATAATGATAATTAATATCTGATTTTGCTTAATTCATATTTTTGATTCATAATTGTATGGATTTATATTGTACATAGATTTTTATATATCATAATGCAATGAATATTGTAGATGAATTATAAGTCATAAGATATTTTTAGAAAATATAAATATCCTAACTATGGTAACATCACTACATTCATCTTTATACTAGATTATAGAATCATGCAAATATTTTTTCTCGATTAGGAATGTTAACCGTATTATAATTTATCTTCCAATTATTAACACAACATGATCATGTCAAAATGGAACAAACATACATCTTTATATATTACACTATTATGCTAATCCTTATGTATGAACAGTGGTATGTACTATTGTATTGTAGTTGGTGCTATGAAAATCGAAAATCAATTATTGCATAATTTATTTGATTGAAAGATTTGGTAATAAAGCAGTCTAACTATCAAAAAATAATGATTCAAAAATCCAGTATATAGATTATCTATTATGATGATTAACGTTGTTAACTCAAGTTTATTAGCTATCTATCTAAAAAATATTAATGATCAAAGTGAATCCTTCTAAACACTACACAGGGATCGAAATTTTGATAGCTGAATACAAAAATAGAAATTGTTCTATGATTGATCTGAGTGATGATGAAATAGGATGAATATTGTTAATACTGAGATCCAATCTGTAATGATAGCTAGAACTTGTAGTTGTAAAGCTAAGATCAGAAAAGTGACATATGCATTTGTAGATCCGTACTACACCATTTGTCTAGATAAAAGAGATATATTACAAGCTGAATTGGATGCATGCGAAAAGCTACTGAAGTATTCTAGAGATAAAATTGATAGATATGCAATTGAAACAGAAATAGGAGAATTAAAAACTGCATTAGACCTTCTATCGTAACTATCTATTGTACATTTAGACATCAGTACACATCGCTATTGCTGCGGGCATACTTCCCAAGCAATTTCACAAGTTCGATCAAATAATGGAAATAGAAATGGGACAAACTAGCTAATATTGTGTGTATATTTGTACATTTGTAAAATGTCGTGTACATGTACATGATGTGACGTTAAAAATAAGAGTCACTATAGACATAAAATAGGCACTATCATGGACTATAAAAAATCTTCACAGCATTAGTCATCAATTACTCTTGTCATATCTTCCTTATGATTGAGATGAGAAGACTTAGTTATTATATTCTGTATTGTATCTGATAATTCTTGGTAATCTATTGAAATGTTGGAAAAATTTCGCTTGCAGAATACTCAATATCATTTTCGTACCATAAATTGCGGCTAAATGAATATGTCACGCGTACTTCATATATAATGATAGATAAATTTTTTAATACTATGTGATCTTCTTTCAAATACATTTAACAAATATTATGTTTTATGAATATTTTCAATACAATAGTTAATATTGTTGTTCATTAATCTTAATAGGAGTAATGGAAGAGCGGGACTTCCTTTATGAAATGTGCTTAGCTGCATTATGCATCAGCAGAGATGTAAAGTTTGCAGCAGTTATAGATAATAATGGAAAGCTAATTGTTGGCAGATATAGAAAAAAAATTCAAAATAAACCAGCTAGACTATCCGACGATATAACCCCAACTGCTGCTTATTGTCAATATAATACAAATTATCTTTTTTATATAAAGTACTTGATTCCATCAATAAGAAATATTTATGATGGAAAACAATCTGGTGTATGTGATGCAGAAACTGTTTATTTCCGACTCGCAGAGGTTCATGGTAGTCTTAAGATAGCTATAACACCTTTGACTGAAAATAATGATAGATATCTTTGCATTTATTTAGAATCTTCTTCTCCGAATCAAGAACTAATTGCAAAGCTGAGCAATACTCTTTAAAAATTATGCTAGCATCATATATGGTTATCCTGGTCTCATTTTAGATTAGTTGTTACAAGCGAAATATCAAGCCTCTGCTAGATAAATCATGCAATCTAAACATAGGGGAGATGTAGCAACAATTTATAGTGTGTTATACCTATTGTAATAGCAAATAAAAAATGAAATGAAATATTTTTAACTGTCTATGTTACTTAAGTCGTCCGCAGGCTGTTTGGTCATCTTGTTTCGATTATGCTGCTTGTCTAACCTTTGATCTATTTGACTGACAGTGGGCTGGTGTAAGTGATGTCTGAGACTCGTATGTTGCCAGATTTGTCAGATTGTGTATTGCCTTATTGTAGATTTAATTCTCTCACACCATTAATTATCTTTGAATGATCAGCTTCCACTTCTGTTGTTATATATAAAAGATAGTTATCAGCCAATGGCATAGTAATTCGCTTGATCTTTTCATATTCGGCTAAAACATATCGACCCTTTCCTATTTTTGGTTCGAGCTGACTACGTGTTTTCCATGAATTAACCGCAAGCTCGAGTGATCTCTTACTTTCATCCTGTGTTAGAAGATTCTTTACACCTTCCCTATGACTTGAATACATTATTTTTCCATTAGGATCGCAAATAGTAATCAGTCTGATATTTGGATCCGTGCTCATAATTTTTTCATAGATTTGTTTATAATCCATCACATACTAATGAGTATGCTTCTATAAATTTTTTGATATCTGTCTTATAAAAAGTATTTTGTAATCAACTATTATATCTTTAGCAAAAGTACTATAAGATTTATGTGCTTTTTACAAATTATATTATTACTTTATATCTATGAATTTGTCATTCATGAGGATGCATTAATTCTTTAAATTGAATAAGGAAAAAAGTGTCCGCTTAATCATGATCCTAGGAGAGACTTATGAATAAGATATGGAATACGATTAATGTTAAGAATAAATCGAACGGTATCTTGAGTTATTTATAAGCGTATAGAAACATACAACTAGCCTCGATAATCATTCTTGATCTTATATGTTGTAACTCCAAGAGCGGGAAGTATAAATAAAAAACTGAAGATACCTCCAAGTAACCATGCAATAGTATAACCTCTATGTTGAACAACAAATGTAAATACAACTGGAACCCAAAATGCTCCGAATAGTGATAACCCATTAACCCAGCTTATAGCCAATGTATCATATGATCCTGTCATTGAGGTATCTATATTTTCTTCATTTCTCATCGCCATTCTTGTTTTTTTGTATGATTCTTTAGCTGAGGTATATGCAATAGTAAAAACGCCAGCTGAAAATGTCCCTATCAAGACATTTGATAATCCAATTATGTATATATCTGATGGTGTTGTTGCAATAGCAATCCTGCTACACCAACGGACATCACTAGGCCGCACACAAACAAGAGTTTCTTTACGTTTTTTGTATTATCATATATCTTCCCAAAGATAGGTGCTGATACGACACCCGATATTAAACCTAAACCAGCAATTAAGCCCGCAGTTGATGAATTTACTTTCAAATAGTCTTCTAAATAAAATACTATAAATGTTAAAGATAAACCCCACGCTATTTGCGCTCCGAGCAATACTAGTCCGAAAACGAATAGGGATTTGTCAAATAATAGTTTGCGAATATCTGATATGTCAATTCGGAATCGTTTTCCTTTTGTTTGTTTGTTGGTTTGTTGTTGTTGACCTTCCTGATCTTTGTTTTTGTTATGCTGCTTCTTTGGTAAACAAGCAATTAAGAATATGCTACTAATCAAGCCAATGCTTCCGCTTAACAATAAACTCTGCCTCCATCCTACTACTTCTGCAAGAATTATCCATACAAATATCCCTATAATATCTCCTATTGAATGAGCTGAGTTTAGTGATGCTATTGCTAATCCTTCAGATCCTCTTCCGAAGTATCTTGTAATTAATGTGACACTTGAACCAAAAAATAATGCCATACCAAGTCCAACTACAAATCGTAGTACTTCCATTTGTTGTAATTGTGAAGATAGACCACAAAGCAATGATGCCGTTGAAGATATTGTTATTCCATATATTGCAGTCCTCCTAGAACCCTGTACTGCGGCAAGAATTCCACCAGGTACCTGAAATAGACCTATGCCTATCAAGAAGCCTGTAGTAAGCAACCCCAGAGACGTGACATCTTGCTTAAAGTCTGAAGCTATATGTGAAAATATAGAAGCTATGTTAAACCAATTTATTGCGTATATTATTCTAGCAAATAGCAAACTTGAAATTGCGTAACGATCAATCTTATCCAGCTTTATCCAATTCTTTTACTTTTATATTTAATATAAAATAGTTACCAAATTGGTATCTATTAAGCATCTCGATAGACATTTTTTGCTAATTAATCAGTATTTTTGATATCAAATTCAGTGAATTATAAGTAAAAACATCATGTGCTGTTATTTTAAGGGAATCTTTCGACGTCCTTCAAATTACCTAGTTAGAATTGTAGGCTGTATTCGAGCTAATTTCCAGGTATTGAGTAAATAAAATAATCTTAAATTTAGAAAGACTGCTTCAGACATCATGATAAGGTAGAAGAGATAGAAGAATTAAATCAGTAACAAGACAACTAGATAAGGCAAAAACTAAGTTGTGATTCAAGTATTAAATCCACTTCTATCTATCGTCTAATTTTTTGGAAATCGAGAAGAGACGGCTTTTGATGTGAGCTTTTTGAGATTATACTAAAAAGAGATATGATAAATCTAGAGTACGCGCCAGATTACAATGGTTTTAAATATTAAATAAACTTTCTATAGAAGGGCTTTAGAATACAGTGTTTATATTACGTCCCAAATTTCAGATCTGCTAGATAGAATCATCAAGTAGATCTAGTTATCAAAATCATTAAATGATCCCTAAATCAGGAGTTAATAATTCAAAACTTCTTGATAGCTGAGGTATGGTAGTATCTGTCATCTTCTTAAGATCTATGCGATATGCGATAATAGTCGACTTTTATCTGGGTAGTATTTTTGTACAATTTTTACTGACTCCACTCTTTCTTTTCTGTTTGCTATTACGATCCGATGTACATGTACATATACCGTTACATAGTCGTACATTCTTTTTGCTTCTTTGAGAAACTCTGATCTAAGAACATGATCACAAGCTTCATCCCAGTATCCCGATTTAATATCAATCCATTCCATATATGCTAGTTACTTTTCCCTATATTATGATCAAATATGTCTCGTCTTAGTTCGTAGGTTTTCAGAGGCGCATCTTTTACATAACCAACAATTTTACCATCGTTGTTCTTGATCCTTAGTAATTAGGATAGTCTTAGAATTAGATAGCGGATAGTGATTCATTGAACCCCTTCTCATAAATTGGTGGTACTGGAAGTGGTAACTCACAATATATCTAAGATCGACTCTCTCACAGTAGGATCAAATTCCTTATTCTCTTCTAAGCCTTCCTTACTAGTATTGCCACCATCAGTATCATCCTGATCTACATTAATGTAAATCTTTTTGGTAAAGTCTGTCATTCAGTCCCTCATCTATTTGAAAATCCTGATCTGAGAACCAGTGTATAAATGATTGTATAAATAATCTGGACTTCGAAAAATAGCAGTCAGATCTTTTCTGACAGAGTAAAATTAGTGCTCTGGAAACACTCGACACTGAATCTCGTTGTGAGATTCTGATATTCTTTGATGATAGTGTATAGAAAGGGATCAGAATTTATCGACGCTTAAATGAATTATAAGAAAATTTGAGTAATATAAAGATTATTTTGTAATTTCATCTTTAATATGATATCGGCATCCTTAAAATCTTATAAAGTTCTAGAGATACCTCGATGCCAGGATCAGGAGTACACCTTTTTGCTATCCTGGAAAAATCTGGCAAGAAGATACAACATAGGCGTGAAATTCAAGGACTGGTTTATCGGATGGGCTTATGAATGTCTCGATCTTAATTGGGATCCGTAGTCGTAGGCCAGCCGTGCGAGATTAGTGTGAACTAATACTCTCCCTCAGAAAGTATTATTAGAATACTATTTTTATAACATGTGTGGTCCATAGGCTAAACAAAGAAACTATAGATAATAAAAGGAGGTTAATAGCCAATGCAATATCGACAAGAGAATCAGCAGTAATTAATGACGACGTATTGGAAAAGAGAATAACTCTAGCAACAGAATGCTTTACAGGAAAACTTCCTGAATTAATCCTTAAAGATAGAAGCAGACTATCAAAAGAAAACGCCATGACAGTATGTGACTATATCATAGTTATGAAAAGAGAAATCAATCCAAGATATAACTATGTTAGGTATACAATCCAGTTTCTTTCAGAATTATCAAGGGCGGTTGGACTTGACAAAAAATTCATTGATATGACACAGGATGATCTTCTTTTCTATTTGGATAAAAGTCGCAAGCCCGAGGATGAAGATCCATTACATAAATGGATTGGCAGTTACAATATTAGATGTGTAATATTATTCAGGTTTTTCAAATGGATATACTATCCTAGTATCACTAATCCGAAGAAAAGAAGTGAATTATCTTCTCAAGAAAATAGGCCGGAGTGTATAATGGGCATTCCTCAATTGAAGAGAAAAGAGATTAGTTGTTATAAGCCTTCTGATCTTTGGACCCAGGAAGATGATATACTATATTTAAAGTGGGTTACAAATAAGCGTGATAGATGCTACCACACTATGGCTCGGGATTTATCAGCACGTCCTCATGAGATTCTGAATCTGAAAATAAAAGATGTTGTATTCAAGTCTACAGGAAATAGGCAGTATGCTGAAGTACTAGTCAATGGAAAAACTGGAAGTAGGCATATCCCACTAATTCAATCTATTCCATATATCAAAGAATGGTTGTCAAATCATCCAAGTCGTAATAATTCAAACTCACCACTTTTTATCGGTATGAGCACACGTAGTATCGGTAAGGCACTAACTCCAAACGGCATTTATGAGATATATAAAAAGTACAAAGAAGAATTCTTTCCAAAGCTGATGACAGATCCTACTCTACCAAATGAAGATAAAGAAAAAATAAAAGTTCTACTTACTAAACCATTTAACCCCTATATTAGAAGGCATTCCGCACTTACTGAAAAATCCACCAAGCTAAAATTGCATACTTTGAATCAACATGCAGGCTGGTCAACGGCTAGCAATATGGCCCAGAAATATATTCACTACTTTGGAAATGAATCTTCAGAATCATTACTTGAAGCCTATGGGATAGTTACAAAGGATAACATCTCAATAAATACACTAAATCCTAAACTATGCCCAAATTGTAATGAGGGCAATACGCAAGATTCGAAATTCTGTGCACATTGCAGAATGGTATTAACTTATGACGCGTATACTGAAACATTAGACTATCAGAAGAAGAGGGAAGACAAACTGACAGCAATGGAGGGACGGTTTAATACAATGGAGTCTCAGATGCGCGCTTTGATTACAGCACTTGGCAGCATGGATGGTAAGAATAAAGTTGAATTTGCAAAGCAGTTGTATCGAAGTGGAATTTACGATACAGATAAAAATTATGATCCATTATCTAATGGGTTTAATGGTTAGTCTTCATAGTACAGTTTTTAATTTTAGTTTTCATCACTTGATTGTGAATCCAGAAGATGCAAATATTCTTCCAAGCCTTCTATTATAGCTTTATATATTGAAGGGTAGACGTTTTTGAAAGCACGAGATAACCTTTCGTGACTTGCTTTTCTTAACTGAGTTCCTTGAACTATGTCATTTGAGACCGCATCAGGAAGCATACTTCTAAATATCATGAATAATTCCTCAGAGGATATCGAAGATTTAATAAAATCAAGTCGCATTCTTGTTCCCGTAGTTCGAGACATGATTTTTTTGCTTGGGCGCATCGCTTCAATCAATATAAATGTTATAAACGCTCCAATACGATTAGCAATTAGAAATAGCGCACTTTCTAAATCGTTACCATTAACTTTATTACTCCGCAAATTACCCTCAACTCTTCGAATTGGATCTACTTGGAATTTGGCGACGCTACCCATAATCAATAGGTAACTCAGATAAGCTGCAAATATAGACCACCTGTCGTCAACCATGTCTTCTGTCATAAAATACCTTCTCTTGATTCTAGCAATCCTCCCTTCCTCGAGTAACCTATTTACCAGAGAGGTAACTGTTTGTCTACTTAGATCTAATTGCCTGGAGCCATTTAGACGAATAGATTTTGTTTTTCTGACGATTTCTGTAATGGTGATTCCTTTCCCAGAGGCAGAGCTATTAGAGATGATCCTTAAGATCATAAGTTTGTGCCCCATGCCAATTGGATGCTCCCACTTACCTACAGTTCCTTTACGTTTCAATTTGGAGTGTAAAGGAATTTCCGGAATTTATATGCTATATAATGTAAATAACCTGTATGTCTACAAAGTTCAAAAACATTGTTATAACAGACGCAAACTACAAAGTTCTAAAGCAACTGGGTAATGCCGGAGACAGCTTCAACGACGTGGTAACAAACATCCTGAAAAAGGTCAAGATCCAGCTACAGGGTGAAGGGAGATATGCCGAATAATTTTGCCCAAACGGATACAATATTTGAATGCCTAACTGAGAACTGTACTGACTGTACCGGATATTATATCAACAGGCATTTTAATCATCACTTGCTTTGCAAACACGAGTGTCATAAATTTAATCAAAAGATGAAGAAGACAGAGTTGTCCAGTGATCGACTGGAAGTACAAGCCGAGAAAAAAGGTGCTAGGGGAGATTGAGGAATCAGTCTAGCACCAAACTGCGTGTGCCATCTTCAGTCAAAGGTGAAAAAAAATGAGCACGGATGATAGATTCTCTGAAGATGAAAATAAACATTTTCATCTAGTAAAACCTTGTACTGATAACGAGTCCAAAGCACTTTCGAATCCTGAACTGCTAAAAAGCGCAAATATCACAGAGAAAACTGGGACTAAAGCGTACTCGATTAAATTAGGCAGGAGGAATCAGGGCTGTAGCATTCTTGTCCGACAACGACTACTTGCAATTGGTCAATGGGGCTTTGAAAATCTCATTAATGACTTGTATTTGCAACTAGACGAAAAGTTGATAGATGACAATGCTGATCACTTATGCAAGAAATATAGGAAGCGCGCACGGTCATATTTCCAGGATCTTTATGAATTAGGCCGCGCAGAGATCATTATCGATACCGAAGATCTGCATGGTAGAGCTAAATCAGTACTCGATAAATTGGATAAGGAAACCGCGGAGTATGTTATAAGAGAAGTTGTTGGGAGAATATTGGCGAGCGTAGGAGTCCAAGACTTTCAGTTGAGGCAAAGGTTTTGTGTGTTATAGCACTGGATTATGTGTTGAAAGGGAGTATCAGTAGGATATTCGAAGGTATTGATCAATGCTACATTAGATTAAGTGTTAGACAGTTCCTAAAATGTGAGCTAGGAGAAAAATGATTACTGGAGACAACAGTCCTACAAGGCTATCCGAAGAAGAACAACAGGCAATATTTTACTGGACTGAGACGATAGGAGTGCCAGTATTTCCGGCAGACACTAGACATAAAGGAGTTCACATTAAGGACTGGTCCGAGATAGACTTTGCAAATATAGACTATAGAACTAATCTTATTAATGGATTATATGATAACGGCATTGCGATTCGAACAGGTAAGACTTCTAAAGGACTTTGGCTTGTTGTAATGGATTTTGATGGCTGGAACTCTGTTATTGAATGGTTCGGTAGTTGGGATAATGTAGTTGAAGCGTCAAGGCGTACTAGAATAGAATGGCACAAAGATAAAGGTAGGATTCATTATTTCCTTCTAGCAAATAAGCCAATTCCTAATAGAAGGATATTGATTAAAGATACAAATTTGGAGATTAGGTGCGAGAAACAGGCATTATTTGCATATCCTAGTTTTCATAGAGATGGAAATAGATACGAGCCTATTGATAATATAACTATAGCAGAACTTACTGATTTACAATTAACTGGATTACAGGCGAATATTAATACACTATGTCAAGGCTACATGTCAGACGAAGACAAAAGGAAATACATAGAATTTTTACATCTACATACAACTATCTTGGGCGTTAGTCAGGGAAGACATGACTCAACTAAAGTCATTATCAATAATTATTATTGGAAGTATAACGGTGAATGGTTAGAGATATCTGATGAAGAACGATTTGAAAGAGCATGGAAATGGCACTTGGAACATTGCAATCCTCCACGGTCGAGGGAAGAGTTTGATAGATTATGTAAGTGGACAAAAGACAAATTCAGAGTAAAGCGTGATAAATTACATGAGAAGATAAGGGGTGAACGGAAGGCTACAAATAGCGGCATATCAGGATGTGTATCTTACAAGGTTAATCCACATGAATTTATAACAGGTACACCTGATAATAGACTCGTAGAAATTAGGCATACCTGGATCGAAGATAAGAATGGCCAATTAGTAAAAAAAGAATCTATCATAAGAACATTCCTTGCTTGCAAACCTGTCAGAATAATCAAACATGGAAATCCGTTATCGTTTCTGGAAATTCCACAGAAATTTACCATAGAATTTAGGGGATCAGAACCAAGTGGTAACTTTACGATAAAACATAAATCTTTACCACAAATTATAGTACAGCTAAAACAATCAGAAGCATTGACAGATAAGAATTTGGATAATGCCATGATAGCACAGATTAAGGGTTTTGAGCAGGCAGGAATATTAGAAGAAAATGATGATCTGGACTATACAGGTTTCTTTCCGATAGGTGACAGAGAAATAATTTATAGTAATATCGATATTCCTGAAAATATCGATGTCAAGGAAGTCAATACAGCGCTTGACTTTATAGATGTACTTGCTAATACCACAGCATACAAAGACAGACTAGACCTGCTATCACATACCCTTCTTTTTGGGTTGATAGCACCATGCTCGTTTATATTCAAGAAAATAAAGGCACCATGGCTACCATGGATGCATAATTATGGTAGTCCAAATGCTGGCAAGACCAATTCTGCTAAACTTGCCTTAGCATTAGACGGACATGAAACTGACGATGACTATATCGTAAGCATGAAACAAGTAGATACACTTGCCAGAATGGGAGATACCATATCGAGAACAACATTTCCAATAATAGCAGATGAGATGGAACTAGTCGATAAAAGAACTGGAAAAGTTAATTCAGTTATAACCGCGGCAATCAAGACAGCAGTAGACCAACCAATACTCCGCAAAGTGCTTGATCAAAATAGAAATTCCGAACATATACCAGCGTTATCCCCCCTGATTATGACTAGTAATCCACCTCCTCCATTTGAGGATGCAGCACTTGTAAAACGTCTTGCTATCAGACACTTTCCAACAAATGAGACTCATTATAAAGGGAGTAAGGAAGCAATATTTTATGATACTGAAATAATACCTAATCTGTCAAAGTTGCATGTACTTGGGAAGTTCAGAAACAAGTTCGTTATGAGTAATCAAGAGTTGATTCTTGACAAGAAATTATCACCGTTCGAAAAGGCTAGAATAATCTTGAAGGCAATCTACGAATACGCTGATAATAGACAAATTCCTGAGTGGTTTAACAAGGAATTGGAACAAACATTACTTGAAGATTCGATATCTGATTCAAAAGAGGCTATCATTAGCGCATTTGAAAGTATGGTTATTGATAAGACAAGAAACCTAATTGGAATTAAGGCATTTGAAACGGATCAATACAGTGTGTGTAAATCATGCTATGACCGATTCGACATCTTAGTTTCACTTAAGTTATTACCATTTTGCAAAGTGGCAAAAGGCAAGACTACACATGAACTAACGGATGACTATGCCTTTGGTAGTGGTATAGTTGATGAACTTTATCGATACGGCATAACAAGCGAACAACTTCCTAATCTAAAGGCCTTTTCAGATATTTTTGGAGGCGAAGTTATAAAATCAAATGGTAAGAAGATCGCAAAAGTAAACAAGGCAAAACTTCAAACTATTTTTGATGTGGATGTTGAGATCGAAACTGAGAATCAAAAGAGAATGGCAGATTATGATAAGAGAACCGAAAGCGTGGGGATAGGTGGTAATCCCCACGAATCCCCTCGATCCCCACGCCAGCTTGTGTGAGTATCTTGCATTATATTATATTATATTTAATAAAAAATTATATTATTATATCCATATTATGCTATAATTATAACGCAGCGTGGGGATCGTGGGGATACCTGAGCGTACACCGGCCTGAAAATAATTCAATAAGTAGGTCTCTACTACAGCTATCCCCACGAATCCCCTCGATCCCCACGCTTTTACATAGATGTAGATGTATCGAAGTAGACAGATTTCGTCACAGTTTAATCAATTGGAATAATGATGAAGGGAATTTTACTATATATCCGGCATAGCTATCCCGGAAAAAGTGTTATAATACGATAGGAGTGATGGCAGGTTATAAACACTGCGCCCTAATGTGGACTGATATCATAGGATGGTAATATAATTATGTATACTGTATATCATGAGGCGCGATCAATGAATCAAATTATACGGTAAGATCACAATCTAGTAACAACACTTATACCGTTACTGCAACCAAACCCATCAATGGGTTCATTCATGTCCAGATTATGCGCGCCACAATGCCAAGTGCAAGCATGTATATGCAGTTGA
>JBEDUN010000041.1:0-3949 GCA_040414675.1 Nitrososphaeraceae archaeon | reverse complement strand
TCTGTATTTCTACCTCTTTTGGAATCAGTGCTGGCATCTGTGCCATTTTTCTCAAACTAAACTAGACATTTTTTTGCCTTTATAATTTGATTAACGTTGTTACATTGTACTTGCAATTAAATGCAATATGCAGATGACATCAGATTTATAGCCAAAGAGTACACTTTTCTATTTAGGAGAATCGTAAGCACTATTTGGCACATTTCGTAGAGATGGAGGAATTTGTAATATTCGCTTGTCTGTCACAATAGGTTGATTGGGTAGGCCATACATGTGTCTAAGCCTACTCTGTTGAAGATTCATAACATCACTGGAAAAGGTTGGTCCAATATGCCCTATCCATAAATAAATTAGTATTACACCAGTTAAAGAAAGTCCCATCACTAGTATTGCCCATGCAACGGGAACAAGTCCATTATAACCTCCAGAAATCATACTATTGGGATTTGATGATGACATCTTGATACGATCACCTACGTGTCCAGAGATTATTTCTCTACCAAGATTTATAATTAATGCCTAACCAAGTTAACTTGTAATTGTAACACATTGCACCTAACTTAAGATCCCGAATTGATGATCATTAGTATGAAGTTGAATACGTATATTTTACAGTTTTATTTTTTGTATAAAGCATTTTATTATTCTTCAAATACAGTGTACGTTCTAGGTCTGACCTATGAAATTGTTTATATCAAATTGGTCATTATAATTATAAGAATTATTATGGTTATTATTACCTTTACTAAAGTAGTTGATTAGCCATTCTTAGTTGATTGTAATACTGTAGGTTCTGTGATACAAAATCCCTTTGCTCCTTCCAAGGTGTGTTATAATGTGTTTAAATGTATTCATTATCTTTATACCGTCGATGAGCGATATACAATTATCAAGAGGAAAATGTTTTGGATAATGGGCTCATAGGAGGAGGAAATAAGAATAATCCCAATAATAGTCATAATCTTTATAAAAGTTATCTAAAATGGCTTGCTATCTACATTGGAGTGGGACTAGTCGTCACTTTAATACTTCCATTTCCAGTTTCTTTTGGAGTATATATGATCATCTTCCTAATACTTAATATCGTAAGGACAGATCTTAGTTTGCGAAGATCTGGTGTTAAGGGAGGTATTAGAGGACTGTATAGATCAATATCTTCAGGATTTAGTAGTAATGGTATGTCAGAAGGCACCTATAATAATAATCCAGTCATATTCTCGTGTATGAATTGTGGCAAGGAACATAAAGAAAGAAAATGTCCTAAATGCGGTTCAACTGCAGTCAGAGCTGGATAGAGGTTGTTGATGAGCCAGCATTTTGCGAATTATAGAGTAGTGAAAATATATGGACCCTGCAGATCTGCGTATTAAACTCATTCGCCAGCTGTTTAGATCCGTCCAACTTCAGTCTAACTCATGGCTGAATTACCTGTCCTAGACCAAGCTTCACGTTCAAGATGTTGGAATAATTTGCACTTTTTGATGAATCTGTAAACATCACCGATGCAGTAATATTTCTTATTGTGCTTTCTGGTAGAGTAGTAGCCAGCTGAACTCGACCGGTAGAATTAAGCTTTAATCCATCTGGAAATGAAGTAGTCTTTAGCAAAGTTCCATTAATTGCAGATACTTTCATTACAGCATTTTGCACCCTGTTCATTGCTATGAGCGACGGAGTGAGAGAATACACTACTATAGTCTTAACCTGGTGTGATTGACTACTATTAGTCAGCGGCACAAAATGTGCATAATTCAATTTTATTGCTACAGGCTTCCCTCCAACTTGGTCAACAGATGCCGCGGCATACGCTATGTTGTTATTTGTGTCATCGCTAGAATCTGTGCCATTAATCTTTAATGGATTTGGCATCGATATTAACTGTAATGTGGCAAGAGATATAGCTGCTAGAACTACGGTTAGCAATTTTGCTCTACGAGACTTAATTCTAGAATTTTCTTTTTCATGTAACGTCATTTGGAACGAAAAGTAATGGATTTATTATTTAATTAATCTATCCGATAATAGGTATTTAAATTTCCTAGTAACTAGCAGTTGGATGTAGCAGTTATTATTTTGACAACGGATATAATGATCGATTCTAATTCTCTATAAAAAAAGAGACTATAGATTGATTACTTTAGGAAATACTAAATATAAGAAAATATCTGCAGAATTTAAACATATTTAGCAATAGTGATCATTGGCCAACCAAGAAAAATAAGTAGCACAATCAGCATCAAAGTACACGTTTCCAGCGTTGCTATCAAATTTTACCCTAGTTGTGATATGTTAATCATAGTGAGAACAACAGCCTTCCACTAGAGCTATTCCACACTTGAATTTTAAACCAATGATCACTAACTATATGATGGTAAAAACATTTTTATCATATTAACATAATAACTTTTTGTGATCAACTGCAACTACTTGCAATCAGATATAGACAAATGGTAAATCTAGTACAATGAGTTTGACAATTCAATGAATTTCTGTATTGTTAAAACTAGACATAATTCAATATTCAATTGAATCTCTTCGTCTAAATGAGTATAAGACTTTGCTAGCTTAACTATTCAATCAGTTCTATAGTTTTCTATAAATCATACGATATTACAAAGAATAGAACTCAGGTAAATCAATAATAAGTCTACGTAAATTCACTGTAATCGATAATTACCATTTTGCTAACTTTAGATCATATTCATTGTCTATGCAACTAACTAGAGGATAAATTTAAAGTGAGATATAGAACTATGCCATTGTAATATCTAAATTATCAAATGCACTAGTAACCAATGGTACATGTCTCAAAGATTTATGTCAATCTGAAAAATCTAGACATATTGAGTGTCATAGGGTCTTTAGCAACTGATTATATTTTTCAAGTCACACAAACTACAGCAGATCGGGCTTCTTACAACTAGCCCACATTATAAATCGATCGTTGTTGTTTGACATGTACGCTACCATATCTAGGGCAAATCAAATAGTGTATGAATAGGGAATGGTAAGATAATATATTGTGTTTTTGTATGATAGATTACTAGCAATACTATGACACAACCACCATCTAATCAAACAGCAAGAGGAAATCGTCAAAATACTATTGTAGATATAATGGTAACATTAGGCCGCAGGATTATAGCACTCAAACCAATAGATCAGTCGATATTTATCAATCCGATTTCAGCAAGGAGGCAATTTAATACGAATTCAATATCCTCAGATAGGATGAATAACAGAATTCGGGGTAGATTAATTGGAAAATCATTTGAAGAAGCAATTGATCTGGTCAATAAACATGGTGGCATTTCCAAACCAGGAGAGTATGGGTCTATCTATCTCATAAACTCGTTAGATTTTGTAGAAGATTAATTCGTTCTATTGAATGAATGAAGGCTACCAGTAGATTTTCAGTTTGCAATAAGCATACAATTTATCACTAGACCATTACAAAACAAGATGTGATAATTGATTAATCTATCTGTTTGACCATGGAAGTTGTGATGATAAAGCAAAAAAACAGACGAAATAATAGTAATTGCTATCTATTAAAATAATGAATCTATTCAAATAATGAATCTATTCAAATAATGAATCATCAGTCTCATCTAGCATTTCAATATTTGAGACCTTATGGATACAATCCAAGTTTGATAAATAGAATATTGACAAGCATACTTTGAAATCTTTAAAGACCTTGAGTTTGATGAAACATACCATAAGAATTGATCATATTTCAAAAATATCCACTTACAAATAAAAATTATAGATTGCTAGTGATAGTGTTTGATGACAACAGCAAAAAATAAAAGAATCACTGTCTCCTAGTCATAGATATGGTGACAACATTAAAGCTTGTATCTGTTGTGATTTTAATAGTTGGATTGACATTGTCTCAGTTGTTATTGCTAACGTCATCAGCAACTATAACTTATGTTCAGGCCGC
>JBEDUN010000040.1:0-98435 GCA_040414675.1 Nitrososphaeraceae archaeon | reverse complement strand
TTTCGCTTGATCTATACAGCTTCTTATTTGGAAGTATCTTGTTAATCAGCTCACAAGATCAATATATGATTTTGATTATAACTGCAATAGTACTTGCAATTATGTACAAGATTTATCGAAAGCTTATTTACATTGCTTTTGATGAAGAACAAGCTAATGTTAGCGGTATTGATGTAGCCAGATTTAATTACCTTTTCATAGTACTCGCTAGTGTTACCGTTATTACTTCCTTGCGACTAGTCGGAGTTTTGCTTATTTCATCATTAATTGTGATTCCAAATATTACTGCAATATTGTTTGGAAAAGGATTCAAAAAAACAGCATTGATATCCATCATCATTGCAATATTGTCTGTAATCGGAGGTATAGTTACTTCATATCTAATGAATTTGGCTCCAGGAGGTACAATCGTCATCATCTCTGTAGCTGGTTATCTTATAACAATAATTGCAAAATATGTGTTCAATCAGATTAAGGGAAAAGATATAAAATTGAGGCTAGAGAAGACAAGTAGTCCTAGATCTAATTAATACTTATGATGGTAATCACATTAGTTACTTTTCAATAATAGCTATATTGTCATTCATCACACTTTTCTTGTAGTAATATAATATGTGATATACGTTGAAATCATAAGACTTGCCCAATAAAAAATAAATGAAAATGGCATCGTTTTCGTCTAGCATGTCTAGAAGAGCAGTAACTCCGCAGATTGGATGCAGAATACAAAGACCAGATGGAACGCAGCATTGGATAGAATTGAAGTCTTGGAAGAGGAGAATAAACAAAAATGAATCAGAACAAAACAGGAAGCAAGGATGCAAAGGATCAAGAACTCCTCATTACACGTATCTTCGAGTCACCACACAAAAGTGTGTGAAGTGCATAAACTGATCCTGACATCATGAAACGATGATAGGGGCTTAAAGGATTTACGTCATCATATTGCATGATAGATCTCAGTGTAGATGGTAAATTTCTTTTACTGCATGCGATCGCCTGAAGGCAAAGATTACTGGAATATCAGTATTTATTTATCAGGAAATCAATCCACAAGTGAGGTTTGTCTTTAGCAATTCATTTGCAGATGAGAAAGATAATGTGTGGAGCAAGCTACCAAATATGGGATGAATTTAGACTTTCCATTTGAAACGCTTGTTATAATAACATTTGAAGAGATTGGATGGAAGACAAAACCTACCATATCTTATGTTGGAATCACAGCTTATGCAGATCACGACGGAGAGAATATAGGCTGGAACCAATCTTAGACAAACTTGTAGAAGCACTTTGATGGAAAAGGATTTTTATCTTGTTGCATCTTTCTTTCTTTAGGACATGATCATATGACTAAAGAAGAATTCTTTATACTATTAATCAGTAGTCCTGTCCTAAAAGTTGATCTAGATCGAGATAATAAACTCATTACAAAGTGAGAAAAATATATTAATATGATGCTTTATCCACTTTGAACGGTCATGTCAGATAAAGAAAAATACCAGATCCACTTTCGGAATACGAAAATGGTAGTTATGGTCTCAAAAGATGACTCTGAAGGAAGATACTCCTTAATCGAAATGGTCCATCCTCCAAATATTGGTCCTGCCCTTCATATTCATCCTAATGCTCCTGAAGCCTATTATGTTTTGGAAGGCGAATATGTTATACAATGTGGTGATAAAATAAATCACTCTAAAGCAGGAGATTTTGTTTTTATTCCAAAAGCTGTCCCACACAGCTACAAGTCAGGTCAATCAGGTGGAAAAATGCTTGTTATTTCGCCTGCCGGGATTAGAAAATTACTTCAAGAAAGTTGCTAATGCAGTTCGAACTGGCAAGATTACATGGGAATTAGAGAAGGAAATAGCAAGTCAGTATGGTCAACAGTTTTTGGATAGTCTTAATCATTGGGGACAATAATTTAATTGCAGATAATAATGATGTGTATTTATATTGATGATCTCTAAGAATAGGAAATATCTCACATGATTGTCCAAATCGATAATTGAGCATCGCTAAGTCTATCTTCATAACCATAGTTAATGTGAGTAATTTTTTCAATGACCTTGGGAATTTGACATTTTATGAACATATTGCTCTTAAATGACTACTTGATACCTTGAGTATGATTAAATTACTTATCATTGTTAGTACTATACGCGAATATTGTGTGACAGAATCTTCTTACAAATGTCAAGAATGTGGAAAGTCATTTCGTAGCCGAGAAGAACTCGATACTCATATCCATTAGTCTGTCTAACCCATGTATACTAGAATAATTTAAGTTAAGAATATTATACGAATAACGTGTTAGGAGTCCCTAGACCGAATCCAGCATAATGATTGTTTGCTGCTACAATTGCTAGGTTTAGTCTATCCTGCTGCTCTTGTCTGGCATTTGCAAATCAGAACCTATTTTCATCATTTAACTTTACTGCTGATTTATCATGATAGTATTTTAGATTTCAGTTAGTATGATAAGACGAGTTTTTGTTTTCTGACCGTTTAGTGAATGTATGAATAGAGTGATTGCAATGATAATTGCACTCGTGGTTAGCGGCTTAGGAATGCAATACTATCTTCTTCTTAAATGATGTATGTGTGATTATCAATGAATTGACTGCGATACATTTACAAGACTGCCTGACAATCTCTTTTTTATTTCTGAAACATATGAAAATTTCAAAGTGGATATTTTGATACAGTTCCGCAAATCAATTGACATCATCATCTTTCTCTATATCTCTCTACTTCTCGTGGAGAAAAGTCTATGCGGCAATCCCGAGATCATCTCCCGCACCATACGAGGCTGTACACAAAATCTTACCTGTAAGATCTACTTATGATGTGAAAGTATTTGTTTCATTTAGCGAATAACTCAAATTTCTAGACAAATGGGATAAATTCACTTCAAGAATCTACTGATATTGAAGATTGTTGTTAATCTAGATGGTTATTATTATGTATTTTTCTGCTGCTATTTCGCACTTATTCTAAGGACATCTACTTGACCGCTATGCAGCCAATCTTTTAGCTCTTCATGAGTTGGCTTTGCATCATGCTTACCTGCCATATGGAGATTTAAAAGGACATAGTTAACCTGGTTTAGCAATGGTTTGTTGGCTTCATCTCCTTTACGTGACTTGTATCTAAGCTCTTCAGGGACAGTTCTCCACCAATCTTTAAAGCTCTTCATATTATCATAGAATTTGCACACTATCTGATATATACCTTCCATAGATTTTAGCTAACTTGATTCTTATTCTTTATATGATGGAATCCATCTTGGATACGTAACGTGAATATCTTATACTTGATCCTTGATAGTCATCAAAATTGACTGCGTATCTTTAGATCTAATTCAAAGAAGTTCTCAGATTTCTTTATTTATTATATTATTGCCTTCTTTTAATACCTTACTCAAATATCGTTTCATTTAGCGAGTTCATTTTCTGCAACATATATCTGATCCTTTTAGTAATCATATAAAACAATTTGTTTTCCAATTGCTTTCGATCAACAAATCATACGAATTAACAATCGGCTATATTTTTGAAAGTATTTTTAGAATAATTTCTGAGCTATCGTTAAGAAAATGAAAATAATGAAGATAAATAATAAGTCATTTTGTTGCTCTTCTACTTTTAGATTAAAAGTCATTTCTTGAGTCAGCTTATTACAATTTATAATAAAATCTAAAATGAACAATCTATGGCCTTGTTGGCAGGCAACGTTTATTGGGACATTCGTAATTGCTTTCCTGTTTAGAAAGATGTTAATAAATAGGCTATACTTGAATTACAATACTTGTTTAGAATAACTTATCGATCTAACAATTTTAAAGTTATTCTATGTATTGTAGTACATGAATCTTTTTATCTTTTCGTGTTAAGGGTTATTGTTATCGTTGTTATGTTTGAATTTACCAATTGTCCCTGTAAAATTTCTGCTTAAATCACTAAATACATTATAATAAGTGATGCTTTGTAACTTGTTATGATTGTTGTTACTATTCTGAGAATACACTAAATGCTTATTGATAAACTGATGATTAAATGCCAGCATTATCACGAATACCGCAAGCAAACTTATTACACCAATTAATATTATTTGCATACAGAAGCAGCTTATTATTTTATTTGCTGCATTTCGCTCATATAAATCCTGACAATAATCCCTATATAGTTTGTTTGTCCTACCGTTTTATTAAATATTAAATAATATATACTATCTCCACAGTATTGTGATAGATAAATAAAATTCAGCTAATAACGTACTACATGAGGCTATGGATTATACTATCTGCAGCGGCCGTTGTGACTATTGTTATCCAGTTTGATTAATGCTTACACGTCACAAATTAAATATGATTAATATCATTTACCCATAGATTATGCGATTCGAATTTAACATTTACAGTTTGAATATGATTTCCAATAAAGAACTGATGATACCAATATCTAAAAGGATGTTTTTGTTGATAGCTACAATTTTGGCAATATTTGTAATCCAATTTTGTTCAGTAAACAATGCAAATAGACTATCGGTTTTTGCTCTTAATACTGCTAATTATATAAATAATAACAATAACAATAATAATAGTAGTCGAAATGGTATCATAACCTCTGGGATACGAGTAGATAGCTATCCTGTAGGAATTGCGGTTAATCCTAACACAGACAAGATATATGTAGCAAACGAATTCTCAAACACTGTATCAATTATAGATGAAAGCACAGATAAAATACAGGCAACTATCAAAGTGGGCAGTTTTCCATATGGTATAGATGTCAATCCACTAAATAATAGAGTATATGTAGCAAATAGAGGGTCAAATACTGTATCTGTAATAGATGGTTCAACAAATCTTAAGATGGCAGATGTTCGTGTGGGCAAAAGTCCAATAGATGTAGCAGTGAATCCTTCTTCAAGTCTAGTCTATGTTACCAACATTGAATCTGGAACTGTGTCAGTCATAGATGGTATTACAAATACTGTTTCCTCTACTATAAAAGTTGGCAGCATACCATATGCAATTGCAGTTAACCCTGCTACAAATATTACATATGTTACTGATATAGGAGATGGCAGTATTTCTATATTACAAAATTCAAAGAAGGATTTGAATAGTCGTAGTAGCACTAATAATAATGCGGCCAGCACATTAGAAAAAATTGATGGTATTATTATCGCACCTGCAGGTATTGCAATTAATACGTCTACAAACAAAGCATATGTTACTGACTATGCTTCTAACACTGTATTTGTAATTGATCTTAAGATTGATAGTATAATTCACAGAATCAAAGTTGGAACTAATCCAGTGGGTATATCAGTTAATCCTATTTCAAACAGGATCTATGTTACAAATATTGGAGATAATACTGTATCTGTAATAGATGGTTCAAAGAATCAAATACTTGATAATACTGGTAATAGCCGCGCAATAACTGTTAATCCATTTCTAAAACCTCCTTTCAGTGACTACGATCCATCAGCGAATATACCTGTTAATGTGAAATTTCCATTAATTGCAAGTTTTGCTGCTGTTAATACTGCTAGTAATAAGGCATATGTTACAAATACAGCTTCTAACGCTATATCTGTTATAGATGGCAATAAAGACACAGTATTGGTGAAATTAAATTTCAATATTAATCCTCCAAATTCTGGAGAAATAGTATGCAATGGAGTAAGAAGCCTTGGAACAAATTCAACCCTATTCTCGAAGGGAGAGACACTCCAGTGTGTTGCAAATCCACATCATGGATATAGCTTTGATTCTTGGTCTGGTCTGACCAATAGTTTAAGCAATCCTTTGACCATTCAGCTCTCACAGTTTGGAAATACATTATCTGCTAATTTTGAACAAACTCTTCCACCAGAAACATATCTTTTAATAGGATTGGCAGTTGTTGGTTCAATACCTGTCTTCATAGGCTGGTATAACAAAAATAGACAGAAGCATTACTTGAATATTTATCTGAGCAAAATTGAGAGTGTTTATTCTGCATTCTTTCAAAATGAAAGTTATAGTAAAGAAGAATACATTATGCGATTAGAACAAATACGAAAAGAAATACTTCGCTTGTTTAGAAAGGGAAAAATATCTGATGCTCATTACACCATATTAGACAAGAAAACAACGGACTACATTTCTTTGGGCATGATAGATACTAATCATGAGAAGAAAAGCAATTCCTGATGGCTTATACTACCTTTCTTCATATTTTTATAAAGATTATGTACGAACTATGCTTGTACATGCATATCGATAGCGTGCTCAGATACTACTCTTCGTTAAAGTACAATTACAAGAAAAGGGCTTCAATTTAGCAGAATGCTCTGCAATGGTGAATGTTACTTACTATCGAACTTCGATATTATAGACTGATCTAATTTTAGCGTTTATGACTTCGATAATAATACTTGGATTCAGTCGTTTTATCGACAATATTGGAGTTGTGTTACTATAGTTTGATTGTTGTATCGTATTTGTATCCCTGGCGTATATAATAGATATTTCTGCCACAGATGTGACCGCAATACCAACTACAATATTGACAATTATTTATTGTGATGAAGATTACGAATTTCCTCATTTCACAGTATGAAATATTAACTATTTATCGATTTGATGTGATCACAGGTTCCCGTTCTCCAGAAGTCTTAACAATATTATTTCCGGTGCCAGAGATTAAAAATATAATCACCAACATGTTTATATGAATACTACTATAGTGCCAACTATCAGAATAATATTTTTTACAATCTAGTCTGAATTAACAAATAAAATGACATACAATACAACTTTGGATTAGACAATTTGCTGACTAGCAATGGATTAATAGACAAAGATTGACGGACAACAGTCGGTCGCCTTCAGGTCTACAATATCAAATATCAGACCTTCTATATTGCGGTACTGCTTGCTATTTCGTTTTCGTCAGCAGTATTTGTACTAAACGTCATGTTACCACAAATCTAAGCTATTCAGTGGTACTAACTATAGTGGGATTAATGTAAACATCTTAAGCCGAATCCATTAATAATTTCTGATCATCATCACATTCAATAGATATTACAAACTAATGTATGTTCTCAAGCCAATATTTTTTACGTCTAGTCCATGTACACAAAACATTCACCTGGCAAATTTTGATAACTCCTTGGACAAATCAATTACTTTAGTTACATCTCTTCCTATCGGTACAAAGTTGAAACCAAATACAATATGATCCACTCCCATATCCTTTATTCTTTGTATGTCGCTCCCTATTTGGTCAATGCTTCCAGATAATGGAAACATATTTTTATCATTGCTAGATGATGATTTATTCCCTTTTACATTTGGATATGTCAGCATTATGGTTCGGAAATTATCGGGATTCTTATTTGATTTAGTTGCAATTTCCTTTATGGTGTTAATACAATTCTCAATATTCTCAAGAGGACCCCCTACTACGCCTAGCCAGCCATTGAGATCATATTTTACTATTCTGGAAAATGTATTAGAACTAAATCCGCCAAGATAAATTGGAATATATGGTTTTTGAATAGGTTTGGGACCAATTATTGAAGCTGGTATGTTGTAGTATTTTCCTTTAAATTCTACGACATTATTAGTCCAAATCTTCTTCATTACTTGGATAAATTCATCAGCTCCTTCTGCTCTATTCCGAAATGGGACGTTGGAAGCTTGATACTCATCTTTAGACCATCCTATGCCAAGACCAGATATTCCCCTTCCTCGCGATAGAACATCTAGTGTAGCATATCTTTTTGCAAGCATTACGGGTGTATAAAAGAACATGTCTATAACAGATGTGCCTAATGAGATCTTGCTTGTATTAAGAGCTACATATAGTAAAACATCCAGTGGATCTAATGCATTTTGATATTCAACTGGAAGGCTTCCATCTGGAGTGCCACCATATGGAGTTTGTGGTCTTAATGGCCAAAGAATCCTCGTGATAGTCCACAATGAATCAAATCCTTCTTGTTCTGCCTGAGTTGCGGTTTGAAGAATATTCTCTTTTGTGGCCTGTGGTCCGAGATTTGGTAGGGTGATACCAACTTTCATTATTGATGTAGGGGGATTCTTACTTTAAAAAGATCTATATTCGATCATATCTGATGTCTAATCACTTAGTTAGTGGCTGGTTGGTAGCTCCGCAGCTCACGACCTTGCTTCATGGACTGAACGTACCTACCAAACAAGCCATACGTGAAGTACGATCCCAATACTATCTTGGGACTCTATGCCTTATAACTACTACAATAACTATGCGATGTATTAAAGATGAATCCCTAGATTCTTTATAATATGGTGAATTCGTTCACATACACATTCAAAGATGTAATATAAATTTGATTAAAACTAAATTAATTTACCTTGCTAGCACTAATCTGGAACATCTACTTGTCATAGATCATCATTATGTATACTTGACCAATCAGTTTATTTTCAATTAAACTATTTTATATAAAAAATAAAAATAGTTGTTCTCAGTTATTCCGGCATGCGAAGATAATGTGAATATATCAATAATCAAATTAAGATCCATGATAATACTACGTCAACATTTTGTTGTAATGGCATGAGACGTTTTCTCTTTCATATTCATATGTCACAGTATAAAATGACAGGAGTGCCAAATATACTACTAACAATTACAGAAACTCAAATTTAAGTGACTGCTGCTTTATGTTGTTTTGATCGGCCAAACCAATATTTTAACTCCCGATCCAAGATTATGAGGTTGTATAGCTTAAATGAAGATTACGAATTTTATTTAAATAAGTAGTATTATTTTGATAAATGACCATGGAATATTATTTGATACCGGTAAAAGAAGGCGAGGAGGCAATCGCAGTTGAAGAAGCCTTGAAGAAAATTGATTATGATGTAGATGACAGAGCCTCAGTGTGGAATAAAAATGATATAGATAAAATTGTAAAGACTATGACTAAAGAAAATGCATCGACCATGATATTACAGTTTTTACCTGATCCTATCGGAGACAAATTTGCTGACTTGTTTAAAATAAACCTTTAGTCAGTATTCGATATGAATATAAAATCACAAGCGTCTAATGTATGGCAAAAATAAAAGGTAAGTGGTATTATATTGTGCTGTTTTAGTTTATTCATGTTTTGATCTTTTTAGTAATGGTCATTGGTTTTGTTCTGATATGTACACTGATACAAAGATGTCATTTAGAATTAATAGAAGAGTTAAATGTCAATGTTACCTAACTCAAAAATGTTAGATAGTAAGATGGAAACAATCATTTTAATTGGAACGATTATTGTGCTGACAATTGGTCTTAATATAATAATACCATTCTTTCAAAATGTAAGCGCTATTTCCTTACAAGGAACTCTAGACAAATTGTTTGGTGGATTATTTCATAAATCACTCCCAAAACAAGCACAAGAAATTCAGCAGCAACATATACGACAAAATACAAATACTCAGTCTATAAATGCAACTTCTCCTCGAGTATTATCAAGTTTGATAATACCCACCGGGTGTCATATTGTAAATGGGGGCCTACCTGATCCTAAATGCACACCTGGAGCTATAAATCCAACTGTAACTCAAGATAATATCCACAATACCATTTGTGTTGCAGGTTATAGTAAGAATGTGAGACCTCCTATTAGTTATACTGCCCCCTTAAAAATGAAGCTTATGAAATCGTACGGACTTACTGATTCTCGCTCAAATTACGAGTTTGATCATCTGATCTCACTTGAAATAGGTGGAAATCCAATTGATGTTAAAAATCTTTGGCCAGAACCAGGATACGGACAGTATAATTTTCATGTAAAGGATAGATTTGAAAATTATCTTCATAAAGCAGTGTGTAATGGATCAATGAGTTTATCTGAAGTACAAAAACAAATTGCAAATGATTGGCTATCAAATTGGATGAATGCTGGACAGCCTTAAACGAACTTGCTTTTTTTGAATCTAGGTACCTAATGAGTGATGCACAATTGTACGTGGATTAACTGCGATACATTTTCAAGAATGAATTCCTGACCATAGTCTTTTATTTCTGAAATATATGAAATTCCAAGTGGATATCTTGATATGATTGTAGGATCAATACATGACTCTATCAATATTATAAGTCTTTCATGTGTTTTTACAGTGTCGGAACTAATATTATTATTTGCAAGAATAACAACGCAATCCAACCAACCAACCAACCATCCATCCATCCATTAGTGATCTACTTGTCGAACTGTATGAAGAAATGGGCAAACATTAGTGTAAATAATGGGTATGTGTGAATAGATATATTGTCTTCTGCAATAGATAAGGATCAGACTAACACCGTAACTAAGGAGAACAGTGATGATGTTCTGCAAACATTTTCTAAAAGTTGTTCTATGGTATATGGCAAAATAAGTAAAAAACAATTCGAATATCTCCAAGCCATTACAAACCTACAAGAAGATATGTTGGGTTCTTGTAATAGTTTGGTTAAAAATCAGGTAAATCTCATTGAAGAGTATTCTAAATACGATAAAGTATACAAGGAACAAATTATGCCCGCAATCGAAGCAGTAAACAGAACTGTTGAATCATATTTGAATTATTTGTCATTCGAATATGATTTAATATTGGCGCGAATGCTGTTTCATCACAAAATACTTACTTTGATTAATGATTCTTCTCCTAAACTAACACAGTTATACTTGGAATGGATAAATGTGTTAAAGAAATGACAGAAATTATAACTATGCGTGTACACATTCAGTTTTGAATTGGAATTTATTGATAAATTTGCACATTTAGTACTCGATTGGTTGATGAATATATATACTGTATGCATAAAAATATTAATCATTTTTTACTTATATACTGCTAATACTGCTAAGTGTAGTTATCAATACCAAATGCCTGGATTCGAAGACCTTTATTATGGAAATATGGATATAGCAAAAATAACTTAAGCTAGGTTTTCATATGTTGGATTATAAGTATTACGTTCAATTACAAATATGCCAACCAAATATAGTAATATCATCGGTCCTGCCACAAACCACATTGTAATACCACTTCCATCTGGCGTCACAAATGCACCAAAGATAGCAAGAATGATGATGACATATCGAAGATTATTTCTCCAAAATCTTGGCCGAACGATTCCAGAAATTGTTATTGCCCACATTAATAACGGGAGTTGATAGGAAACTCCTAATGCAATGAGAAATTGAAGTACAAAAGGCACGAATTGTGATATATCTAGAAAGGTAGCAATGTTCATGAACTCTCCATATTTGTATAAGAATTCGAGCACAAGTGGTATTATAACTAGATATGAAAATGAGCATCCTAAGCTGAAGAGTACTACAGAAAATATGGTAATCTTTTTTATGAAGGTCTTTTCGTTCCGATAAAGTCCTGGTCCTATAAATGAAATAGTTTCTTTAGTGATTATGGGTATAGTTAGAATTAGTGCCAAAAGCAACGCAACATAAACCTGTGCAAAGAAGGCCTGCCCTGGTGATGTTTGGATTAGGGTAACATTATTTGGAAGAAGATCTTGTCGCATTAACGCCATGGTTTGGACAGCAATATTGTGATATAGATCTGGATACAGGAAAACTACCTTGTACTGTCCATAATCAAGTATCTTGATACTAAATGTAGTAATAATTATAACTAGTATGACTAAAACTATTGCAATCCTGATCACCCTTCTCCTGAGATCTTGCAAATATTGCAGGTAGGGTCGATTGTTATACAGGTGAGATCACCAAAAATTAATTTGTTATAATATTATTTCACTGACCTATGTAGATAATATATAATAACCTGTTGCTCCACTTGGAAAAGGGTCTCTAATCTGTGCCGTCTGAACTCTGCCAGTTTTATCAGTAGCTCTAACTGATATGTTGTAATTCGATCTACTTCCTTCCAAATCCAATTTAGTGGCCCATAATACCCAGCTGTATTGTGATAGAGGATCCTTTAGCACAGTAGGCTTCCATGACTTGCCATCATCTGTGCTGACTTCTACTTTCAATATGCCCCGATCCCCTGCAAAAGCCATTCCACCAAAAGGTATTTCTTGTGATTCATTGAGAGTAACATCTGATGACTGAAGACCCATAAATCTTTTTCTTACCGCAGCATTTCCAGGAATTACTATGAAAGAATGAGTATTGTATTTTGCGTTATTAGCCCATCCTTTCCTTTGCCAATACCCGTCATATACATTATCAACAAGCTCTATTTCTGTTATCCATTTGGGATTCATCATTCCATACAATCCTGGTATTATAGCTCTAACAGGAAAGCCGTGTTCTGCAGTTAAAGATGCACCGTTCATTTCATATGCTAATATACTGCCGTTTAGCAATCCTCGATCAATTGGAATCCCTACATCATAACCATCTGCACATCTAAATACTACATATTTGACTTCAGGCTTGGCCTCTGCCATCTGAAGTATATTTTTTAAATGAACGCCTTTCCAAGCAGCTGTACTAATGAGATCTCCTCCTATCTTATTACTCACACACTCAAGAGTAGCGAATTGCTCTACTGAAGCCAGTGATCTAATTTCTTGATAATTAAGTGTTAGAGGCTTATTTACCAGTCCTTTGACATTCAAACTCCAACTCTGCGCGTTTACTTCTGGTACCAGAGCATTCTTGTCTATCCTGTAAAACATTTCAGTTGGAGTCACTTCCGAATTCAACAATGGAGCCAATTTTGGATCTTCAAATCCCTTTGGCTTGGTGTTCTTCAATTTCTGCTGGAATTGAGATAGTAGTAACGAGGTAGTGCTCTGAACTGCTCGTTGAGGGGAAAGAAGGCTTTCTAGTCCTAGATAAATAACAGGTATTGCAACTGCCGCAGCGATACTTGCACGAAGCATTTGTCTCTTCTGCTGATCTATCTGCTCTCCAGAATCATTTTTATCAGTATTAATGTTTCCTTTATGTACCCCGATTGTCGACTTGGGTGTTCGATTGTAAAGCACTGCGTATAATGTAAAGCCGAACGCAATCTGTGGTATTATTAAATAGATAGTCAAAGATGAGACGGATATTGATTGAGCCTGACCCTCTGTCAGACTCAAGAGCACAATCGCTATTGCCATGAAAATAATAAAAGAAATTACTGTGCATAACAGGGAATTTAGCAAATAATTCTTTGGAGTACGATTGGACCGTTGTGCAAAAAAAATTGCCAATATGCCATAAACTATTAGATTTGCTATAATTGAGCCAATAAAAGCAGAATATTTGGCTAGTGTACCCAATGTTCCTACTGCCTGGGACTCTACTGATCCAGGTGTAAGCGAAAACAAGGTTTGTGATGCAATCTCTGGAATGAACGGACCACTCAATGATAACCTTAGAAGTAGGGCTATAGCTATTGCAACAGCTCCAGCACAAAGCCCTGCTACAACTGACAGTTTAATCGAGATTTGCATTATTATTATATATTCACTGAGCTACCTTGACCAGATAAGATTTAAGTTTTTTCTGAGCTCTGTTCTCCGATATTTCTTATGTAGTTAGAAAGAGGTATGTAAATTATAGATACTTAATACAGTTATTGTAATTATTATTATTATTATTTTGTTTACTCTTACAAAACCATTCCTACTTTGTATAAATAAGTCAGCCAACCATTGATAATCTTTGTAAAGCATTTAGTCGCATTTTATTAATACTTTATCCACACTGCTAGAATGTGTTTCCTTTATTCAAGTTACCTTCCATATTGAGTAAGTTTTTTCAAATCCAATCATAGACATGATAAAGTGTTAAGAATTAGTTTTTCAATATATGGTGTTATGTTGTTGTTAGCCTAATTTAGTTAGAAATGATTTATACAATGACATGATCTCTTAACAAAAAGATTATTTGGACAATTTGGCACAGTTCAAGAAATGTTAAGAATTGATTTGGTAAATGCTATTATATACTGATTTTGAATAACGATTATTAGAAATTATGCTACTTAGAAAGGAAAAAATATCTAATATATACTAGTAAAAGTGATGAAACTTACAAAGCTAGCTACTGTATTTACACTGACTATTGTTCTGGTTATTTCTATACTAGTGGCTTCGCATACTCTTGGTTCAAGCATGTATATGAAACCGAGAATTAGTCTCTATCAATTATCATATGCCAAAATAAGAACCGTGGTAGGAGTAGGAATGCAATACGATATTGCCTACATGAGTCCTATTGAAAATAAAATATCTTCGCCATCTTTTCCACCCGTTAATCCAGTACGAGGAATGTTGATAGTAACTGAAAAAGTAGTAAACGAAGGTGGTGGCAATAAGAAGCCATCGGATTTTACAATAACTGTACACGGTAATAACCCTTCTCCCAGTACCTTTCAAGGTAATTCATCAGGTATAGCTGTAAAATTGCAAATGGGGATGTACAGTGTTACTGAAACGAAATCATCAGACTACAATTCGACAATATCTGGAGATTGTTCTGGTGGTATAATGTCGGTTGAGACTAAGAATTGTACTATTATAAATGTTTACTCTAAGGTTGGTATTGATGCTAAATAAAACTATTATCTAAAAGAAGTGTTTCATTTTATTTTTGGGTATGCATTATCTATTAATATTTTCTGACTCTAACTCATGCGTCACTTAATCAGAAATAATGTCTGTCATCATAATAACCGCTAAATGATTTTTAGAATGCTAAGGGAATAATGAACCAGTGTTAAGACAAATATTATGTTCTGAAAGTAAAAGAACTGATATAATCTAGCCATTCATACAAACAACATGGGACTTTTAAAAAAAAGCTAATCGATTAATTAATGAAAAATGTTTTATTTTAATAATCATCATATCATTTTTAGTTTATATGAATCAATAATTGAATATATCCTTATTATTGGTTGATTGGCATATGACTGTTATATCTGAAATAAACCTAGGCAGAAATCGACTCATCAGACTTGTAAAGGGAGATATAACAGATCGTAAGGTTGATGTCATAGTAAACGCTGCAAATTCTTATCTAAGACATGGTGGCGGAGTAGCTGGTGCAATTATAAGAAAAGGTGGAGCAATAATACAGCAAGAAAGCAATAGGATTGGTTTTGTCCAAGTCGGCTTCGCTGCTATCACTACAGCGGGTAAACTACCATGTAAGGCAGTAATACATGCAGTCGGCCCCAGAATGGGTGAAGGAGATGAAAATAATAAATTAAGAATGGCGGTTAGAAACAGTCTAATGCTGGCATCAGAAAAATACTTTAAAACTATTTCAATACCAGCTATAAGTTCCGGTATTTTCGGTTTTCCAAAAGATATATGTGCAGCAATTCTTGTAAACGAAGTTAGAAGGTTCTTTGAGAATAGGATTGTTACTACTATAGAAACAGTAGAATTCTGTATAGTTGACGATGAGACTATGTGCTACTTTGAAAGGGAATTTGCAAAATACAAAGCTTTCTAAAAAAGGATGAAGGGTGTGTACTATTTCTAGTATATAGTTTATCTAATCAAAGATATTATACAATTAATTTGTCAATCAGCCATTAGATCTATTATGTTTTGTGATGGTGAAGTGTGATGTAATCAAAAAACAACATCTGCTCAAGGTGATACCATTCGCAATATTACGTACATCATAGCTATCATCATTATTACATACAAGCACTGTGTATATCTAGTAGATCTAATTAAGTTAAAATATTGTGATTGGGATAACAATATAAAAAACTACCAAAATAATTTATTAGCTGGTTGGGTAATGATAGTTATTGATATGCTTACATCATGGTGAAGGATTATAAAGATTAGGAACGCTGATATCGCAAAAGTTTTGCGTGAAATTGGTTTTATGCTCGAAATGGAAGAAGAAAATCCCAACATAATGTTTAAAGTAAGATCTTACAAAGCCGCATCGGATGTAATCACGACCTTATCATCAGACATTGACGAAATATACAAGAATAACGGACTTAAGGGTTTGATGCAAATTCCATCAATTGGAAAAGCAATTGCCTCAAAAATTGAAGAGTATCTTATGACAGGTAAAATACAGTACTTGGAGGAATTAAAATCCAAAACCTCTATAAACGTTGATGAATTTTACGACTTGGAAGGAATAGGCCCTAAAACAATTAAAATCATTTATGATAACTTAGGCGTTAAGGATTTATCAAATTTAGAAAAAGCTGCCTCAGAAGGAAAGCTTCGTAAAATTCGAGGATTTTCCGAAAAAAAGGAGAAAATGATTCTTAATAAAATTCAACTACTTAAGAAGGGAAGAGGTCGATATCTTTTGGGCGAAGTTTATCCTCTAGTAAGACAAATCGAGACCAGATTATTAAACTTTGAAGGAGTAAAAAATGCAGTTGCTGCAGGATCTTTCAGAAGAATGAAGGAAACTATAGGTGATATAGACTTTGTAGTGGCATCAAACGAATCTAAAAAGATAATGGATTATTTCATTTCGATGCCTGAAATAGGCGAAATTCTTGGCAGAGGAACTAGCAAAAGTTTTGTGAGGCTAAATAATGGAATAGATGCTGATCTTTTGGTTATTCCTGAAGATAGCTTTGGCTCAGCTTTACAGTATTTTACTGGTAGTAAAGAACATGGTGTAGCTATGCGTAAGGTGGCACTCGCAAAAGGCCTTCATCTAAATGAATGGGGACTTTTCGACAAAAATCAGAAAAAGATTGCAGGCTCGACTGAAGAAGGTATTTATCAGATGTTAGGTCTAGAATGGATCCCTCCAGAAATTAGGGAAAATAATGGAGAATTTGAATTAGCAAAAAATGATGGGAAAAGACTTCCGCATTTAATTCAATATAATGATCTGAAAGGTGACCTGCAAGTCCATAGTAACAGCACAGATGGTACAATGTCAATAGAAGATATGGCTTTAGCGGCCAAGGGAACCTTTGGACTAGAGTATATAGCTATTACAGATCATACAAAAAGTTTGAAATTAACAAATGGGCTTGACGATTCACAATTATTAGATCAGGCAAACAAAATTGCAGAGCTAAATGATAGAATAAAACAGGGACAATATTACACAAAACCTCGTCGTCATCTCATTACTAAACCGGGACTAGAAATACAACAGGCTCAAGACGAAAAAGAAAAAAAAACAAAGATGTATGATAACAAGAATTTCAAAATATTGTCTGCTGCAGAAGTGAACATAATGAAGGATGGATCTCTTGATATTCCAAATAATGTGTTAGATAAACTGGACATTGTAGGGGCAGCAGTTCATTCTAGTTTTTCACTTCCAATCGAAGTACAAACAGATAGATTGTTGAAAGCAATGGAGAATCCTAGTATTGATATCATATTTCATCCTACCGGTAGACGCATAAACAAGAGAGAAGGATATCCTGTTAATATTGAGAAGCTACTAGAGAACGCAAAGAAGACAAATACCTTGCTTGAGATCGATGCGCACTATGATCGTCTAGATCTAAAAGATGAATATGTAAAAATGGCAATACAGGAAGATGTTAAGCTCGTAATTGATTCAGACGCACATCATCCAATTCATTTTGCCTTTTTAAAATTTGGTATAGGCCAAGCTAGGCGTGGCTGGGCTAAAAAATCTGATATATTAAATACGTTACCTCTTGAAGAGATGCTGTCCAGCATCAAGAGATGAGATTCACAAAAAAAGTACATCTACGCATCTCTTACTTTAAATTGTGATATATTCTATATTCTGATTTCTCTTTTTAGTTTATCTCTAATTAGATTTGTATCTAATATCTGTAATTTATAGTTCTGTCAATATGTATATATTGTTGGAAGTTATACTATCTCATAAGTCATAAGTATCGACTTCATTTTATGTATATCAAAAACTCTACATGCAATAAAATACTACTATTTCCAATGAGTCATGTGACAATGATTTTGGGAATTAATCCTATCACTAGAAATCCGTTCTCTGTTTTCCAAAATGATGGATATAGATTTAAATTAGAAAAACCGAAAATCCTCTTTTACAGTTACTAATACCATATGACTATTTGTTCTCTCAACAAATGGTAATGATAAGTCCTTCTTTACAAAATCACTCAACTCCTTACGATTTCTAAATTTAGCTACTATTATCATATCTGTTAAGCCAGTAATATCATATACTGCGCATACATTTGCAAATTTTGATATGTGCTTTTCTACTTCTGTTATCTTGCCCTTCACTGCGGTGACTTCAATTATTGCAGTCAGATCAAAGCCCAGTTTTTCATGATCTAATACTGCAGAATATGATTTTATGATATGATTACTTTCTAGCTTTTGTATCCTATTAAGAACTGTGGGTGGCGATACGCCAATCTGTTCTGCAATCTTCCTGTACGATGATCTTCCATCGGACAATATCTGATGAAGTATTTTAGTATCTGTTTCATCCATATAACGAAATTAACATTATCTGACAAATAAAGTTATTATACGAGATCTATTAATTAAGAGCACCTGGCAATAACAAGATTAACTTCTTAGTAAGAGTTGATTTATTCACAAACCAAGTGATTGTGTGCATTGAAAATAGTATTTTTGAATAATTAAATTTTGGGATAGTTAAACTACATACTGTCATAAATATTATGTGTGTTATAGTTGTGGAAATGTCAGTATGATGGACTAGCGTATGATGATCTTAATTACGTTTATTCATGTCATGTTATTTATAACCAGTAATAAGTGCCATGAAGTTCGTTCAGATGTCAGTTTTATGTTAGATCTAACTTGGAATCTGATTTTGCCTTATAGCTAGTTCGTCATTATATCTAATAAATAGGTCTATTTATTTTGAATGTGTATTGGTTTGTATTATATTATATACATGATAGCACTATAGTGACAAATTGCTAAAATTACGGCCAGCACAGCTAAACGATAAAAATGATGTTTTAAAATTCTGTGTTAATACATTTACTTGGGGTGACTATATAGATCAGGTATGGAATAATTGGTACTCTGATTCAAATGGTAGACTAATAATAGCAGAGTATGAATCTGACTGGCATTTTATAGAACCCAACACCGGAATAAAATCATCTGCAATAGTGGGAGTCTCCCATGTTCATCTGTGTCCAAATAGGAATATGATCTGGTTAGAAGGTATTAGGATAAGATCCGACTGTAGACGCAGACATATAGCAACAGAACTAATAAGAAAAATGTTAGAGTATGGTATGGAACAGAATGCTAAAGAGTCGGCTGCTATAGTATCAACAAATAATGTACCGTCACAACTATTGATGCAAAGAAATGGTTTTACTAAGATATCCAAATGGAATTATTTTAGTGGATATATAACCCGGAATAATTTAGGTGCAAATGGTTATAAAGTTAAAGTTGCGGTCTTGGATGATATTGACAGCTTATTCAAATATCTTAAATCCTCTGAAATCTTCAGATTGTCGGGTGAAAGCTATGCGGATATGTGGAGATGGTATCCTTTAGACTCTATATCGCTGTGTCATCTCATTACAAATAAAACCGTGCTTGTAGCAGAAAATTCAGACTATTCTATTGTTGGGATAGCAATAATTCACAAAGATTATGACAAACAGCTTCAAATACTATATTTAGATATTAATATTAATCATCTTTCAGTATTGAGGCATTTGATTTTATATGCCATAGATTTGGACTATGTGAACATTAAAGAAAATGAAAGATTACAAATATTTAGTCCACAAGTTCCTTATATCAAACTTGTTATGAAATTTATGGGAATAAATCAGTGTGAGGAATTTTTGTTATATAAAAGAAAAATTTGAAATATTGTTTAATATTCGATATTCGATATTAACATTCATTCAGTATGTGATTCACCATTATGTGTAGGTCGGCTGACTAGCCTGTTTCATACTCTGAAAGTTAATTGTTATTACTCAATGCCGCCAATGGTTCTTACTAGCAAAAATTATTATTCGGATCAGATTAAACTTTTTGCCAATTAGGTTGAGTTGAGTTTATCACAATTTCCTGGTATTCATATATCAATCCTTAACTATGAATCTTCTTGCAGGAATCAAAGGATTTTCAAGGATATATTAAGTTAATAACGTTTCTCCACCCAATCTGCCTACTTCCTCAATCAATGTGTCATAAATGTATCTATATGTTGATTGAACAGTTGATTTGTCTTTTCCCTTTGCAACTATTTGGATTCTCAACATTGGCTTACTATCTTTAGTAAACCCACGTGGGTGCGTTTTTAGATAAATTGAATCATCAGAAAATGATCGAACTATTCTTATCAGAGTTGGCGCGATCATTGCCTCACTAATACCAATAATAACGTGATTTGTTTCAATAATATGAAAAGCTCCAATCATCATTTTCATTTGTGGAAGGATTTTATCTAGAAAGATTGCCTCTAATTCATTCGGCACTCCTGGAAGGCAAATAATCTTTGTATGTTTACCTGAGTCTGAGCCTGTGGAAATGCTGTTACTATCAAATTTAGAAGTGTCTATTAATATTGACGGTGCACTACCAACTGGATTTTGGATCGGAATAGACCCCTTGGGAATTCTGGCCATTTTTAGCCTGACTTCATTTAATTTCGGACTAGATGGATATCGTGCATAACTCCGCTTTAGCATTTCAATTGCATCCTCATCTAATACAAGGTCTGTACCAAGAGCTATGGCGACACCTTCTAATGTTAGATCATCGTACGTCGGACCTAGTCCTCCTGAAATAATTAGCCAGTCGGGATCTCTAACTAATATTTCATTCACCACTGAGGATATTTCATTAATATTGTCTCTAACGATCGTTACTCTTGTTATTATTCCTCCTGCATCTGCAATTCTTTTTGAAATCCATTGAGCATTCGTGTTTTGAACTGTCCCTAAAAGCAGTTCATTGCCAATGCATAATATTTCAGATATATTGTTCATAAAGTTATATGATATTTTTGCTTTATACTAGTTCTAGCTATCGTTGAAATATTGAATTTATTACAAATGTATTCACTTTTTCTATTATTATCATCATCTATCCCCTATTTCCTATACCTTGTATCACATACGATATCTAATTTTTCCGTCATATTGTATTCATTCATGAATTTAGCATTGGATATATTGTGTAATTATCTATATCAATCCCTTATTTCTATACAAATGTCATAATGATTATTAAATGCCTTTAATCATATATTCTTATTTTATGATTCTATACCTAACAATGTTCTACGATATAAAAAGTGTCAGATATCCCTATCTATTGCTTAATCATTTAAATATACCAGTATGGTCAAGTTAACTTTGTTCAGCAATATATTAAATTAACACTTATTAAAGGATACATTATTATTCCTATACACAGTAAAGAAAAAGTAAATTTGCATCTTAGATTTTTATCCCCAAGAATTGGTTTGATTCTATTTTTCTTACTGATGATATCTATCTCGAGTCATACTATACCGTACACTATTTTACAACAAAAGGCTCTTGCACAGACTAAGAAAAGAACTGATAATATCGATGCGACTTCTTTAGATAAAACAAGTGAAAATAATCCTGCGAATTTTGCTACTTACAAGAATTCTGCTTTTGGGATAACTATTCAATATCCCTTTAATTGGGAAAAGATGGAAGAAGACGAAGACCAAGATTCTTCCGAGAAACAAGTTGTTAAATTCATTCCTACCGTGAAAGATCCTCTTACTAAATATTCAAGTTTTATAATATCGATTCATAATATGCATCGCAATAATATTAAGGACTTTTTCAAACTTTTTGATAAGCCAACTTCTGATGCTATTTCTCTACGTGGTTTTGTTCTTTCACATCTCACTTCATTGTCGACGAAATTACTAGATTTCAAGTTCGTTAAGCCAGAATCGCATCAAATTACTCTGGCAGGAAATAATCTTGCACAGAAAATAGTGTATACTTATAAAGAAGGAACCGGAGACGATGCTATCCCAGCTAAAGCGATGGATGTTTTAATGGTAAATGACGATAAAGGATATATTATCAGCTATCATGCAGATTCATCAAAATATTTATATTATCTTCCAACCGTACAAAAAATGATTAGTTCATTCGAATTAATGAAATAATTTGTCTTGACGTGTGTATTTGATACTTGTATATATGATTATGAAGTAACTTTACTACTGATCTTTTCTAATTCATCTGAGGCTTTTCAGATGCTGTACTTAATTCTGAAATAGTGATGATATCGTTTCCCACATGAAGAAAATTATCATTTATAATTGACTTTACATACATGATTTCTAAAACCATCATAATTATTTATTAGTTTACCGCATGAATCGCAGAAGCATCTTTTGCAAGTTATGCACTGAATCACACAACATGTTGTGGTTAATATGAGATTTGTTTGCTTAAAATCATGTTCGTGCATCATTGTGTCCTTCATGGCAAGTCCGGAATCAACAAAATCTATATTATTATCTGAGAAGTGCCATATAGCATTACCTTTCTTTCCCGCCATATTCCTAATACCATTAATAAGGTCTTAAAGTATACTGACCTATGTAACTTCACATAGTTACTCTTTTAATTTTTCTAATGATATCATATCAAATTATTATGAAAATACTGAAAGCTATTATTGTATTTTAATATCGAATGATCTAGTTAACTGGTAATCTTGATATTTGTTATTTAATTTCACTTTGATGAATGGTTTCTAGAATGATGCCAGTATTTATCCAAATGTGCGATATCAATCCAATACGTAGCACTTTAGAGCAGTGCCTAGAGGTTTTAACTAGTTCACCTTATCCCTAAATTCATTTATTCGATCTAACAATGAATTGTAAACTCGACGCAGATGTGGATGCGAATACGCATTCTTGTCAAATTTCTATTAAGTTAACAAAGTTAATCATAAAATAAATAAGGAATCTTATTTACTCTCATTGTAATCATAGAGATGAATCCTGATGAAAATCTAGATGGCCACGGCAATAACGATGATTCTTCTTCTTCTACTAATTCCTCTGTCACCAGAACGGAGCATTCTAGATTAGATATCGTAACATCAATGGATGATTTTATATTCCAAATACTCAAGATAAGGAGAACTTTACTTTATATTTCTATTTCTGCGATAATTCTTGCTCCACTTGCGATAGGACTTTCACTTTTTCTAATATCACATCCGACATTTTTTGCAGTTCTTGAAATTGAGAATGAATTTGGTATAGTACTTGGCATATTGTTAATTCTTATAATTATTATTTCTGTTACAATGATTATTGCAGGTATACGACATTATCGCTCGATAGTAGTAAAATGGACTAAGGGCTATAGAGAATTTCAAAGAGAGAGGGAAGAAGCAGATAGGAAAATCGCGGAAGAATATGGTATTGAGACATGACCTATACAATTCTTGCTATATTTATCGCTAATTCAGTTAGTATGAGTCTTATTCTCTACATATAGAGGTCTATTATGGGCATAGTCCTGTACTACTCTCTATTAGACCGTAGTTTTTATTTGTTTATCATGTATTCAAAAAAAACAATACGCGATAGGAGAGTAGCTAGTCTACTAATATAGCTAGTGTAGCTAGAGACATTGTTCTATGGGATCGTGGTGATAATACTATGATCTCTACTCTAGTTCCCCATGACCTCATTTCTTGATAATGCTGATTCCATAGTTCTCTTAGAACTCTCGATATTCTGCTGCTTCTTATCTCTTGGAAACACATTTTCATAGGGTACAATTATCTTGTTACAAAATTCAATTCCTTTTTGTGTAGGCTTGTATATAGTAATAGATCTATGGCCTATCGTTGATTCACTTTTGCTAATAAATGCATTGAATTCTAGTTCATCTAATATAGATCGGTGCTTTTTTAAATTTAACCCGCAGAAACGAATCAAAGATGTTTGGTTAAGATGTCTATACTCTACTAGATGCAGGATAACATCTTTAATGATATAAATTCTATCTCTATAGCAATGCGAAGTTGGCAGATGATTTGGAGGTTTTGTTCCCAGGCCGTGGAGAGAAGCCATTCTTCTTACGTGCTACAATAGATTTTCATTGATGCTTAATAAAACTGGTTTAACTAAGTTAACTAATTATAAATATAACAAATCCGTCTTAGATCAAATTGCGTAAACGATATATTATACAGCGTCAAACGAGGACTTAAATTCAAAGTGTTCTTGTCAAAAAGATGCATAGATGTATATACTTGCATCTTGCCTGACGTAGAGTAGTAGTCTCTATTTTATATTAAAGTCATAGTTGGCGTTCCCGCAATATGCTAACTTTTCCATAGTTTTAATTTCACCTTGTGTTATCAATTCTCTAATAGTTTTAGGGGAAAAGTCTGCATTTTGTAACATACTTGGTGATTCTAATTCACTTCTAATTATTCTTGTAACCGATTTTATTTGTGCACCATAATTGTTAATTAGAGTATTGTATTCTGACTTTATATTTTCCAAGAGATGAGAGTTAATCTCTGTAAGATTAGCTTTTCTTTGGACAATATCGTATAAAGTTTCTATGAGCTGTATGTGTCTTGTTATAAGCCTTGACATCTTTATAGTATCCATATTTTTATCGCTAAAAATGATATCTTTAGCTCTGCTTTCAACTTCTGCCATGTTGGAAGGAAGCTTGTGTATTTTTCTTGGGTAATTTTCTACAATAAAAATATTTTTATCATTTCTTGGAGATGCATAGATGACTTCTCTTACTGGAGTATTGCTAAGGAGACTCCCATCCCATGCGTACAAGTTATCTTCAAGCTCGATCCATGGAAATCCGTAGATTGGATAACCAGAGCTTGCTAGGATGTGTTTAGCTTTTATCTCCATTTTCGTATTGTCAAATATGAGCGGCCTGGCTGTCATCACATCGACGGCAGTTATTATCAGACGAAGTACTTCTGGTAATTCTTCTTTTGTTGCTGCAAGATTAAGCTTTTTATAATCTATGTACTTGTCGAGTGTTTTTGCAAGTACAGAATGGTCATAGAAATGGGTCCAGTTTGTTGGATTAAGAAAGTCATAGTAATGTTCCATTTTATTAGGATTATTACTGCTGTGATTTTTGTCGTCGTTATTATTTTTATAGTCATAACTATAATTGCAGAGAAACCAGTGTGACCATAGAGGTGTAAACATTTTGGGAACACCAAATATCGCAGCATTAGCCGACGCAGCTGATATTTTCTTGGAGATGTATCTCTTAGCTTTCTTATCATAATCAAAGACGAATATATCCGGGATGATATTCGGATTACTTTCTGCAATCTCCATCCAAAAATCTTCAAGGTCTCTTTCTGGATGGTCATTTTTGCTTCCCACAATTATAGCAGCATTTACAGCTCCAATGGATGTTCCTGCAACTATATCTATTCTTACACTCTTTTTTACTAATGCTTTGAATACGCCGCATGCAAAAGCTCCCAATGATCCTCCTCCTTGCAATACAAGAACATTCTCTACATCTCTTGTTTCTTTATGTCTGAGTTGAATATTTTCTTCCTTGAATAGATAACTCATTTAAATAAGATTATGGTTTGCATTATTATTATAATTTATAATAGATTATCTGATATTCCAATTTTTCAAGAAAACGGTCTATATAAACCCCAAAGCTCCTAATGAATTATGGCTCATCAATCTCTATGGGCAGATTGAATTTTATCGTGGGTACGGGAAGCAAATGATTGTGCAATTTGGATTTCTCTATAGTAAATTTCTACTCACTTACTATGGTTGTAGATATCAACTAGGTTAGTTGCTACTACTGTACTTAAATAACGTGTTTACCTGATCAATATTAGATGCAAGTAGGAATTGATAGTTTTGCAGCATCTATCTCATATTTTCCCTTAACTATGTCCCATATTATAACTGAAAGCTGTTATTGCACAAATTGGTACATTTTGAACCATTTTCATCCCAAAATATTGGCTATTTGCTATTGGCTGTTATATGATTTGTACTTTTATTAAATCTTCAACGTTATCCCAATATGATTGGTTGATGAGCTAACGGCTGTAGGATAATGTCGCAGTGTGTGTAGTATACGAAGTAATAGACCCTGACTTTATTCATTTAAATAATCTCATATGTTCGGCCATCATACATCTATTAAATATAACATCTAAACCTTTTTCTTTAGCCACTTTTTCTGCGTCTGCGTTATATATCCCCTCTTGCATCCATATGACTTTGACATCTTTTTTCTTCAAAGCATTTTCTACTACAGGAGGTACATCTTCCGATCTTCTAAATATGTCAACGATATCGACCTCACTTGGTATGGATATAATATCTGGATATGACTTTAGTCCATTCACCTCCTTTACTGTAGGATTTACGGGGATCACATTATACCCCTGTTCAATTAGATACTTGGGTACAAAATAACCAGGTTTTCCTTCTTTACTGGACATTCCGACGACTGCAATATTTTTCAAATCATATATTCTCTTTAACTCCTGATCTGAATGAGAATCCTTATTTGATATACCCATGCATATTTTTTCTCTATACTGCTATATAACAGTAAGTGACAAACAGACGCATACCTAAAGGAGTAACCTTGTGCCTAGATCCTTGTGATTTTGTCTAAATTTATGTAATTACTATTAATCCTCACCTCGTAATACTGTAATGATAGAATTATATAATATTGAATCTAACAAAAGCATGGCTAGAAAGATTCAATATGAAATGAATGGCAAAAGAAAAAGCTAATCTGACTTAAATTCCATTCCACCAATGATTGCTTACTATAATATTACGTATTACGTATATTAGTAACAATGTAGGATCCTTGCTGTGATTGTGATATCCTAACCTGTCTTGAATTCGTTGGCCTATTGCATAATATGTCATGTTCTCGAATATAGAACAGATCAACTAAAACCTAACTCGAATATTGATATTGAGTGAAATAAAGTATTTTTTGTCTATTTACCACCAAGAAAAATAATATCAACACCTTGTGATATCGTCTGTTCACCTGGAATGATTGGTGTCGATGGCTTTGAAGTTAGTGTTTTCGCAGCGAATTCTTGCTGCGGTAATGGAAATGATGTTGCAGGTTCTAATATCCTTATGGATTTTATTCCAATTATTTTTAATCCTAATGCAGAAGCTGCAATGCTAGCTTTCTCTTTGGCATTATCGATCGCTGGCTTGATTAACGAATTCTTAACTTGTTCTAGCTTACCATTAGAGATCGTGAAATCAATACTATTAATATTATTAGCTCCTGAAGTAATTGCTGTATCGATCCAATTTGATGTTGAGTTAATATTGAAGCTTTCGATTACAATGGAGTTTCTTGCAGTAAATCCAATCAGATCACCTCTTCCTGATTGTGTATTGTTATAATTTGGCGAAATATCAAATGAGCCGGTGTTTATCTCACTTTCTTTGACTCCTACTTTTTTCAAAGCAAGAAGTGTTTTATTCATAAGATTTGAATTGGATTCTAATGCCGCATCAGCAGTTTTATTAGTGGTTTCAACACCTAATGAGAGTGTAACTTTATCTGGTTTCATCTTTATCATAGCTTGTCCAGAAGTAGATAATGTACCATTAATATCGCTGTTAGATATTATTATGGTGTTATTACCTTGAGAAGACTGAGCATGCGATGAAATATTCAATGAGAGACAGACAATGGTTGTTATTATTAAAATTAATGTAGCATTAAGGATCTTGTACATTTTGAATAGTTCATATAAACGGTATTATATTTGTATTATGATATTCCATAGACTACTTAACGTTTCAAATAGTTTATCACTTTGATAGACAGGGTGTGGACATACAGACAAAGAGCTAGAAATTGGAAGAATTGAATGAATGAATGAATGAATTAATCAATGAGATGATGCGATGGAATGAAGATTGGGAAAAAGAAAAGTTGGGCAATATATTATTTGATGTTGTTTCTGATACTTCTAAAAGCCATGAGCAGTGAGTACTTGCAAAATTGATTCTAGATACATTCAATAAAAAATAATCTTCCATATACTTTATCTGTATGCAGCTGCCTTGTAGGCATGTGAGTTCTTCTCTGATTACTTTAATGAGATTACGCATATTTGTAAAACGGCTCTGTAAAATTAAGGAAAAATCTATAGCTTTATGATTCCGATATTGTTTATGCTGTGTCAAATAAGAAAAAGAACAGAACCCAAGGATATGGCATATTCTCTGTGTCTATATTTCCTAAGCCTTTCACTGAGAAATACTTCCAAAGCTGTATCTAGGTTTGTTAAACGAAGTCATACTGCCATTAGAGACTGGATTCAAATGTATAAGCCAGAGATGTCAAGTTCCAGAAAGATACGTATTACCGAATTTATAGTTGATGAAACTATCATTAAGGGTAGTTCTGAATATATCTGGTTATGGATGGCCATTGAAAATGATAACCGGGAAATCCTTCAAATAAGCATATCAAAGGAAAGAAATATGTTTGTTGCAGAACGTTTTATTAAATCTTGTAAAAAGATATGGGGAACATCCTGTTTCCACAGATGGTGGTACATGATATCCACAGGCCTGCAGATTCTTGAAACTAAGCCACCGCATCCATTCTTCATATGAGAAAAGTATCATAGAAAGGACAGTACAATACATCAAAGATAGGACGGAAGGTTTCGATGATTATTTTCCTTGCAGAAAAAGTAAATGTAAATTACAACACATACAAAAATGGTTGAATCTATTTGTCAGTCATTATAACAATAATCTGTTTTCTTAACTTTATGGAGCCTGTAAAACACATAACTATGTTAATAACAATGATAAATGACAATCCCAAAAAGAAATTTCTCCATGTTTGTAGTTTATAATAATTATTCAAGTTCGTAATGCCAGTTCCAGATTAAACAATCAGTTCTAGTTTTTCCTCGACATTATGCACAATTGACTGTACAAAAATGTGAGACTTAGACATGCAACAAGACAACTATAAAAACAATTGGATACAGCTGCTTATACGTCAGAAACATTGTATAGGATAATATGTCCTCAATAAGTAAGTATCTTTCTTTACGCGTACCATCTGATGTTATCTGTCGTGGTCTTAAGGATACGCGTCTAGAACAACTTTTTCCTGAATTCTTTATTGGAGTTACAAGGAGATTAACAGCTACTAATAAAGCAAACAGTGAACTGCAATTTACTACAATAACTTATGATTCTCAAATACATATCAATGAAATATTTAGATTGAAAGCATTGCAGAGCAATGCTACCGAGATAACGTATACTACTAGAACAAATATAGCAAATGACCCTGTATTGGAATCAATAATTTATACGCACATAGCGAATATATTGTATGCATTATTAATGCTTGAGACAGGATATGTAAATGGTTTGATGGAAATACACAACTTAGAATAGATAGTTTTTAATTTGTTCGTATTTAAAACTTGGATTACTGGAGAGTTCCTACAGTCGGTTCTATACTGTGCCAAATACAGCCGGGTTATGAATAATTTATAGGGACTGTTTATGACCAGCAATTGGCTACCACCACCAGTTCAACATAGATTTCAACCACTACAAAAACACAATAATCAATATAATGCATTACAATGGACACATAAGAGCTTTATGATCTACAACCTTAAAAGAGACAGGCGAAAATCTAGATCCAATAAATCAATAGCAAAAATTAATAATAGAAAATATAGATTACGAATTGAATAAACAAATTCTAGCCAGTTGACAATGTAAAGAGCAAGAAGCAAAATGTATATCTTGTTATCACCGATATAGCCTCATGGATTCAAGGATCCAAAACATAACACCAAGGTACACCAAATTCGAAAATGTTTTACCGGATGAATTGAGCCATACTCAAATCAGTGAAGAACTTGAAGAGACAAAAAATGAGATAAATAATATAATTGAAGAAGATTTAAGAAATGTAAAGAATCTTTCAAGTAGCCAAGGTCAAGCAATTCCATTCAATCAGTTTTTAAAACCGCCCTCCATAATCAAAGCAGCATTTTATTTTGAAAATGATTACTCACATGACCCTATTTTGTTTTACTATGCCCATTGGACTATGAGCTTTTCTGCTTTGCGGTCGCTTGCACAAGGTATAATAGAATCGTCACGGGAATTGAAAACATTTTATGATAACTATATGAATGCTTCTGCTGTTACTTATAAAAAGAAAATAGATTTTAACCAATTTGTTAACACTTATCAGGATTTTAATGGATATCTGACAAGTATTCATAATGTAATCAAACAATATTATGATCTATTTGTACATGTGTGTAATAAGATCGATCCTAATAAAAATAAGGAAGAAATATTCAGTCAATATCACCACTCGAACGTGGACATAGATTATCGTCAACTGTTAGCTGCGATAAAGAGGTTGCTTTTGCATGGAAATATAGGAAAGCTAGTTAGTTTTTCACTTCTCATATTAGCATTAGAAGTTTTCATAACTGAAGAGATATTCAATACAAAGAAAAGTAACAAATACAGCAATAACAAAATCATCTTTCTAAAACAAGATATTTCTTGTCCTAAAACTATAATAAGGATAATAGAAAAACTCAACTTGGAAAGGTTCTTCAAGACAGATTCCCTAAGAAGATTGTATGACTGGCAAAGTATCAGTACTCACAAAAGTATTAGGAATGACGACTATTTATTATGGTTTGTGTGTGAACGTACAGCATTAGAAATATTAGCTGCATTTAGTGCTAATCTAAAACATTATAGAGATCAGATCCTAGAAGAGCTTCAACAAGAAGAGGAAATACAAATAAAATAATAATTGGTTTTCTGCATATCTTCTATTCAGTTTAATGAGTACTAGATCGATCTGATGTATGCTCACCTACTCGTAGTACTGTACGATATTTGTAATACATAACATATATGATGCGTGAGCTTCTACCAAGACGTCATTACAAGGCAACAACAGCGATAATGTATTAATCTCTACAAATAATCCAATTTTATCATCACGTTACTAATTAAAAGTAAATGAGCCTTTATATCTCCTTTACTATACAAAACCTCAACCCTTTCTTTATTTCTTTCGATATTGTTTACATCTTCCACCAAGACAGTTAAGCAATGCACTTTGTGTCTAGAAAAGTAGCTGATTTAAAGTTGATTCTAATTTCACGTATTTTTATGGTTAACATATTCTGCAGTGCATTATCTTTGATGTATTTGAGGATTAGTGAGGTAAATGGGTGTCTTGCCATTCAAGACATTTAGTATATTTTTAGCTGCTATCTCAGACATTTTTGTTCTTGTCGAAAATGTGGCACTACCTATATGGGGTAATAATACCACATTTTTCATTTTCAATAATTTGTTGTTAGAAGAAGGAGGTTCTTTCTCAAACACATCTAAGCCTGCGCCAGCTATCCATTTTTTCCTTAGCGCTTCAATTAAATGATACTCATTGACAAGAGCTCCTCTAGCTGTATTAATTAAGTATGCACCCCTTTTCATTATTTTAAAGATTGATCTGTTTATTATATGATGATTTTCATTATTCAAAGGACAGTGTAGAGATAGAAAATCGCTTCTCTGCACAAGTTCCTCTAATGAAACATGCCTGGCTCCTACTTGCTCTTCTGTCCGAATATTTCTACCATGTCCATTATGATAAATTATATCCATATCAAATCCTTTAGCTCTACGTGCAACAGCTGAGCCAATTCTTCCTAACCCTAGAATTCCTATAACCTTTCTGTGAACATCTGAACCTAACATGAGACATGGATCCCATCCATATTTCCAATGTTTATGTATGATTGCCTCATGTCCATACGTAATTTGTCTTGCTGTTGCAAGTATTAACGCAAAAGTAAGGTCAGCTGTTGTTTCGGTAAGTATGTCTCCTGTAGAAGTTACGCTAATTCCCCTTTTTGTTGCTTCCTCTACATTTATGTGATCCACACCTGTACTGTAGGAACTGATTACCTTAAGATTAGTCCCAGCAGTATCAATAACTTTGGCGTCAATATTGTCTAATAGTGTACACAGAATTGCATCCTTTCCACGTACTCCATTCAAAATCTCTTTCCTGGTTGAGGGTCTTCCTTTTTCATTCACAACAACATTACATTCTTTTGAAATCATTGGTATTGCAGGAGCTAGTATCCTTCTACTGATATATGCAGTAAATTTCTTCAATCTTAATATCCAACACTGTTACATCTTTAGATATATTGAGTTTATCGAATTCATGTGATCACTCACTCATTCCTATAATTACGAGTCCTAAAAGTATTGTTTCTAGACGTGTTTCATTCTTCGCATACATAATGTGGCTGATTATCTTCATAGATGTGCTTTAGAATACTCTTGCCAAAAGTCGCTGCAAAGTCCGTTTATTGGCTGATCATGTCTAGCATTATTGTAACTCATATACTTAGGATAATCTAGATAATTAGCACTTCCTTTTTGCCGTATTACTTCAATAAACAAGCTACAGATAAAGGAATAGTTCGCACTTACTATATTGTAGTGATCATAATCGTATATAATTTAAAGTCTTTTGATTAGCTAATATTATGAGTACATTATATCCTGGATGAGGACGCATTAGAATATCGATGTACAGGAATGTGAGTAGGGTTAGAATCTGTTCTATTATCATCATCATCTTTTTGAATTGCTTCCATATGATTAGAATCTAGCACATAGCAATATAGATAACAATGTTAATTTACGGGGTTAATCAGTGCTTATAACTTTGCTTAATGATAGTAAGGGTACAAACAAGAATGTGAAAAAATTTGGTTCAAGTACAATCATTAATACCAAGAGATGTCGAGGTGCAAAGACTCAAGGAATTGTATATCCAGATCACACTAATGCTATCGTTGACTCTAGCAGCGGTAATAGCGTACAATATGGACACATCGTTGAATCAATCATTAATTCGTGACTCAGCGTTCACTCCTGCAAATTGGTTAGTATATAGCATATTTGCAGTTCTGCCCTTGGGATGGGGACTAATAGGCCTATACAATAGAAGAATTTCAATTATGAAAGGTCCTAATAACAGTATCAATACTGGACTAAAGATTGCAATAATTGGATTTGCAGCCGCAATGTTTGCGATCGCATTAAACGAGCTATGGCAATTTTGGTTTGTTGAAGAAATTGCTGCAGTTCCGCCGCATTGGATATTTAATATGGGAATATTTGTAGGACTTATTGGATCGTTAGCGTACCTAATTAGGACTTATGCAAGACTTATTGAGTTAGGAGTGGAAATTCCTGTAAAGAATCCATATTTGGCAGAGATGTATAAACTGGCACTCGAAGGCAAATTGTATAGTAGAACAATACCTTGAATAGAATAATAAGACTCATGAAAATAAAAAGAAGGCAAATCTGAATGTAGGTCGACAGACAATTCAATTCCCATTTTTCTTTTGCCAATCCGTTTTTACTTCAATTAATGTTATTTTGATGCATAATTATGTTATACATTACATACATCGCAAGTTTCTTTGTTATTCTATTATGCTATCTCAGCAAGATAATTTATTTAAAGCCTAATGCCAAATGTCAAATCTTATAACTAGATGTTGTTTATCTAGATTCTGGCTATACACTTGCAAACCTGTACCGATTCGTAGACTAGTTAACCAGAATTACATTAGGTTTGTATCTGTACTTGTGGTAGACTAAAAGTAAAAGTGGCACCATTCCCATCTTTATTATTTTCTCCACATATTTTACCACCATGAGCTTCAATAATACTTTTTGAAATATACAAACCTAGCCCTATCCCATGTTCTGACTTTGTCGCAAATTTAGTAAATAATCTGGGGATTATCTCTGAATCTATTCCTTTGCCTTCATCCTTTATGGCCAAGCTCCATTCTTTAACATCTACCTTATTTGTCGATTCTGAAAGAGATAATTTGATTATGCCCTGTTTTGTAAAATTTAATGCATTCTCTAATAAATTATGGATAACTTGACGAATTCTTTGACTATCTCCAAAAACTAAAGCTTTCTTGAATTTACACTCAAATGCTATTTGATATTTTCTCACAAGACTTTCATCATTTTTATAGTCATCTAATAAATCATTAATTGTACTAACCAAATCAAACACATTATTTCTAAGCTCTAATGATTTTCCATCAATTCTTGCAACATCTAATATATCTTCTGTAAGAAGTTTCAAACGACGTGCATTTCTACTAATAATGGATATGTATTCTTGATATTGTTCAATGCTGCCTTTCTTGCTACCCAAAATATCTGCCAGACCTAAAATTGGCTGAATAGGAGTTCGTAACTCATGAGCGGCCATATTAACAAACTCACTTTTCATTATATCGTGTAACTTTAGTTGTTCTGAAACTTCAAGTTGCTTCCATAAGAATTCAAGTATAGAAACATATGATAACGCCATGTGCTTGCTATTTGAATATATTACAAGCCCGGTCGCGTCGTATGAATTATCCTTTGTATCGTCTTTTGTTTCAATAATAAATGATCCTTTTTGATCAATTACCAAAATACCTAAAGTGGTCTGTGAACCAATATCGATACACTTAATCTCAAATTTGTAATTTACACCCCTTACATCATTGTCATAATTCTTGTTCTCTCTTTGATTAGTTGTTATTATCTTTCGGACTGGGTTTTCTATCTCCAGTTTAGCATATTCTTCATCAAGAATTTTGTGCACTATTTTCTGATCACCAGGAATCAATATTCTGATATTTACTCCTCTTCTAGCTAACTCGTCTAATATTTGTAGAACTCCCAATCGTATTTGACGACGAAAAGAATTGAGTGTTGGAAGTATACCAAAAATTTCAAAATCAGCATTTTCAAATTCTTCTATAACGCGTTTTATAGCATTACCTGGATTCCTTATTATTTCAGTATCAGGAGGGACCACGATACCCTGCCTGATCTCATCGAGTCTATTCTGAGCGTCAATGCCGTCTATCCATAAATCTTCAAATACTTTTGAGAAATATTTTACATAGGTTGGCTCATCGCTGATTAACAATATCTGAACTTGTTTTCCTCTGTCTATTCTTTCAAATGTTACTGCCACTTCCTTGTCAGTTATGCCAAAACTCATTGGCGGAAGATTGCTTCTGTGCCTTACCTTTACACCATCTTGTAGAAACTTTCGAACAAGACTTGCATTATGTTCATTTTCTATATTACAAATATATCTAATTCCTTTATGTTTTCCTTTCGCCTGTTTTTCTATCATATTCTTGTTATTTTCACCAAAATAATCCTGTACATATTGTAGATCTCCAGGTGCAGATATACAAGATAAGATCTCTGTTGATTCATCCGTGACGCGCCTGAGTTCTCTAATGATTTCATCTGCGTTGTCTATGATTCTTGTTTTATGTATAATGATACCGTACTCTAGTTCTCGAATCTTTTGCTCAGCTGGAATCGCTGTCTTCCAAAGTGTATCAAAAATATACTGAGCTTGTTCTACTACCTCTCTCACATTACTGTAAATGACCTGTGTTAGGGGATAACTTTCTTGTAATATTGTAGTGGCCATATACTCGTGTTCACTAACTGCGACACCACCCCTAACCCCGTCTATATGCCTAAGTTCATCGACCAAATCTATTAACTGCTTACAATAATTAAGATTATCTTTTGTAATTTCTGTGAAAGCTCTTATCTTTCCTCCTCTTTTTCGAATATCTTCGTAACCATTCTTGTATTCTGCAATGTCTACTACAATTGAAGGAGCATTTTTATCAAAGAAAATGTCCATTCTTTCCCTTACATTTGACATAAAATAGACTCCGCGACCCACTGCCTTTTCTACACCATACAGTATCTCTGAACTCCTCTCCTTGATTGGAGGATATGATGCAATAGGCGCTGAAGTCATATAGTAGGACTATTATGAGAGAATTCAGCATATAAGGGTAAGGTGAGGACACTACAACTAACCTACCACCATCATCATTACGACCTCGTCTTGTATAGTTCTACTCTGATGTGCGAATTATTAGTCAAGCACGCATTTAGTCTAATAGAATTCTTTGATTACATATTTCGGGCTATTTAATTTAATGAATGAATTCCTACTACTTCTTATCATATTGACGTGTTAGTTATAACCCATTAAGATATTTCCAGCATTACAAAAGGAATCCTGAAAAATTGTAAACCATTTACGATTAAATTTTAAAACTCTAGCAATATGACGTTATTAACTAGATTATCGAGGTTTGATGACTGCTACTTTTGCGTTACACTTTTAGAATTTATTGGTAACCGCATATTCTTTTTTAGAACCGATAGACAGATAGATATGATGACTACACTTCATTAACATGCAATAGTGCTTGCTAGATTTTACTATCTATTTTATTGGAATTGAATTCATTATTATATTGTATGATACTTCGCTTCGTTATTTCTCAGCTTTGATAATCCTGCTTGTCATGTTTATTTTCTACAAGTCACTCAGCATTTTCAGCAGCACAATCACATTATGCCAAGTAGCAATCATCATTACAACCACCACTTTCAATTCTTTATACTAGTCCCTAACAATAATCATACAGTCATACAGATAACAGCAAATTCAATAAACAAATTTAATAAATTATAGGTCTACGCTATACTCCATTGGCAGTGGTTTCGTTGTATTTATATTTATGAAACGAAACGAAACACCAGATTTCCTAACATTGAGTGGTATGACGCGGATCGTGTTAAGTCTAATGTTATGTTGTCATGTTAGCGTGAATTAGCTTAGTTATTATTATAAAATGTATTTTTCTTTTTTTTATGAAATCCTGATTCTTATACAATGCAAGACGCAAATAATATTTCTGTGCTATGTGGGTTCTAGAATCTGTCCGTATCAGATGATCCTACTTGCTATTTTGCATATTGAATCTTGCTTGAGATACGTTCCATCTCTTTTGTCAATATCTCTCCGACTTTTTCATCAATATTTGAATCTAATGCAAATTTCATAGGATCTATTCTCTTATCACTCATTATCTTTATTAGGTATGGTAAATAAGTTGAGCCAAACTCACTCCTTGACATATGAGCTTTTTGAGCTAAATTGGAAATCACGACTTTCATGGATTGACCTCTTGCGAGTATAGGTCCCATTACTGGCCATATCATGCCATACTGGCTATACTTTATTCCCTTGTTATGTGAATATTCGTACAAGCCATAAGATATTATATCGTCAAGATATTTGAGTAGACTCCATTGTCGATTTCGTACAGCCTTACCAACTATCAGATCAGCTTGAGAAAGTGCATCAAGAAGAGCGGCCAAACTCTTACTATCAATTTGTCTATACGAGGCAACTATGCTTGAAAAAAATGCATTTATCAAATCCTTTCTTCTTTCCTCGGTTGACATACCAAATCTCGGATCGCTATACATTCCACTAGTATGCGATAGGAATGATTTACCATTTTCAACCGAGTCTGAGGAAAAATAACCGTTTATCGTATCTGCAATATCGATCTCTGTAGTATCTCCCTTGAAGGTTCTATATCCTGCAAGTCTTGATTGAGCAATATTTAGTAACGATCTAATATCCCCTTTACAATCTGATACAATTGATATTTTTTCTTCCAAGCTCAATTCCTTATTTTCAATTCTTAAGATATGTTCTAGAAACGACAATAGTATTCTGTGGGGGACAATTTTAAATTCAATAGTCTTGCACAGCTTTGCCAATTCTTTGATCTTGATATTCTTAGAATTAGCTGCAATGATCACAGGTATCGTTGGCTCTTTCAGTATTTTTGTCAAGTATTCTAATCCTCCTGTGTCATTTCTACTTGATATGCCATCAATCTCATCTAAAAAAAGTAATATTGGTTTTCTGAATAAGCTAGTGTTGTCGAGTATTGGGATAACTCTTTTTTCTAACTCACCCCTTGTTCTTGTATCGCTTGCATTCATTTCTATTAAATCATAATTGAATTGCTGAGCTAATGCATGTACTAGTGATGTTTTTCCAGTTCCAGGAGGACCAATCAGTAGCAAGGGCTTGTTTCCATTAATCCAATGTGTGAGCCATTTTACTACAGTTAATCTAGCTTCCTCATTACCGACAATGTCTTCCACTTTTTTTGGTCTAAATTCTCTGGCCCACATCTCCTTACATACTGTTAGTAATTACTTGGTTATTAAATTGAACTTTAGAATGAAAGATTTTAGATTCCATCGCTCGCAATTCCATCCCCAGTTAAGAACTAGAATAAAATTTTGAACAGTTTGATACAAACCAAACCAAACCAAACTAATTCAAACCAAATCAATTCGATTAAACTTGTAATCGAGGATCTAAATCAAAAGGAATAACGATTGAATGATTTGAATAATTGAATTATGAACTAATAACTGAAGATTTAGTTATAACCATCAGTATATTATGATATTTTGATGTTATTCACGTATACTGACCTTAGTATATAATAACAGCAATGCAATTCGTGTGTTAGTAATGACTTGGAATGTCATCTATGTCCATTATTCCATTGATGAGTTGAATGAACACAATCGAAAGGAACAAATATTTCTCTGTTCTTCATTATTTAACACATCGTATTGATAACGATATGAAAGATTTGATTTACGACTATTTCAAATACACTATAAAATATATAATATCTATTTCAGTAATTACGATACTATGTTTTAATATGGTTTTATTTGGTTATCAATTTAAGCATATTTTAGAGCCCGTCTATGGACTAACGGCGAATTCGAGTGCAGTAACAAATAGTCATGTTCTGAATGCACAAGATCAAAATCAAGTTTTGACACCATCTTCCACCACTGTATCTAAACAAATATTGCCTAGCATAAAGATTACCTCAGTCAGTAAGGGACAACAGGTTCCTGTTGGAGAACTTGAGATTTCTGGTATTTCGTCAGATAGTCAGGCTAATCAATGCGATATTTCAGTTATGCTAAACGGGATTAAGCCTTATCAACATGTGATTCCTGAAGGGCACGGTGGATCCAGCGATTTTTCGAGATGGAAGTATTCATTTACACCACAATATGGCATTATTAGTAATGGTATGAATAAGATAACATCTAAAATCTCTTGTCCAACTGAATCTGGAACAGATCTAACAAAATTTAACAGTGTTAATGTTATTGGTACATCAAATAGTTCCCATTCTACAAGCCATCAGACACTGAATTTAGAATCGACTACAACAACTGCAGGAAACAGAACATCAACATCAACAACATCACAATCACCAGTGACTAACACATTAGGATCAAATGTGATCCAAAGCTCTACGCACTCAATTGAGAGTCGCAATCCAAATTTAAAAGCTATTTCGATTTCCTTTAATGTTGATAGGAACCCAGTTATTCGCGGACATACGCAAACTATTACTATAGCGCTATATGATTCTAATACAAATGCAAGAATTGTAGGTGCTAAGATCGCTGGACATATAATTGATTCCTCTAATTTGATCAAGAAGGAATTTGCAGGGACAACTAATGCCAAGGGAGAACTTTCGTATTCTTGGAAGATACCAGAGACCGGTAAATCAAATGATGAATATAAAGTAAAAGTAGATGTGATTGCAAGCGGATATCCAAATGAACAATATTCGACTATTTTCAAGGTAAGGGGTGGTCATAATCTCGATACTCCTTTTATTCTAGCACAAGCTAATAGCAAATTTAACGATGAGCTAGTTGACAGTATAAATGATTTTACGCAAAGCATGTTGGATAATGTCAAACAAAAGCTCAATATCACCGGTAACAAATGACATGTAACTGATAGTAGGTAACATTAAGAATATTCGATTGAATTCATGAGGACATTATTCTTTCTGATTTCAGATATTACTAGTACTAATAGTAACTTCATTTATTAATCCAAAAGAAGAAAGTGTGATTGATAGACATACTTTACATTAACAGCATTTCTATGATATTTGAGAATTTGAGTATGACTATATAACATATTGATTGAATTAAATTAATTTGAATTTACAATTCAAATATTCCCTACATATTTAATGAGAAAAAATTGATTATGGGTAAATGGATAGAAGGATTGAAGAAATTAATGTCATCATGCCCTACGCGTTTTAAACCAGAAATACATATTTTGTACTTGTATCGGATATATGAAGAGTAGATAGAAAGTTTGGCTCAGATGACTGAGAACGAAATATTCAAAATATATTAGTTTGCATATCAGAAATTGAAATAAAAATAGCGTGTAGTTTGTAGCTTCCAAATGTTTTCGAACAATTATGAATGTAGAGGTTCATGTACCTAGATTACTTTGCAACACAAAGTGGACTGAAGTATTAAATCAAAATATCTGTAATTTTCCATTGAAATGAAACGAAACAGAGGTGTAATAAGGATGGACTTGCCAATTCAATTAAACCTGCCAATTAGTAGATGTGAGAATTTTGGTCATCAAAACTGCAATTGTGGTTATTGCCGTATTGAAGGCTAATTATAATAAGAATAAGAAGATTATAACTAGACAGACTCTTCCTATATTATTTCTGGTAATATGTGTTAAAAGGGGAAATGAGACAGGCTATGAAGTATTTGTTATATGATAATAGTATACATGAGGTAAAGATGCAGTGAGCAATGGCGATTTTTCGCAATATTTGACGGATATAATTAATGCTGGTTCTTTATCACTCATGCTATCTATAGGTCATAGAACTAAAATTTTTGACGTAATGGCACAGCTACCACCATCTACAATCCAAGAAATTGCTTCAAAGTCAAATCTTAATGAAAGATATGTAAAGGAATGGCTTGGTGCAATGGTAACTGGTAGAATTATTGAATATGATCCTACATCAAACAAATTCTCGTTATCAAAAGAAAAGGCTCAATACCTCACCAGAGAAAATGGTATATACAATTTTGCTGCTTCCATGCAGTGGATTCCTGTATTATCCCAAGTGGAAGATGAAATAGTTAATTGCTTTAATAATGGTGGAGGTGTTCCTTATTCCTCTTATAATAGATTTCATCAAGTTATGGCAGAGGAAAGCTATCAAACAGTTGTAGTTGCTTTAATAGACCATATTCTACCACTTGTTCCAAATCTTGTTGATAAACTGAAAAATGGAATCAATGCGCTTGATATTGGATGTGGAAAAGGAAGAGCAGTCAATGTGATGGCTAATCATTTTAAAAGCAGTAATTTTTTTGGATATGACTTATCCAAGGAAGCTATTCATGGTGCTACAAGAGATGCACAATTAATGGGAAATTCAAATGCCTTTTTTAAGGTCCGTGATATATTGGGTTTGGATTTGAATTTCAATGAAAGATATGGCTTGATTACTGCTTTTGATGCCATACACGACCAACCTGATCCATATTCCGCACTAAAAAGCATCTATAATTCTCTTGATGATAAGGGGATTTTTCTTATGCAAGATATACTTGCATCAACTCCGTTAAAAGATAATATTGGACACCCATTAGGACCTTTTCTTTACACTATATCGTGCCTTCATTGTGTAAGTGTGTCTTTATCACAAAATGGTGCAGGTCTTGGAGCAATGTGGGGAAAGGAAAAAGCAGTAGAGATGCTAAATGATGTTGGGTTTAGAAATATAGAGGTTAAAAAACTTCCTCATGATCTTCAGAACTATTATTACATTGCTTATAAGAACTAGTTGGAGAAAAAAGAGTATCTCAAAGTAATTATCTGTCTATCAATTGAATTCAGATAATGTTGTGAGGGTGGAGGAGGGTATTATTACTAATGTGGGCATGAAAGATCTATCCCTTACAAAAGGGTGTTGAACAAACAACTATACTCAGAATCTGTCAAAGAAATCCAAAAAAATTAATCATATTAAAACTATGGATTTTCTAGACTTAATTGAGAAGACGTTCGAAGTTCCATCAATGTCCATTGCAATATTCTGAGCATATGCGATGAAGGGACAATCCTGAAGTTATAAGTGAACGTATGTGTTTTTAGTATGATGCGTATTAGGTCTAACCACGTACTAATATGGATGTCACATGGTAATCATAATGTCAATTATAAAAAGACCGCTTGGAGTACATATGATGTCTTGATTGACAAGTCATAGCTTCAATATATGTTCCAACTCTTTTATCCTGCTTATGATTTTGGCGGCATTAGTAGTGAATCTGATCTCAGACAGGTAGAATATTCAATCGATTTTTACATTTGATAAATTCATCTTTGGCTTTGGAAATTTCAGGTTCATATCATTAAGAATACTATCAATAATGCAAGCCACAGCAAAATTTCGGAACCATTTAGTATTTGCTGGAATAATATACCAAGGTGAGTATTCAGTACTGCATTTATTTAATACCTTTTCGTGTGCTCTTACATACTGATCCCACAGTTTACGCTCAACTATATCATTTTCAGAGAATTTCCACTGTTTTGTTGGGTCCTTTAGTCGTTCTTCAAGCTTCTTCTTTTGCTCGTCTTTACTTATATGTAAGAATAACTTTACGATTTGAATATCATTTTCAACTAGATATTTCTCAAAATTATTAATCTGTTTATATCTCTCATGACAAGTACTTTTTGATATCCTCTTGTGTACTGATACCTCAATTACGTCTTCATAATAAGACCGATTAAATATCACAATTTGACCCCTTGCAGGAATATTTTTGTGTGCACGCCATAAATAATCATGAGATAACTCTTCGTTATTAGGCGTCTTGAAAGAAATTGCTCTACAACTTTGGGGATTAAATGCACTCATGACGTGTCTAATTGTACTGTCTTTACCAGAAGTATCAGTTCCTTGTAGAACTATTAATAGACCTTTACCTTTGTCCGCATAAAGTTTGTATTGCAAATCGGAGATCTGATTCATAATGTCAATCAATTTCTTCTCGATGGGTTCTTGATTATACTCTGCCATATGATTAGGATCCCAGTCTTTGAGCTTGATTTTTGAATCGGGTTTAACCAGTAGTTTTTTGATAAAGCTATTTTCTGTAACTGAGTTCATAGACATTAGGAAAGTATTCCGAGTTAAAATGTCTAACAGTTACATCTATCTGTTTATTGTTCTATGTACATAATCTGTCTATATCTTTTTTCAATTTTTATGAAGTAGTAGTAATATTATTTCATGTATATTTTTTTTATCTGCACTTACACTTACTAAAGCTTGTAGTTGGGTCTTGCGTATTGTGTTTATGTTTATGTTTATTTTTATTTTTAGGCACGTAAATCCAATCATTCTGTATAGCATCAGACTTAAAGTTACATCTATCAAAAATATAGAATAACATGAATCCGCCTTATGCATTTTTATAGATGACATCTACATACCATCTTAGATGCTATGAATACTCAAAATAGTAGAGGAAAAAAGATTGCAGTTATAACTGGTTCCAGCGAAGGAATTGGAAGAGCTATAGCAATTGCATTTGCAAAATCAAAAGAATATTCGGGCATAGTTACAAATTCCAGAAAAATAGAACGAGCTCAGCAGATATCTGAAGAGATAAAACATTTGGATTGTGATTCAATTGCAATTCAAGCTGATGTTTCAAAAGAAAGTGATTGTATAAACCTTATTGATGAGACGATTAAAAAGTATGATCGAATAGATGTACTAGTAAACAATGCAGGAATTCAACAGGATGTACCATTTGAAGAAACAAGTATTGAAGAATGGTACAAGATTATTGGAGTCGATCTTACAGGGCCATTTGTATGCAGCAGAGAGGCTGTCAAACATATGAAAAGACAGCAAGATCCAACAGGCGGATGTATAATAAATATATCCTCGGTTCATCAGATAATACCAAAACCGCATTATGTGCCTTATGCCACATCCAAGGCTGGTATTGAGATGATGACAAAGACTATGGCTTTAGAATTAGCTAAAGATAACATTAGAGTGAATTTGGTAGCCCCTGGGGCTATTGATACAGATATGAATACCATTCTAAGAAACAACAAGTCAGAATTAGAAAGTGTTCTTAAATTAATACCAATGGGTAAGGTTGGCTCTGCAGATGACGTAGCAAATGTAGTTGAATTCTTGGCATCAAATAAAGCAAGCTATGTTACAGGTGCATCGTATTTTGTAGATGGTGGCATGACGTTGTATCCTAGTTTTGGTCCAAATGTACAACACAATGCAGTGAGCCATGGTAATAATACGGCAACAATTCGGAAATAGTTCATTGTATTCGGAGTTTTATATACGCTATATATTTATATTCTACAATAGAGATTTATCAGTCGTTAGTCTACATACCCCATATCCCATTTCAATAATCTCAGATATGTGAAATATCTACTTTATTTCACTATCATTACAGGACAATGTGCGTAATGTAGTATGTCCGATGCAACACTCCCAATTAACATTTTTTTAAGGCCTGATCTTCCTCTAGTACCTACCACTATCAAATCTACTTTCTCCTTTTCTGCATAATTTACTATTGCTCCTCCTATCCTTGATACAACATCTTCAACGATTTCTGACTTGAACTTTGGAATGTGATTTTCTTTTGATAACTGGTCTACCTGATTCAACCATACTTCTGCCTCCTCTCTTTTTTCTTCCATTTCTTTTGAGCCATAAGTAGGCGCAGTAACAAAAAAAGAATAACTTAATCTGCCTAGATCTATTATTGTTATTCCAATTAATTGTGTATCTTTATTTTTTGTATTTTTAGTGATTGCAACTGCATATTCTGCAGCTCTCATAGATGTTTCAGAGCCATCGATCGCAACCATAACTGTAAAGGGCTTTTGAGTGTTTTCAGACATATAATTACGTAATAATCATAATCATACAGCATTTTAATTTTTCAATTTTGACTTTTCCATTTGATTCGCATAAATTCGTCCTCTCGTATTTCAGCAAACATTTTAAGGAAGTTTCTCTATATGTGTTATATCTGAGTCTTTATCTGAGATTATATGTACTATTCCCTAAAGTTAAAAACTTCTCTTCTTAGTGATTTGCAAATTCAATGATTCACTTTGGTGAATCAACTTTATTAATATCATTCTTCTACGACTGATATGAGTCACTCGGATGTTCTAAGGACTACACCAATCCGTCCTCATTTCATACAGGATGTTGCACAAAGACCAGGCAAGGTTCGTCGTCCCCTTGGAGACCCAGTTGCACAACCTAAACCTTATCCTGAGTTTATTCCACCACCATCTACTAATTTAGACAACCTGAGTCTTGATATGGATGTAATACTGCCTCAGGAGGCCCAAGCGGCGCTTGATACTAACACACTATCCTTTCATGCGGTAGGGGACACGGGGGGAGTTCATGGTGACGATGTCGAAAAAGCAATTTCAGATGCCATGGATCACCAAATTTCCTCAACAGGAGATACTAAACTAGCGCCAGCGTTTTATTATAATCTTGGAGATGTTGTATACTTTAATGGCCAGAGTTCTCTATATGATAGTCAATTTTACGAACCATATCAATACTATCACGGCTCTATCTTTGCAATAGCAGGCAATCATGATGGTGATACTCATACCCGCCCAGGAGATCCTGTAGATAGTGAGACATCGCTCTATGGTTTCATGATGAACTTTTGTGATGCATCAAGCCACCATGTTTCTCCATATCGTTCTACTGTGACTCAACCTTATGTCTATTGGACCTTTAATACACCATTTGCAACGATTGTTGGCTTATATTCAAATGTTGACGGCACTCTTGATGCTAGAGGTACCAGCGAGCAATTACAATGGTTTCAACAGCAGGTCCACAATGCCTCTACTGAAAAAGCTCTAATTGTTACAGTTCATCATCCACCATATTCTCTCGATACTGTACATGGAGGATATCCAGATATAGGCATTGCCATTGATCGTGTTATACAAGCCACCGGACGTACGCCAACAATTGTACTCTCTGGCCATGTACATTCATACCAGAGGTTCGAGCGCAAGGTGGGATTAAAAAATATTCCTTATATTATAGCTGGAGCTGGTGGTTATGCCAATACTCCTCGATTACTTCACAAAATTGAATTAGATGAGGATCGTAATCAGTTGCCTCCTAATTTTCAAACCACTCGCTCAGATGTTGTCTTGGCAGCTTATAATGACCAAGAACCAGGATTTCTTCGAATTACAGTGGATAACAAAAAGAAGACTGTTACTAGTGACTATTTCACTGTACCATTTGATGATGCACCGCCTACTACGGCATTCGATACAGTTACCGTTAAGTGGTAGCCACATACAAATATTTTTTTAGACAATACGTAATAAGGTCAACTATAGTTAATACTCTGGTGTTAATAATATATACACTAATGACTGAATCACTATAACAATTAAGATATTGAGGATTTTTCATACTATTAATTCAAAAGGTTTCAGGACCGCGTCACGAATAGACAATGGAGTAGTATGTCGAGTATCTAATTGCCATACGTAAAATAGTCTGTCACTCATTTGTTTGATAGATTAAATAAAGACGATAGTGATTGGGGAAAATGCCAAGATGCAGAGACTTTCCATATGATGGCATACAATTTTTAATATGTGGAAAATCCGTATCCTAAACAATCTGATAATATCCATCAGAAGCCAGCAAGCAGATATTATCAATGAATGGGGCACTACGATATCAACTTATTTAGATCAATAGGGTGAAGTACAGGAATTGCTGTCCAAAATTGACAAGACTATGGAGGATCTGCCATTAGAGACCAACAAGTTATTTATTATTTGGAAACTGCGACTCATTGATCATATCACGGAACTTTTGAACATAGCAAAGACATCTACTAAACATGCACATGGGCATCATTGATATTTGAGTAAAGGGGTTAATCTGCAATATGAGTATTAATACCCATACTGCTACAACAGCTTTCTTTTACAACTCTGTATCTATATCTTTCTAAAACCCCTAGAGAATCTAAACCCGCATTTTTAACTTCTGTCGTAAGTCTAATTATATTTTGTTTTGTAGCATGATGTGCAATCTGTTTGTAGTAGTTAATCCGATTTTCATGTCATTCTTACTGTCATTATCAATTAAATTACGAAAAAACAAAGCATTATTTGTACTGAATAATGCTTGTTGAATGAATTAATTCATAATAATGAATTTAGCTGATTCGTATTGTATTTGTTTTCTTAGTCTATCAATAAGAAGAACGAATCTGTCTTTCTTACTAGAGTAGGATTAAAGTCGATTCACAACTTTTTTACCGGGATTCATAATAAATTTAGGATCGAATATTTTCTTAATTTGCTGAAAAATTGAAGCCATTTGAGAACCATACATAAATTCGATATATTTTGTTCTGGCAATCCCATCACCATGCTCTCCCGTTATAGTTCCCCCACTGCTGATAACCTTTGTAAAAACCTCCTCTGCTAGATGATCATATAATCTGATCTCATTTTGGGAATCTGTATTTATCATTGGTCTTGTATGCAGATTTCCATTACCTGCATGACCATATATTACATAATCTAGTTTGTTTTCAATGTACTTTTGTAAAATAAACTGGGCATAGTCACAAAGGATGTTCGGAGAGACTACTGTATCTTCTATAAGACCCAATGGTTTTCTACTGCCTACGGTCAGTTTAGTGATATTATTTAATGCATTTTTTCGCGCTCTCCATATTCGGACTGAGCTTTGTTCGTCCGAGACGCTTTCTATCACCGAAGATATGGATGATAATTTTTCCTTACAACCCGCAAATTTCTGTTCGACATCGAAAAGATTGTCTCCAGCGAATTCTACATATAATAGACAACCATTACCTCGGTGGATGTCTCCTTTATTCTTCACTTTGCAATCTGATTCCTGAAAATTCTGTAATACAGTCTCATCCATCATTTCTAGTGCAACTGGGGAGAATTTCAAGATAAATGGAACAGCTCTCATTGCAGATAATAAATCATTAAAACCTAACACAATTGTGGTTCTATAAAGAGGAATGTCTATAATCCTCAGTTTTGCCGAAGTTACTAGTCCTAATGTTCCCTCAGAAGCTGCAAATAGTTTATATGCAGAGAATTTATTATCTTTGATTACTTCGTCAAGACGATAGCCACATGAATTCTTTGTAACATTTGGATATTTATTTTTGATTAGTTCAATATTACTATGTAATGATAGCAATCTATACAATTTCACTATCTTGTCATCCTTGTCATCGTCTGTGTATCCTTTGTCATAATTGATGTTTGTATTCGTATTTGTATTTGAATTGCCACTACCAATAGTCATGAGATTACCATCAGAGTATACTACATTGATAGTATCTAGATAATCAATTGTGCTGCCATATCCTAGTGTATGAACACCACTTGAATTATTAGCAATCATGCCGCCAATAGTACAATAATTGCTACTTGCCGGATCAGGAGGTAGGAATTTGCCCCGTTTCCTCAATTCTTTGTCCAGTACACCCTTGACTATTCCAGGCTGGACAATTACATGATCAGATTCAATTTCCAAAATTTTGTTCATATGTTTTGTAAAATCAATAACTATGTTATCGTTAAGTGATTGCCCTAATAGTCCAGTTCCTGCTCCTCTTGCCGTTATAGATACATTTTTTGAATATCCGTATCGACAAATTTCTGCAAGATCATGCTCGTCTAAGGGGAACAATATTACAGATGGTTTAATTGAATAATGACTAGCGTCGACAGAATATACTTCCCTGTTCCATTCATCAGAAAGTATTTCTCCCCTTGCTATGAGTTTTAGTTCATCCGCTATTGACATCATAATATCATAATATTATCGATAATATCAAATGTTAATTAGATATTGTGATATATGTAATATTTGGTTAATTTGCTTAGAAATATAACTGAAGATTAATTATCACGATAGTTATGTTTATGCATATGCCTGATAAGTAGAAATATTTCATAGTATATCATAAAGATCTAATTGCCCAGTCCAAACATCCAGTTAATTGGAACTGCTTATATTATTTACTACACCAGTTTCTCAGAAATACTGTATACAAACTATTGTCTTTAAAATCGAACATGGTTAATTTATTAAATTCAATATCCAGATAGCGTAGGTGTGCATTTGTACTGGTTTTATCGTTTGCATTCTAGGTCCACGACCAGAAAGGGATTCCTCTTATACTACATTGTTTTCTAATGATCGCCCTTGCCTTTTCGGCTGCTTCTACCTCATTACACGAACCTTTGACATATTGAATTAATAATTCCTCGTACAATTGTTTTGCACGTTCTTCGGTAAATTCTTTATATTTTTTTATTTGATGTTTTTCATCGATTTCTCTATAACTAACACCATCAGAAGTATCAATAAGACCCTTCATCTCATGATACTCTTTCTTACATTCATCGCATTCATCATCAAAAAAGTCTGAATGGATATTGCATTTGGTCATTTATCTATTACATATAAAATTAAAAGCCTTGTATAAATCAAGTTGGAAACAATAAGTATTTTTAGCCTTACAAAACCAAGTAAAGTTAGATTTGCATTTCACAACACTTTACAATCATAATTATGATGATCTGTTTTCAGATTTGTTAAATCCAGAAGCTGGTATCTTTCAGATAGTTTTTGCAATTTAAGCATAATTTCTTTCATCGATTTTCTAATTGCATATATTCTGAAAATGTTGTTTATCTTTCTAAGGTATATGTGTTCTCACCAGCATTTGAAGGCAGATGATATCCCTAGCAATACACATCTGGGATGATCAAGTTAGGAAATAATCAAACAATAACGTAGTATAGTTCTTAATTTTGTTTTAACTTGAACTTCTCAAAATACTCCTGTGGATGCTACATCTATTTGTTAACAATTCTAATTAATTTAACAGCAGCAATTGTGATAAATCAAACATGTTCTTTACAAGACTAGAATTAGTATAATTGTTGGTAAGATTCTAATTGTGATATGAATCCGATCTACTATCGAAATAGGATTGAAATAATTACATCAATCCTAGAGATTGCCAATGGTAACGAAGTAAAACAGGTAGAAATCTTAACTAAAGCAAATATTACTCATACCATGTTCAAAGAATATTTGTTTCATTTATTTCATTCTGGTTTAATAGAATATATGCGATTTCAAAGAACGTATAGAACTACGGCGAAGGGAATGCTCTTTTTAAAGATCTGTGACAGAATGAAAAATTTGATTTGATATTGCAATAAATTTTGCCCATTTATTATGGTCGGATTGTTGGCTTATTTGAATTCAGTCAGTCAGATTTATGAATTCAAATAACTCTACAGCATGATATTCTGCACTTTGTCACTACTATCCCGAACTTCCACCACATGCACAATAGCCTAATTCATCTATCCTTGAATTACAGAATTGACAATATCCAAACTGATCATAACTCATCTCCCATGGTTCCTTGCCAAATATCTCTAAATGAGTATTAATTTCGTCTGGAATTGATTGTGAAGACTTGTTTTTATCCACAATTTTAACTTAAGTTCTATATTATATATAAATTCAAACTATGCAAAAAGGGTTCTTGGGTTCAAATCCTGTCAATTCTATATACTTAGATGAGAAATGTTATCTTAAGATGAAGCTACATTTTTATTATTGCCACTCTAAATTTCTGATCAAATCAATTAACCTCAAATGATTACACTCTACCTCGGTAGTTATATACAGGAGATGGTTTTCGCCTAATGGCATAGTTATACGTTTAACCTTTTCGTATTCAGCCAATACATACTTTCCCTTGCCAATCTTTGATGCAAGTTGGCTGCGTATCTTCCAACTCTTGACAGCTAATTCAAGTGAATTTCTACTTTCTTCTGAGGTCAACAAATTCTTTGTTTTTTGCCTATGACCAGAATACATTATTTCGCCATTGAGATCGCATACTGTAACTAATCTAACTTGTGAATCGCCCGTCATAATTTTTTCATAAAGGTGTTTATAATCTAGCCAAGTGTGATGAATCATCTTTTTTTGATGACCCCTGATTTTACAGTCTTCAGTACAATAGAAATTTCCGCAGCATGAACATTCTATCGCATAGTCCTGTGATTTCTTACCACACATAACGCATGTTGCGCTCATGTCCATGTAGTTAATATATGAATAAGTATGATAAAAACTTGAGACGGTTTTCGACAATTTAATATTCATATCAACTGGTTGATATGATTCACCTACACATAAGATTGAAAGTCGTTATAAAACGAGAAAGCTAGATCAAAAGATCCGTGAACTTTGGAGCTTTAGTGCGAGCATGGGATGCAGATGCTCAATCCAGTTATATGGCTGGGGATTGGGAATACCTTTGTCATTGTCTGATATGAAAAATGATGAAATTAGCAAAGTCAATGATGCTCAAAGTCATTTGAAATATCTTGTATAGATGATAGGCAGACATTTTATGCGTAGACAATAGACAGCTCACCATAAAGCAGCTGGAATTTTACTAATCGATGAGTTCTTTCCCCAAAAATTGTAATAATATGGGATGCATACTGCAAGTACTTATCCCGTAGAAATGATAGAAAGATGGCTGACATGGTTGAAGACTAAATTTATTATCTTTGCAGTTCTAATTAATTTCTAGTCATTGGAGTCTCATGATAGAAATTATACTCTAGCTAGCATACAACGTAACAATCTAAATAGTTGTTGATTTAATTGTCTATAGCTTTATGACTCAGATATTTGGTTATTATAGTTAAGCGTATTTCGAAATAGATTATCGAGCGTATTTCTCTATTATGAATGGAAAAGATGAAGTGCCGATTTAATACTACGACAACTAAAATTTAAGTATCTCTGTAATTGTCTTTACAATATTAACAAGACTATCATTTCTCTGTTTAATAGAGTTATCAGCTAGTTCTTCGTGTCTTGCCAGCATCACGGAGTCGGTATTTTGTGGGAATGTTTCTGTAATGTTACCGTTAAGCTCATAAACGGTTTCATAGACTGCGATAACTTTACCATTAGCATCAGTTATCTGCGTCTTAATATCAAGTTTAACAAAGCTTTCAATGTCCCGACCAAATCTATCAAGGATTCTGTTTAATCTATCAAAAAGATCATCATATCTGGGAGAAATGCTTTTTGCTGTTTCAATATCTGCAGAAGAGTGTATACCTCTTATGTGCGCAGATAGGTCATCTAACATCTTTTTTAATTCCTCAGATGAAGTTGGACTAGAAGTGTCAAGAGCCATAGTTTATTTTAGGACGTGTACTTATAAATAACCTTATAGATCTGAGATATATTTCTTCATAAAACCTATCGAGAATGTCTTAAATCTACTTTCAACTAGATTTGATAGAATTTTAGTTCTATACTGCGATACCTGGCTGCCGCTTTCTTCCTCAAGTAAGTAACGGATATTATGACTTCAACTTATGTAAATGCAATTGACTAAGTCATTCTTGAAGCCAGGCGATATTAATTGACAGGACTCTTCCGAGTCTGTATTTATAAGGATATGGATAGGAATATGAGAGATAAGGAAGAGCCGAGTGAGAGTTATCGCAATTAGATGATTTCAAACTATACTACTAGATATATATTGAAATTGCAATCAATTTCTTAACAAGTGATATCGTTTAGAAACAATAAAGAAATATTTTAATTTCGACTATGCATATTCTAGTAAGCACTATTCTTACGATGTGCATACTCTAACTATTCGGAAAAACCAAATACCAACCGGAGCGTCACCACTAAACTCATCCAATTCATGAAATTCATCATAAGGATAAAAGGGATGGTATAACCAAAATAGTTAATTGTGGGAGTTTGGATATGGAAAATAAACAGGTAAACAATATCGTAGTAAAAAAAGGTGAAGAGTTCGTAATAACTTGCAAGGCAAATCGTACAGCTGGATATTCATTGATTCCCGAATTTAATCAGGCCATTATAAGTTTGGTAGACCAGAAGTTTCAAGCTCCTTCTTCTGGATTGCTTGGTAGTCCTGGTGTTTATATATTCACATTCAAAGCAATAAAACATGGCTCATACGACGTGAAAATATTAACAAGAAGTGCCCAGAATAGTGGTGCTATTGTTGATCAGAAGGCTTATTCTATAATGGTTGAATGAGCTTAATTATTTGACTAGCGTAATTCCAATTTCATTACACTCTATTTTTATCACCTATTTCCTTTAAATTGCAAGATTCGGGTTACAAGTCGATTCGTATAGGATCGGTTCTAATTCATTTATCATCGTACTTATTAATTTGCTAAACTATTGTCAGTGGGGTTTCTTGTTAGAACCTTTGATTAGATGTTCTTGTTGCATATTCTTCTTTGCTATAGTCCACAAAAGTAAAAATAAAGAGAATACATTATCCTACTATTCTTATAGTCCAAAAATCATCCGACAAATTCTCATCAAGAAGATATGCATATGGCATTGTAAAGTAACCCTTATCCCCCCATTTGTCGCCCCAAGAGTTCCTTACGATGAATCTGCTCTGTGAGTCGTCGTATCCTACCGCTAAGACAGCATGTCCGCCAAGAAAGCTATCTTTAGATGCTGGTCCTGGCATAGGAACAATACCGGTCTTGGTTACATCATCGCTTTCAAAACTCTCATACACACTGAAACCAAAAATAAATGGGTAACCAGAGGAGAGACATCCTTTCATTTGATTTAATGATCGTGATACCCTTGAATATGATTGAGCTCTAGTCTTCAAAGCGTCATTATAACATTGTTCTGAGGGTTTTTCAGTAAATTTATTGACATCATAGGGCCACTCCGTTTCAGAACAGACTCCTAGCTTAGCAACACTTTTTATTCCATCTCTAATCATCGCCCCAGCATCTTCGTCTATGCTTCCCTCCATCTCTCGTTCGTTGTAGTAAATGAAAAGTCTGGACGGAGTGAAATCTTCTTTCTGCTGCTTCAATAAATCAAATTCTACTGCTCCAGCAATTGCGTTGCCTGTACAACTACCAAGTTGCAACTGAGCATATACTGTAGTAGGACATTGAGTAGTAGGACATTGAGAACATGGATGCAGATGCGGCCGCACAATTGATCGAAGATATATACAAAAAATGTAAGGAATTTGAAGTTACACCAAGTAAGTTTGCTATATCTATAAAAGAACTTATCAGAATTTCAGATGAAAACCACATTCCATTAAATAAAATTGATGAGTGTGTGGACGAAAAGATAGTCAAACAGATAGCCGAAAAGAAGGACTTGGAGAGCGAAGTTAAAGATTTAAAGAATGATGTATCGACTGTCAAGAACCAAAAGTTGGAAATCGAAAACGCCAGGGACTTGGCTTTGCAGCAAAAGAAAATGGCAGAATTAGAGATCAAGTCGTATACTGATGCAAAGCAAGTGCTGGATAGCTATAATATATCTATCAACGAAGATCTTCCCAAATTTGCCAAAACTATTAAATGCATTGAAAAATATGGAGACGATCCCAGGAAGCTAGTTGCAGAACTTGAAGATATTCAATATTTGGATGGCAAGAAACTAGCACTAGAGATAGCTATAGAAGAATTTGAAAAGCGTATTGCGAACCTTCGCCAGCAAGAGTCTTCGTTGGAAGACAAAATCTATGCGCACTCGGAAAACCTACCTATATACAATCAACTTGCAGAAATGGGATTTGGTTCAAGCCAACTGAAAACTTTGCTTGATAAGATCATAAATATTGCAATCTCAAATGGCATAAACTACTGCTTGGCAGTAAGCAAATTCATTGAAGACATAGATACTCAGTATAATTCTAAAGTAGGGTTTGATCTGAAGATAGAAAAACTTCAATCAGAAATTCAGAACCTTGGAAAGGAACGAGAAAATGAATTGCAGAGAGTACAGGCCCAACACTTTGTGGGACCAGTCATCACTGGACTATTACAACGAGGATTAACTGAACCTGATATTATCAAGGTTGCAGATAGGTGTCATAATGAAATATCAAATCGAACTTCCTATGCGGAAGTTCTGAGAAAAGAGGCTATAAAATTTCAACAGAATATCATGATGATTTGCGTAGTGAACGCAAGTTTGCGTGTGCATATTAACAAACAACTAGGGATGATAAGTATTTGAGACTATAAGGTACAACATCATTGCGAGAATTAGACTGATGAACTGATTAAATAAAATTATAAGTATTATTACTAATCTTAAAGTATCAAAATACAAAATCTCGATAGGCAATCAAATCATGTATTCGAATCCCAAAAATAAACAAATAGAATTGCAGTTTATCAAACAATATCCCCATATCGACTTTGCAAAAGATGTTGCAAAGTCGAACGCATGGAATGACCGCAGGATGAATTTGAAATAATATCTAATTCCAAATAAGAAAAAAGAGAAATTCTGAACTAAGAGATAGTATTGATACTTAGGAATTTACTAGTACTAATATTTTCGAAACTCGTATAGCCAACCCAAGACAAATATATAAGAATATGTGGATCGTGCTATGCATCTTTACAACTATAATTGCAATGCGAAGACATATACACTAAAATTTAGTCAAGACCCGGTGTAATGCATATTGTTATTTAAAATTGATAGACAATCAAAATTACCAAACTCATCGCATCAGTTTTCAGGAAACTTGAAAAAATCCTAATCTCTTCTAAATGATCTCATCCTATTAAAAAAGTACTATCCAAAGCAGGTAAATGATTATAGTAATCTAGAAAAAGATCCGAAAGAAGCTTGAGTAAATTATTTTCTCAATTCAGGCCAATTCTGGCTTGCAAATGAAATAGAATTATCATTCATCAGTGCCGAACAATTTTGCGTAGATGATTATAACACGCAAAACCTATTCTGATGGATAATCATGGTAGATCTCACCTTACATGGAAATGATTATAATTAACAGTTTTAATATTTTATGATATTTCAATCTAGGAATGCGTATTATGTCAGATCTTTTAATTTCGACTATAAATCTTCGAAAAATAGTCCAATCGATAAACTTGGTTTTCTAAATTACACATACATAATGGTGTAACAGTATGTTTGTTATATAAGCTCGCGCATATGATTCGTTATGGCACCGATAGATGCAGCCGAGTTTGATGCACACAAAAATATTAATACAGTGATAATTCAATTTTTGTGTCATAATAAAGGAAAAGGGTTTTCAGCAAAGGAAATTGCTGACGCTGTTGGGATAAAAGAAGATGAAGTTAATCATGCAATGGTAAAACTCAGCTTGACTGAATTATTCAGTAACATTACAGCTGGAATAATATCAAAAAGATCTGATCGTACTGACAAAATGTTTACAATGGCAAAAATTGAGGATATCACAATAAATGGCTTGATATATTATCGATGCGTTGAATATCCTTCAGATTAATATTCTGTCTACATATTAATAAATAGATATTGAGAATGTCATCCACATTCATTTTTATGAATTCCTATAATTAGGAACAAATCAGTTTTAGAAAATAATCAATCAAAAAGTTGTCATTATGAAGATAGATTATGAAAGACTGTAAAATCAATAGCGGAAATCGCATTAGTATTTTCTGCTGATTTCCAATTTTGAAAATCAATCAATATAGTAAGATTAATAGTAGATCGTTCCTTTCATTTATTCTATATTTTAAACTCTAATTGACTGACCATTGAAATATAATCCAAACCATATGACTATAAAAATAGCAAAGATGCACTCTTTCGTCAAGTTTGTAGTTTCAAAGCAATCTGCCAAATATATTAAGAATTTAGACTTTCATGCATGATATGCATATGTACGAACTGACAAGACGTTCATTCGAATTGCCTTGAAATTCGTGTTAAATTTCTCATATTGATATTCTATTTCAAACTAACTTGCTTTCCTATGATGAATAACATCTATGTATTCGTACGCGTCAACAGCATTATCAAATGCATAATGTATTTTTTGGAATTGTTTTCTGAACTCTGCCACATCATTTGCTATTAAAAAGGGATCTTGTTTATCTATCACTACACGCTTAATAAAGTTTGCAACTTCTTTCATTTCACTTTCTTTCATTCCTAATCTTGTGATTTCTGGAACTCCAATTCTTATTCCGCTTGGATGCATGTAATGTCTGCCAGCTTTTATATCTCCCGGTAGTAGCTGTCTATTTAAAATTATGTTAGCGTTTTCCAGATCTCTTTCTATAGTACCACCGTCTTCAAACTTTGAAACATCTACGGCAAGTTGATGTGATGCAGTATATCCTCTTTTTTCTCCCAAAACATCGAATCCTAAATTAGCTAGAGCCTCTGCAATAGCTTTGGCATTTTTGATAACTTGTATTGCATAATCTCTTCCAAATTCTAATGATTCAGCAAGGGCAATAGCTTTGCCAGCAACATGATGCAAATGATGACTACTTGTGATGCCAGGAAATACTGCCTTCTTGATGGATTCGGCATATTTTTGTAATGATACTATAATTCCTCCTTGAGGACCCCACAATGTTTTGTGTGAGCTCATAGTCATTGAATCAGCTCCTTCTTTAAGAGGATCTTGGAACTGACCACCAGCAATCAATCCTGCAACATGTGCCCCATCATAGTTTATGTACATATTATGATCATGCATAAAATTAGCCAACTCCTTTACGGGATGTGGAAATAGAAATAGACTACCACCAAACATTCCCATACTTGGAGCTCTGTTATCTTTACTCATTTCTTCAATTTTCTTTTTCGTAGCATCTACGTCTATTGTCATTTCTTCTTTTGAAAAGGGATAATGTTCAATATTTAATCCATGTACAAGCCCAGCTGTTCCTGAATGCTCTTTCTTACCATGGGAAATATGACCACCTGAAGGAATAGATGCTGCAAGCATATAATCGCCAGGTTTAGAAAATGCTGCATAAATAGCAAGGTTAGCAACTACACCAGAAGTTGCTCTACAATCTGCAAATTCGGCCCCAAAAACGGTCTTCGCCAAATCGTTACAAATAATCTCTACTTGATCTATGTATTTGCATCCAGCATATACTCTCTCTCCAGGCCAGCCTTCAGCGTATCTGTTGCCAAAGTCAGAAATTATTGCTTCTCTTACTGCGGTACTGGGTATATTTTCACTGGCAATGAGAGGTATCGATTTATCAAACCATGTGTGATGTTCTTTCATTAAATCGAAGATCTTGTTGTATGACTCTAGAGCATTCATGATGATTAGATATTATATTCTCACTTTTTGTGCCTAATTTAAAATATCGCATATTAACTCGTTATTGTATTGCATTGTACTGGGAGGATTCCTCTATACGATTGTAGAGCTAAGTGCAGTGATTACAATTATTATTATTGCTTTGCTGATGCTGCTGCTGATACTGGTAGAATATATCCTTCTTTTTCTAATGTCTAAGCGAGCGGGCGGGTTACTATTCCTGTCCTGATAAGAATATGTTTTAGAACATTCTTAATTATAGCTGACTATACAAACTATAGTGTAAACGACCATCTAGTATCTATCATATGCATACTGTGTATCTGCAAGATATCTTTGTAATCATAAATACCATTACGCTTGTTTAATCAAAAGATTACAGTACAAGATATTACGAGTAAAGTGTCAAACACTTTCTAATGCCTTAATTTAAATCTTAACTAGAACACTGATCCTGCTGCTGATAGCTCATGCTTATCAAAATAGACAGTTGGAAAATACCAAGTGTAGTTATCGCCCTTGTTTTATCTACGACTCTAGTTTGTAGTCAGATGCAGGTAGGCTGGGCAACGTCAAATATAGATCAAAATACACTAAATCTAGTAATATTAGCTAACTATAAAATAAATTCCACTGCAGTTAATTCTAGTAACCTCGAAAACCAAACCGATAGCCGCCAGCTAGGAGATAATATCTCTATATCTAAAGATCAAGTGTTTAGTCTATATCTTAAATCAAATCCTACTACAGGTTATGACTGGATACCAATATTTAACTCGAGCATTGTGAAACTAGTTTCTCATAGCTTTAAGCCATCATCTTTGCTCATGGGGGCTTCTGGTACAGATACCTTTGTTTTCAAAGGTATGTCTACAGGAACAACTCTTATAAAGATGCTATATAAAAGAAGCTGGGAAAACAATTCTATTGCAGAGAAAAATTTTCTAGTCAACATAACTTGAGGATATTTATTCAATTCTATCAACCTGGTGAGCTGATCTCACCATCCATCATCTTCGGTCATTAATTATCATCTATTATTTGTTCCTTCTTCAACAGATATCTGTCTCTTGGGTTCAACATTATCTAAAAGATAACCATCGCCTTAACCGCCTAACTAAATATCTGGGTACTAGTCTAGCTTGTTGTAGGTGTAGTTTTATCAGAGATAGAGACTATGAATTAGTAAATAAGAAAACAAGAAGAGACAAAGAACAACAATTGATATAGTTATCTGTGACTTCTTATACCAAACCAATGACTTAGAGAATTCGGATACTAATATAGTCAGGCTTGTGTATTATATTATCAACTAGACCATCTAGCTATTCCAACTCTTAAAAAATACAAACAAAGTAGCTAGTTAGACAATCCCTTCGTTTGTATGAATCGAATAGCGACTTCAGGTTTTAACTAACACAATTCATAAACACATGAAGACGATCTGAAGATGAAAGACATCCGCTATCAAACCACTTGTCAATTATTCCTATCAAAGGCATTGTTATTGGTATTGGTATTGGTATTGTTGTCGCCTTTTGTATTTTGGTCATCGTCATATTTTATTGTATTCTGTGTTGCATTAACTATTTTGTTGGAATATAGTGTATTTTCATGAGAATCTGCATTGAATCTCAAAGCATTAACAGAATTGATTATTCTGTTATCGTGTACCTTATTGTTTGAAGACCCATTTGCAAAGCTAATCCCGTCATCAGAGTTAAAAATGGTATTGTTGTAAACTTCATTATTGTGTGATGCTGAAACAAAGATGGCGTTATTCTGATTATGCACAAAATTGTTTCTAACCACTGAATTTGTCATATTTCTACTGAAGGTTATTCCATACCCATTGTTGCTATAGACATTATTTTTTTCAATCAATATGTTGTAACAATCAAGTGAACAAATTATCGCTGTACCATTATTCTCATAGACCGTATTGTTTCTAATTATCATATCGTGGGCTCCAGTATGTGGGTCAATGCCATAATGTCCATTATTATAGAATAGATTATTCTCTATAAGCATATTACCAACGCTATTAGAATAGAATCCAAAATAGAGATTATGTATCCTGTTATTTCTTATTATGCTTCCATCTCCACCATTATGATAATGAATGCCTGAAGTTCCGGATCCCCAACCACCCTCATATCCTAAGTATGCTATCTCAGAATTTGTGATATTTGTAGTGCCGGTCGAACCAGATTCAATCCTAATAAACGGCCTTGGAGCTCCTGGATGTGTTATCTTTCCTGAGGTTTCCCTTGAACCGTAGCTCTGAGCATAATTATTTGTACTTGGATTCCACGATGTCAATTTTATAGAATCAATGGCCAAACTACCATAAACATGAATACCATGTGCAACGTTTCCATCTGCTAATATTTTCAACCATTTTGTATCTCGAGGATCTAAAATAAGTGTAGCCCCTTTTTCAATTATTATACCTGCATTTAATAGCCAATTTCCGTCAGATTCTTTTTTTATCACGTTTTGTTCGTTTATTTGATTGGCAATATCTGTTAGATGCACTAAACCACATGATATGAGAATAGACCTTTCAGATTTATCATAACTTATACAATTGTCAGAGTTTGCTTGATTGCTAATATTATAATTAGTATCAAATCGATTATAATTATCATCCGCTATGCTGGCAGTCTTGCCCTTTACATTGTACACGTACAGTTGTGTTGAAATAGGTGAATGCGACGCAGGTATTATAGCACTGGATACTCCCAGTATTAGAAATGACACAATTATGAAAGAAGTATTCACATTTAATTTATAGTCTAAATCTTGGTTATAATGTGTTTAGTAATAATTTTACTGAATAATCGAGTAATGTGTACTGGTAGCAGCGGCATTGACCAAAATCAAAAATATAGTATACAATACTCAATTTCATTCTGAACTAAATTAATTAACTGATGTATACTTATGTTGAGTGACTCCATAATGATATACATAATAACTAACAACAAATGTACTCGATCTAACTATCTAACTATCTAACACTCTGAATTTTGGGATTTCTGAAATCCAGTATTCGTCATCATAGTTACAATTCTTGTGACTATCATTTATTGATTTTTGTAGGAAAGATTCTGGATAGACCAAGAATGATTATTATGTCTCTCTGCCGCCTGCCTTCGATTGTTAGATACTTGCTATTAAATTCTGAAACGGTATTTGATACACATAAACAAAAACCAACTATAATATTTGATATCTAATACAACACTAAAATGCAGAACTTTAGGAATAATTTGATTAATTTTTATTAATTAGACCTCACATTCTCAGACTTAATAATACATGTCTGACCCCAGCGAAAATGTTGGCAGTTATCTTATTCAACGTCTGTATAACTATGGTGTTCGTCATGTCTTTGGTGTTCCAGGAGATTTTGTACTTGGATTTTATCACGAGTTAATTCAATCAAACAAACTGAAGGTTATCAATACATGCGATGAACAAGGAGCAGCATTTGCAGCAGACGCATACGCTCGTATCAATGGATTAGGTGTTGTGTGTGTGACATATTGCGTGGGTGGATTAAAAGTTGTTAATGCCGCAGCTCAGGCATATGCTGAAAAATCACCCGTTGTAGTGATATCTGGCGCACCAGGAATAAAAGAACGTATAAAGAATCCACTTCTTCATCATAAGGTTAAAGATTTTGATACGCAGCAAAGAATCTTTGAACATATAACTATTGATTCTGTTCTTATAGACAATTCTCTAACAGCTGCCAAAGATATAGATCGAGTCCTGTCCTCCGCCATTAGATATAAGAGACCAGTATATATCGAGCTACCGCGAGATAAAATTTCAGAACCTATTTACCAAGATCCACATATTGACCTCCATTCCGTTTCACCAAGAACTACCACTACTACAAAAGTTGAGCTTGAAACGGATATTGATTCTATGCAAGAAGCCTTAGCGGAAGCAACAGCAATGATAAATTCTTCAAAACAGCCAGTTATTATTGCAGGGGTTGAGATTCATCGTTTTGCATTACAAGACAAAATACTGCAGTTAGCTTACAAGACAAATATTCCTATAGTGGCAACTATCTTAAGTAAGTCGGTAATAAGTGAGGATGATCCATGTTACATTGGTGTATATCAGGGTGCTATGGGACATCCGTTCGTCAAGAGATTTGTTGAATCAAGTGACTGTTTAATTTTACTTGGTACTTTGATGACAGATATTAATTTTAGTATTTCTTCTACGCCAATTGAAGAATCTAAAAGCATTTATGTTACAAGTGAGAAATTATCAATCAAACATCATAGCTTTGAAAATGTGCTTTTACAAGACTTTCTTACTGGTTTGCTGGACGCAAAGTTGGAAAGAAAGGATTTTGAACTAGTTCGAAAACAGGGCTTCATGAAGAACAGTAACAACAACTATAATGTCGATAAGCCTTTCTTAGCTACAAGAAATAAAAGGATAACTGTAAAACGATTGTTTGAACGTCTAAACTTATCTATTGCTGATAATGTGGTCATTATAGCCGATCTTGGCGATTCTTTATTTGGTGCTCTAGACTTGACTATGCACGGAAAAGTAGAATTTCTATCACCTGCTTACTATTGTTCAATGGGATTTGCTGTCCCTGCCGCCATTGGAGCTCAACTAGCAAATCCAAATCTACGTCCTATTGTAATAGTGGGAGATGGAGCCTTTCAGATGACTGGCATGGAGATATCGACAATTAGTAGATTTGGATTAAATCCAATAATTATTATTTTAAACAACAAGGGATATGGAACGGAACGTCCAATGCTTGATGGCCCATTTAACGATGTTTTGCCTTGGAATTATCATCGTATTCCTGAGATTATAGGTAGAGGGAAAGGTTTTATAGTACAGACTGAAAATCAAATGGACGAATCTCTCACAGCTGCTGAAAAAATCTACCTTAAAGATTTGTGTATACTAGATGTACGTTTGGATGCTTATGATGGATCACCAGCTTTGCGACGGCTAACCGAGTCGCTTGGTAAAAAGGTACGTTAGACTGGATTATTTTTTTCTTGCAATGATAAGGTACTGCAATATGGAAATATCTTAGGCATTCATTCATAATTACTATTAACAATAAAAACTGCAAAACTATTATCAATGGCTATATCATTTTCCATGTAATACTGCAAAAAAACTAAACTACGATGTTATTTATAATAAGTCGGTCATCGTTACTATTTATTAACCAGACTTTCTATGTCTATGGATTAAGATTACAGTAACCATTGTCGTAAGGATCGTTTCCAATTATAGTGTTTGCCAAATTAGCACCATTTGAAACTATCTAAAAGGTACACTTTAGCTCATTTATTACTCGCGTTTTATGTCACTTACTCATTCTCTGGATTTGCTCATCTATGTACTGCTTATGATATTATATGTAGTACTTTACCGATATATTATTATCCACTTTATGCTATCTGTGTAGCGAATCTAAAAATTATGACTTGAATAAAATCGCTATAGTGCAGAAAATACTAGTGAATAAGATAAGTTAAGATCTAAAAGGTCAGCTTTTGCTTTCTATGATAACCTTTTTCATCTGTTCTTTACTCTCGTTATATCCGTCTTGAATAAGTTGTCTAACAGTCGTTTTTGAAAAGTCAAATGTCTTATTTGAGATGGTGTGACTGTCGTTCTTTCGTTCTAATCTAACAACAAAATCAACATCCACTTTACCCTTAACCAAATCGTAGTACTTGCCCTGTTTGCCTGTAGCGAAGAAAGTAATCTTTGTCTTTTCATTCAGTATTTTTTGGAGTGCTTCCTTGCTTACGCCGTTATCCTCAGCTAATTTAATTAGAGATTCTGCTAATGTTGTGTAATCAGATACAAGAACTGCAACATATTCATCAAACTCTGTCCTGTCATGATATATAATATCGTTCTTCCTGTCTACAACACCATCATAATCTGATGGAAGATATTTTTGTTTAGCTGGATGAAGGTTTATTATGCCAAATTTGAGTCTTGGTATATTGTATTCCAATTTTCTAACATGCAGCCAATATTGTCTGTGAGCTAGGTATGTCTGTCTTAGTGGAGTGTTAGCCAATAATCCACCATCCCAGAAAAAACGTACTCCGCTATTACTACTATTACTACTATTACTACTACTAATACCACCATCAACGCTATTGGAAGCTCGATTAATATCTTCTCTAGTCCTACTGTCATTTTTCTCTTGACCATCGGTGTCCAGGATGCGGGTTTCAACATTTAGTCTAGTATAGTCATAATTTACTGGAACTGAGCAACTGGCTAAAACAAAATCTGATGTTATGCCATCATTGTATCTTATAACATGCTCAAATCCCTCATTTCCCTCATCATTTGTTAAATCTGTAGATTTCAGTCTGCCATATCTACCATATTCAGTCTTTCTTGTTCCATCAGCCTTTTCATAACTGTCAAAAACCACTGCAGCAGCCTCTTGGACGTCCACTGCTACTAGTAAGAGTCTTGGTTCATTGTTTTCGAAGCTTGTGGATATAGGGAACTTAACAAACTTTTCAATACTTGCCTTCAAAGGTTTATTGTCGTAGATATACCATGTATTTGACGGATCAAAAAATCTATTATCTAGTAGTGGTGTCTTTGGTACAAATACATTAGGAACTCCTCTCAAAATAAATTCCTTGGTACTAAAATGCCTTCTTGCAGACTCTCCTGAAGCAATTCGACTATCAAATTTGCGCCAAGAATCCCAATAATGTGTAAAATGAGGCATCTTTTCAACAGATGATTGAGTTGCCAAATATTCCCAAAACTCCACAAGCCTTTCGCCAGAACCTTCCCATGTTTTATTTTCCTTTACGTAGCTTACCAAAATAGCAGAATTTATCGAACCTATCGAGGTTCCAGATACGATATGGAATATCGGCTCCTTTTCTCGCCCTTCGTCCTTAAAGCTTCTAGATAGAGATTCATGTATTGCCTTGTAAGATCCTGCTTCATATGCACCTAGAGATCCTCCTCCCTGAAATATTAATGCCCGATGTATAGTGGAAGTCATAAACTTAGGATATTAGTTACTTGTTATTATTATTATCACTGAATATAATGACACAATAATTCGAATTTGGATATTGGAATGGGTGTATTACATCGGTTTTTGCAAAAATAATCTGTTCTGGATACAATTGACATCGTCATGAAATTATAGTGTTATAAAAGTCAAAATGCAGCGCAGACAAAACCGCCAAATCCAATCTACCATAGTCTAAAACTAAACTAATTTTCAGATTATTCCTACCTTATATATGATTTCTTGAAATAGATCAATAAAAGTGGTAATCCATGGAGCAAGAATACTTCATAAAATTGGTCTTATTGATCATTGAATAGTCGAAGATGTTGCTGCTATGTTGATAGAGATTAATGTTTCAGAGTTAAATCAGTATAAGAAAAATAATAATGTAAAAATAGTATATGCAATCCCACTCAAATCGAATATTCTTAGGATTGCTGCTATTATGGACATGTATAGACATGTTATCCTTTTATTATTCACACTAGTTACTTATTCCTCACTCGATAGTAAGATGAGACTATAGAAATTAGCCACACGAGAACTGGCATACCAAAATCAAGATCTGAAATCATTCTATTTCCTCTCCATCATTACGGTTAATGTGGTCTAGCTGTATCATTTGAGGTCTCTATTTGCATCTTGTGCAAATTATAACATCCCAATTTATAGTACAGATCTTCATGATATCTAATATATCTAGGCAATTATAACTAATTATAAATAATGTCTGACTCAAACATGGATACTCTGTATCACTGGGCTTTTGATTACCCTAGTCTTGATTCATTACCTTCAGAATTGGAAAGTGACAGAGTAAAATTAATCGAAATTGTAGATTTGATTGAATCATGTACTGGGAAAGAATTTGAGGATGATAAGCAGGCATTTAGAGTCATAAATGGACGGGATCCAACAGGCGAAGAACTACCACAAATTCATGTACCATTTATTGTGTACGATCCACTAAGAAAGCAAATATTATTGGACTGTATCAAACGATGCCTAGAAAAAAATACCGAAATTGATGAAAAAGTTCGGTTAAACCTGTCAGTCAGACTATGGGCCGGTTGTTTAGATGCAGCAAACACATTGGCAATAAGGACTCTCTCTGGACCAATCACAGGAGAAATTAGAAGTACTGTGTTTACTGAAAGAATAGATGCTCTTGCATCTAAGGATTCCATATATAGAAAAGGAGTGGAAATTGCTTGCATGTGGCGACCCAGTCCAATTATTTCATTCGACGGAGTTCCAAAATCATCACCTGCAAGAAAATATGAACAAGAATGGATTACAAGAGAAGGAACTAGACAAATGAAGTTTTGCGACCGGTAAGACTATTGACTTTAACACCCAATATGAGGAAGTCAGAAATTGATACTTCTAATCTTACCTACAAGACGACTACCTTGGACAAATTTATCAAAAAGCATATAATGAAGTGAATCTATTTCCTGGTGCACTTTGAAATAGGATGCTGCCAAGGGACCTTCAATGCTACTAGTTCTTCAACCTGGTTTGTTTATCAGCGGCAGTTTGAACTAATTATAAACATGTAATATCAAGGTATATAATTTCAATTCTATTATCTTTAAAATAAAGTAGAATGATTTCCAAATTAGGCCTTTCATCACTTTGCAGACATATATTAGAAGCTGATACGTCTATTAGATTCGCAGGAATTGCAAACAAATTTGGTAGCAAAACAGTGTCTGAATACAGAAAAGACTTGGTTCCATTGTTAACAGAAAGTGAGTCGACGTTATCCACCATTGAATCAATGATAAGGATGAATACTAGGATAGGAGAAAAGGATATAATATTAAAGCTTGGTAAACCTATCTATTCATTTACATTATATGAGAAAATAAAACGAGTAACATTCTTACTGGATGATCAAGACTATCCTATTCTTATGATCTCCATAAATAGAAAAGCAAATGATCAAGAATCTATAGTTTTAAATAAGATCTTATCAATTGTGAAAAAAGAAACTTTGACCAATGATGAATATCCGAAATTATGAACATGACAATGTTTTTCTCTTTTTTGGCTAAACCATCCAAGTACATACCAATATTGCGATACTTCATACAATTGACAAATAGCATTCAGAACCTATCTATCTACTAGAAAATGATACAATCAATTCATTCATTCTTAGCGAAGTTCTAGTGCTATAGATTTTGAAGATATATGGGATCTAATTGGGACTAATTTTCACCGATCTCATAAAGCATAATTAAGCTTCGTGTGGTAGCATGCATAACAAAAAGGTAAACAGAAGCAATTTAGCAATTACAGCATTGACAATAATAATGTTAGTTGGCACATCATTGATATCAATCTCTGCATCAACTACAGATAATGCATTTGCAAAAATAAAGACATTATGACACAAATGATGCTATTCAAGCAGCGTCTGTTGGTAATTCATGTCTGACCCTGTATCTAATTCTAATACTAACAATAATATGATAGGTAACTGTAATTGTGGCTGCACAGTTCGCGGCAAGAAAATCCGGACTAGCATCAACACCCCACTACTGTCCAAAATGCAAAACCCAACAGTCGAAGTACAACAGTCAACTATACTAGCACAACTACCACTAACATCATCATCATCATGCATAGTATGTATTGTTGTCCTTACTCCAACTCAGAGGTCACCAATTGAGAAATATGGGATTCCCCAAGTTCTTACCGGTCAAAATATAACAACAATCGAACAAATGTGTACAATCCTAGATCAAATTCAAAGTCTTAGTGCACAACTTCAAGATGTTGTTAATATTGGAAAAGCATTACGTGTTCAGCATGTCAACGTAAATGCAATTATCGCCGATAACATCGAAAATTGCTTGGATCATTCTATATAATCCAATTTGATTCAGACACTGACAGTGAGATAAGCCAAAAGATGAGAGGAAGAACAAAGGATCGTCGTCTGCCAATCTGAATCAGTGAGTAGTAGATAGCTTTTACATCTTTTAGTGTTATCCTAGATCAAAATCTGTGATCTGTATGGATTTACGACTTTGAGACAGGAATTCGAGGAATCTGTTATCTATTTAATGAGTTGGATAAGACATGAACAAGTTTATCTTTAATGTATTCGTTGATCCTTCCAAAATGGCATTAAACTGAATCAATAATTCAAAGTTATTCTACATATTTTATAATTTAAACAAAAAACACCTTATAAAATGAGTTTTTATATAATTAGGTAGCTCTTATGAAATAATTAGATATTCTCAACTGAGTTACGTAACAGTAAGTTGGTATCATAGCAGTAACTATCATATTTATATGTAGTTACCTTGATATAGTTAAATGTAGGGATGAAACTAAAATTAGTGGAAAAATAAGAAGAGTGGATCAAACTATACCTGTTACTGATGAACAGCGGTTGAGATATTATCATGGTAGATTATTGGAGATTAAGGATTTTAATGATGCGTTCGAATTAGTTAAAATGGCTGTCAGTGAAAAATTCAAAATGCATAGAGCTGGATTGAGTCTGATCCTGCAAGGATTGCCAACTAATCTTGGAGCTTATCATGTGTTAGGTTCGAATATGATAATAATAAATAAGAGGATTCTTGATATTATTAGAAAAAACAAATCTGAAAAGGAATATAATTCCTACTTGTTCATGGTACTTGCTCACGAATACCTTCACAGTTTTGGAATTAAAGACGAATTACATGTTAGAAATATGACATATGACTTGTGCAAGTCTTTATTTGGAGAAAACCATCTATCTTCTATAATGGCTAGATATCAACCTTGGAGCATATTTCCAGAATTAAATTTGTATACTAATGATGATGGTAATAGTAATATTAACAGCTTTGATAAGAGCTTTGAAATCATAAAGAATTTTGATAAAACTACGCAGTATTATATTCATTAATTAACTTTTTGTTATTACTGTCTCAAAAACATTCCAGTTAATTAGCAAAGTGGTATATTTCCAGCAGTAGCCTTCATCGTAGTATTAGATGGCCCTTATTGAGAAATTACTATATTGAGTATCTTGTAGTACAGTACGCATGTACGACTAATTCGTTAGCAAATTTAAAGTTTAATATCAATCATTCTTAGTACTACAGTAACAATTGAATTTAGAATTTTCAAAGAATCGTGTATAATAAATTATGTATAAAAGAAAAGGAAATAATGTCTCTATATCTGATCTGAATCTAGTCTGATTTTGTAACAACCTGATTCAATAACAGGAACTAGATTAGTATTTCTGCTATTGAATTAATTTAATCTCGATTCAAATTGCGCTTCATATATTTCAAGTAATGTTAATTTCTAGATAAAATTTCATTAGCAAATCAAATCCTGCTTTACACTACTCTAATCGGATATACTTTATAAGTAATATCTACTGACACTCATCACAAGTAATTGAATAAATACCTTGTATCTTCTATTTTTCTACTTATTTCATTTGTCTTGCTTTCTGTAATAGTTTCACCAAGGCTAGCTTCCTATAGTAACACTTCTGCATCTTTAAAAGAGGATACATGGGCTTTTCTACAAATTAATAACCATCATTCAGCTAGTTTCAATAAATTGATGATCTGGCTAACAGAATATGGAAGGGAGGTATTCTGGATTGTTGTAATTTTGTTATTGTTTATATTTGGCGGCTGGTCTGGCAGAAAAACTGCTATAATTATCGCCATATCAATGCTTGTTCTAATACCCCTGGGTACTATAACAAAGGATATAATTGCAAGGCATCGGCCGGCAGTTCCAAAATCAGACTTCCTAATAGTAGCTGATAATGACTACTCTTTTCCCTCTGGTCACGCCGTCATAGTATCTGCTGGCGCTGCCGTAGCCCTAGCAATGTTCAGAGATACCTATAAAAAACTTGCGATATCTGTACTTTTGGCTATGGAATCGGCTTTTGTTTGCATATCCAGAGTTTATGTCGGCGGTCACTATCCCTTAGATGTACTTGGAGGTATACTATTGGGAGTAGGAGTAGCCTTTATATTCGTAGGAATAGAAGCGCATTTAGAATCATTATATTTCTCGATGAGGAAAATTCTGAAACATTAGCTATTTGTATATCTATTTTTATGGACTATTTGATTATTTATCGCAGCAGCATTATACTAGAGACGGTAATTTCATTATAGACGTGCTATTTCTATCAATATTCGCAACAATAGTGGTTTGCCAAACTATATTGTTTAACATAATCACGAATTGATTTTTATTTCTAATTCTATTATTTCTATTATTTCTATTAATCCAAATAGCTTTACCTTAATTTAATACTAATATTCTAAAATTAACATAAAATTCGACAAACCACTTTTTATAAAGAGCATATAGTGATTATGAATATCGAATAACAGAATCATGTAATTTATACAAATTATATATCATATTATTGATAAAATAAAAATTTCCAAAAATCTTTTAAAGAAGTAAAGCATTTATTAATTATGTTCAGTAGGCCTGATTTATTCAGAAAAAAGGAGAAAGTAGAGACCAAGACTTTTAAATGTAGACACTGTGATATGGAGTTTGAAGACAAAGATAGACTAAAGAAGCATAACAAAAAAGCCCATAGTTAAGAGTTATAAAATTTAGCCCAAAATGTAGCTTTTAGCTGCAGTCCTAGCCGAAATGGTTGATGGTTGATGGTTGATGGTTGATGGTTGATGGTTGATGGTTGATGGTTGATGTAACACTAATTCATCTTTAAGAATTAATAAATAACTAAACAAAAATACACTATTGAGTTGTCTGTGCTATACTGAAATGCTTTAACCTTGTTTACAGTTGGGAGTTTTGCTATAAATAAATGCAGGCCCGGAAAATATCAACAATATTTCATCAATGGCAGATGACAAAACCTTTGTAATTAGTGAAGTGGTCTCTTCTGAGTGTTGGATTGTTTCGATAAACTCTCTTTTCAGATTTTCTTCAATTTCTTTAATTCTCTGTTTGGCAGGAATTGCCTTCTTCCATAACATATCAAAGAAGTATTCTTGTTGTTCCACAAATGCACGCACAGTACTTGATATAAGCAAGGGTGGTGGAGAGGATGCCTTTAGTTTTGCACTTACTCTATAATAGATTCCATCCAACACTCCAAAATTCCCCTTAACTTCATCCAAATGACGAACCTCGCTAAAATTCATTAATTCTTTACAATAATTTACATTCTCTTTTGTAATCTCCGTAATGTACCTTATTTTTACTCCTCTCTCTTTCATCTCATAATGTGCTCTTGTGATAGGATGACCAGGAATTACATCCATGGACGGACCGGTTGAATCAAGACAATTGTTCAGTGTTGATCTGGCAACTGAAAATAATTTCAAGGTGGAATCAATAATGTTTTCGTCCCCATAGATAACTTCTGTCTTCTCCTCAACGAATGGAGGTGAGGAAGAAGAGGAGGAGGAATCCATTAATATTGTCTGAAAAATGGAAAATGTAGATTTGTATTTAAGGTTAGTGTTAAATTTGTAATACTAGTCTAGGTATTCACGGGAAGGTTCTTATTTCAAAATGTTGACTACGAATCGGATATTTGCGCGCAGAAAATGATTCCTGTTTTACCATGATCCCATGGTGTAATTATAATCGTCAATCAAAAGTATCAAGAATTATGGTACCGAGTAAGGTCGCAATCAGATATAGAAAAACGCCATATTTTATGGTGCTAAGTTTCATAAACGCGCAATTTTTAAAGGCACTAAATTCGAGAATTTGGATTTTACTCTTCCAAATACCCTTTACTCCCAAAGCATCTAGGAAAATAACAATCCCATACGTGTATTCATAAGTTATCACTCCACCTAATTCAAGTCGTCTATTCTTGAGAACTAGAGGAAGAGTATTTGATGTCGTTAATCATTTCTAAAGATATGGATAATAAATACCGTGATGTAAAGATACTGAAGATTAGATCTGGTCATACGGGTTTTAATTCTACAAATATGGCACAAAGTTGGTATTGTGAGACTGGCTAAACTTATTGTTGTCCCACCGGTTATTATGTCAGAGAGTATTGAGATTGCTCTCTTCACTCTAGAAGATCCAGAATCATTTGAAGTTTCTATTTAAGTAAATTCTGTATTGCCTCAATTACGGACTTGGAAGTTATGCCCCCTTGAATCAATATCAATGAGGTACCGCAATAGGAAATATGACATAATGAGGATTGAACCTGGTCTCCCAATTTCTATTCATCAGCCAACCCTATAACGAACTGAAAATCGTCACTATTTTGTATTATATTACTGTTCTTTATTTGTACTAGACCTAATACAAATATAACAAATATAGTATAAAATAGTCAGGAAGTTGTACTAAAAAGTTCATCCATGGGGCTGCGGCACCTTATCCAGACCCACTACAATGTCTACCGCATTATCATAATTAAATCGAGTTGTCAATAGTAAAAATAAAAATGTAATGGCAAAAAGGGAAAGCAAGTACTAGATTACATGAGTGCTGGACATAAGATTCGAGCAGTTTTTCTGGTAATTCAATCATTCGTGGAGATTTACCTAAGGTGGCTTCTAAAGATAAACGCCAACTGATTTCTCTTAATATAGTATAGGTTGCAGGAACTTGAGAAAAGACAATTAATAGCATAAATATTTTGCCGACGTAAAATAGGAAAAATAATGAATAACTGTGTTAATTATGAGTTGGTGTGATAATAGTGGTAAACCAGAATTCCACGTATAGTTATCATAATAACTGCTACTTTTACAATCTGCTTACTATCATAATGTTACCATCCAAGGCATGTAATATCGAATTGATTGTTAGAACTTTTGGATTAGACGGATTAGACTGTAGCTTTATCACATTCCACAAATCATTAGGTTATGTAATATGACCTGGCTGCTTTAATGATTAACCTGACAGTTAGTTTTCGAGTTTCCCGATTGATTTCATATCCAGTTCTATCGGGCCAAACTTTAGTTTGCTAATTGAAGGTAATACAAGTATAATGATAGTTACAATAAGAACTATAAGTAATGATTGAGAAACATCAAATCTGTTTAATACCGTGTCATATATTACCATTACAACAAGTAAAGAACCTGTAATGATAATAATCGCATATCCTAACGCCTTTCTATAACTAGAGGAGTTTGAACCAAACCACCAGTCAATCCAATCTTTTAAACCCCTCGTTTGAGTTTCCTGAATCTTCTTTAATGCAATTCTAGCCTCTTTAAAATTTCTATCTAGATCAAGTGCAGTCTTGAAAAGCTTCTCAGCTCTATCTTTTTTTCCCTCTTCGTTATACAATACTCCAAGATTGAAATAAGCAGGTGCAAGTTCAGGGTTCTCCTTTATAGCAGCGAGAAGTTCATTTTCCGCTAATGAGTTGAGACCTTGTTTAAAATATAACTTACCCAAGTTAGTATGTGCATACGCTGATGTATGAGATTGTTCCTTTGCTTTAAGTAAATCATGAACTGCACCGGACATATTCTCATCATCAAGTCTATTTTGACCTCTATTGAGTAAGAGAATTGCTTCTAAAAACTTTGGAGGATTTAAGTTCAATGCTCGGCTAAAATTATCTTCAGCAATATCGTAAATCATCCTTTTACGATATATAAGGGCAAGTCCAAAATATCCAAAAATGTTAAGCCTATTTTGACCATAGGGATTAGATCTGAATTCTTCATGGGCTCTATACATAGCATCTTTGATCGTCTTTTCTGCTACAATTGAGTTATCATTAATCTTTAGATAAGCTTGCATTACTAGTGCTACCACATTTTCTTTATCTAAAAGTAACGCATCATCTATTCCTTTTACTAAGCTATTCTCTTCACTAATGCTAATTTCATAATCAGTAAACTTCGTATAATATAACAAGCCAAATACATTTCCAATAATAGCGCCTGAGATCATCTTGTCACGGAACGTTTCCATAGGAATATCCGATGAATGGGTATAGGGGATTGCATAAAGAGATTTTAGAATAGCTGGACGATCAAACATCATTTTGGCCACACTAATTCTTTTCTCGAAAATATGTGTTATAAGTACAGGATCACTTTTCATAGCTTCGAAAGTAAGGTTGTCAGAATCGGAATCACGATCGTATCCTTTCTTGTTTTTTTTGATAAGTGCTATTGCCGTTGCGTACAAATAATTTATAACTGCAGAATTTACATGTTCATTAAATATACGTACAATCCATTCAATTATTCTTTGCTCTGTACTCGTAGAAGGAATATTGAAATTAAAGACATTAAAACTTACAAGGTAAGCCGATTGTTCAGAAAGCTGTAGGTTTTGAACATTATTTTCAAAAAATGATACTAGTTTATCAATCTTAGTTTTAATATTAGTAAGTATTGTATTATCTTCCTCAGTTATTGTTACTCTATCTCCTGCGTTGGTCGATTTTGAAGCAATATTTGAGATAACTTCCATATGAGAGATCAGTTTGCCATGTAGTAGGATTGCTACTTCATCGAGAAATTCGATACCTTGTTTGGAGGCTATTTCTGATGGAACGTCTACTATTTTACATACTTCATCCTTAAATACAGTAGTTAACATCATAGGCAAGTTTGTATAGGAGAATTTATTCAATCTCAAAGATATATTTTGCTTGCTTTGAATATTCAAAACATTTGGAGGATCTTATTACTTCAATTCATATCACACACATTTGTGCCCCGAGCTTTACCCAAAATACACAGGCTTCTTCGGGATAGACAAGGTGTACTTGTAATTCTTGCTTATTATTAGTATCTGTCTTATTTTAAGAAGATTAATGAATAGGGGATTGAATATGCTCTCTCAATGTCCAAAAGAGATAACATACCTAGTAAGCAGAGAGCGCTAGTTCTTCAAGGTGGAGGTGCATTAGGAGCGTATGACGCCGGGGTTGTTCAAGCGCTCGATAAGTACTTACCTGCTAACGAAAATAAAAGCGGATTATTATTTGATATTGTTGCTGGAACCTCTAGCGGTGCAATGAATGGATCTATATTGGTTAGTCATGTAGCACATAATGGAAGTTGGCAAAAAAGTATAGATAAACTAAATGATTTTTGGAAATACGTATCAACTGATTCTGATTTAAGATTTTCGTTTCCGTACATTCCTGACAAGAAGAGTTGGATTGCATATTGGGATATGCAAAAACAGATATATCCAAATTCAGCTTCAGGAGAAGTAGCTAGGAGATATTATACTGCTAAACAGTTTCTATGTTCTGGAGTTCCACGCGTGTATATGCCAAAATTTTCTACACTATGCCAACCATTAAATGGTTTTCCAATTCTGGACGATAGATTTTTTGACAACTTTGGTCTGATTAATAATACATGGTATATTTACAGCAATCAACCATTAAAGGAAAGCTTGGAAAGTTATGGAAAGTTTCCTATAGCAACAAGTTTTAACCAAAATCAACCAAGACTGCTGCTAGTTAGTGTGGATGTAGAAGAGGGAGCAGTAGTGACATTTGATAGCTACCCAAAAGATGTACAGAGTACTAGAAGAGAATCAGGATATGGTGAATTTGTCCTCCCAGAGAATAAAGATCCGAAGAAAGGACACTACACATATACAATAAACTATCCAAAGGGTATAAGTTCAGATTATGCAATGGCAAGTGGTTCAGTGCCCATAAACTATGCTTACACCAATATTGATGATGTTGACATGTTAAAAACACTAGATAATGATGGTAACGCGACATTTGATAAAACTCCACGTTATTTTTGGGATGGTGGAATACTAAGCAATACTCCGCTCCGAGAACTAATTCAATCGCATAAAGATTATTGGTTTAGAGTGGTAGGAAAGGAAAATGATGATGCAATAGTTCCCGATTTGGAGGTCTATATAGTGGATGTGTGGCCAACTAAAGAAGAACCCGTTCCATGGGATCATGATGCAGTCTTGGACAGAAAAGAGGATTTATTGCTAAATGATAAAACAGACTATGATGAAAAAACTGCAAACATCGTGTCAGATTATATAAGTTTAGTTGAAAAATTTATTGATCTTGCACAAAGACACAATATACAGAAATCTGAAATAAAGGACATATTATCAGAAACAACAAAGAGAAGTAAACATCGTACTGGACCTAATAGACAATATGGAGATCTGATAAATGGAAGGTTTGATATAGATGTACACCGAATAGAGAGAAAGCAGAATGTGGAATTGGATATAAACAGTAAAATGCTTGACTATTCTACCGAAACGATCAAACAGTTAATGCAAGACGGCTATGATGATACAAGAAAAATATTCAAGCACTAAGATAGTAGTTCTCCCATTTTTCATTTGGAATTAGATAATTTCATTGGTCTTGAATTTCTCATTCAGGTAATTCTGACGTTGACAAAATGTCCGCTACAATCTCTTCATCAGATATTCCTTTTAATAATTTCATTTTTAACTCACTTTTATTTTTTATTTTCTCAGGAACATTTTTTGTGAACCTTGATATAAAATTACGATGGATTCATCGATGTGATGTATGGATGCAGACAATTCAAAGGAAGTTTGTGAGTCATTTACAGATACGGGTTAGACAAAACGGCTGTGTAGAAAACATCATCAATATTACAAGATTAGGCAGTCTATACATGTTGTAGGTTATGCATCTGAATGATAATTCCCTGTTCTGTGTTCTGGTCAATCTAGACATTAGATGCTCTCCAAACAGTCTTTTTATGACAGACATTATGGTTTCATCTTTGTTTCGTTGATTGTACAGCAATCTGGAATAACCACGTTTCATCTGCTTTCTATATCTACCATATGTTCTCTATATCGGTACACATTCATATCCATATCGAGCAGGGATTATACCGGATGCATGCAAGCCATCTCTTACCAACTGATGATTATATTTACTATCTTATCCCTTATACGCTGTAACTACAAATAAGAGTTAAGACTGATTATCAACCATCTGGCGAATATGGACGCTGTGAATAAAACTTCTTTAGTTTATGAGTGTCATATAAAAACCATTCAGTTATCCAGTTATTATAATTCTTGAATGCAATCTTATTTGGAAAATGATCTTTAGTAATTCTGATTATTGCATGAGCAGCTTTCATTCCAGACATAATTCCCTTTAGTACTCCATGTGAAGAGGCAGGGTCCAATACAGCTGCTGCGTCGCCCACTATGAAGTAACCTGGGCCGCCTGGTTGAACTACTCGTCTCCATGTAACGTCAGCACCATGAATGGATTTAATCGGCTCGAGTCCCTTTAATTCATCTGGAAGCCAACCCAAAGGAATCATTATTTTATTATCGACACTCTTATTGAAATATAACCGCGTCCACTGGTAAAGATGCTTTTGTACTTTAGCTGTCCATGTCCACCCTTCAGGAGTAATGAATATTACTGGCGCTTCATCACGAGATGGGCATTCTCCTTTCGCATATCCATAGTAAGCAAATAGTGGAGCAGAATGCTTCTCTATTACCAGTTTCAATCTTCGTGCGAGCCAATGTATTCCTCCTGCTGCATCTATCACAAAATCTGCTAAAAAATCTCCACAAGTTGTTTTTACACCAATAACCTTTCTATTGTAATCTAATATGACATCTAATGCTTGGCACGGCTGTAACACACAAACACCACACTTTTGTGCCCGTCTCAAAAGGATACTATCCAGTGTTGCACGCCAAGCCTGATATCCAAGCCAGGGACTTTTTTCATCCTCGCCGAAAGGGATTAGCTTACGTTTACTGTTATTCTTTTCATTATCGTTTCCACTATTCCATACTGTCCATATACCCTTATGTCGAATGAATTTTGCCGCCTGAATATCTTCTATTATCCCCAGTTTATCAAACAAGGACTCCACTCCTGGATGCAGAGTCTCTCCTGGTCTATTACGAGGAAACTTTAACGATTCTATTAATATAACACTAAGACCAGATTTTGCAGCCCAGATAGCAGCTGCTGATCCAGCTGGACCAGCACCCACAATAATGATTTTGGGATTATGGTGTGGGCTTTGGTACCCATACATCGTGGTTCTTTTTGACTAGAACGATATTCTCTTCTCCTATGAAGCAAGTAAACTTATTCATAACTTTAAGATGCGTCTTCTTCCTATCATGATTTGCGGGCATAGCTTGACCATTAACAATTTCAATCCTGAATATCCGACCGCTTATTTGTGAACCAGCTTGATTTTGTACCTCTTTAAGCTCAGTATCCGTAGACTCTACTTTACGAAATGATAAAACCGGATTTTCGGTAAGTATCCCCTGCACTTTGTTACTTGTTTTGCTAATATCAATCCCACATGCGATGTATGCTCTTGCCATTACCTTAATTCTATCCTTGTACTCATCAATATCAACCCTTCCGGTAAGCTGTGCAGAAAATCTATTTTGAAGAGCGTTTTCAACATAATCAATATATTCACTATTGAAGTATTCTACTGTTTCATTATTATTATCATTATTAGTAATTAACTTAGGACCATGAGATCCATCCCACCCAAGGTTACCATTTGATCCAATTTCATCATCTGTTAATGGAGTAATAGTCGGAAAAACTCCGTTTCTCTCCATCCACCAAAAACTACGTCCGGCATCAGGCGCAACTGCTGGCCAGAACGCTGATAAGGCTGCACATAGCTTGGAATCTTCTGGAAAAGGACTTCCAAGTGTGTAAGCGGCTAAGTGTCGGGTATCGCCTGATTCATCACGACCTATATCCCATCCAGGTGCGAAGTATCCAGACGAGGCATCAGGTAGATAAGCATCTCGCACAGTCCTTGGCACATCTAATTTTGTTTCTTTGCGCTCTTTTAAAGGCAATGAGACTATAGCCGTAGCAGTAACGTCACTTGAATCAAATACTCTAGTATTGTCAGACTTCTTTAATTGTAAATTTGGAGGATCTCTACCATCAGCCAAAGTTATGAGCTTGTTATCAGGTTCAGGGGGCTTGGTATTAATCCAAAAAGGATTTCTTAAAGGCTCTTTTAGCTCACTAGTATACCATTCCATTAATTCCCCTTGATCCACATTAGGGTAAAAATCAGGAGCAGTCACCAATGAGTAAGCAGCTTTAGTAGGTTTTTGCAGATCGGAAGAAGATTCTAATTCTTGGCAGGAAGCCTCGATCCAACCATCTCCTGTAAAATCAACATAATTCTGCGCTTGATAACTTTCCTCTATGCTGCCAATTACATCATTGGAATCATTTAAGTTTGTAATCGTACCGTTTTCGACCTTATGTCTAATATGGACATATTCAGGAGAATCTCTAGCTCCTGCTAAGCGCAGACTAGAACTTAGATAATCGATCACATTTTTGAAGTGAGGATCGCTTTTCGGAGGAACTAGAAAAGTAACTCTCCCATTCTGATCTTTTGCCTCCTGCACAAAGGGATTATGAGGAACTGGAATAAGAACTCCTGTTCTGAAATTTGTATTAGAGGAGAACTCTGCAATGCCTGTTGTAAATGTGTATGGTGGTTTCTCGAGAATATCTGGATCTTTCTTTGGATATGTTGGAACCTTTTCCAAGTGCGAATGTATTCGCTTAATTTTTTGGTTTACATGAAACGTCTGCAGAGTTACATGTAAATCAAGGTTACGTATACATTCATCTCCATTGAAAAGTTTATGAATAGGCACCCAGAATTTGCTTTCTTTGTCTTTTAGGGTAAATCGCATCGGCCCAAATACATCTCCTTTACCTTCAAGTTGGATTGCAATGTATGCTGAGTATACAGCTGGCAAAACTCGAAATGCATTAGTCTTATTGCTTACTTGTGGCTGAAAACCTCGTCTACGATCATCATATGATGGTTCATCTGTTCCAACTCTGGCAATTCCGGTGCGTGAAAAACACATATCTGCATGTTTTTTATGTACTGTTTCTGGAGCTGGACGATATTCAGACGCAAATACAACAATTGCCATAGGTGGACCTTGTTGTAAATTGTGCCCACTTATCCAAGAAGCAACATTCTTAGCTCTGGTCTTTAATTCTTCTATTGATGGAGTCTGTACTCCATAAACATAATTTTCTACAGTTTCGATTTCCGCTAATGTGGGAAAAACATCAAGTTCTTTGCCATCGACTCCATTTATTACATTAGGAGATGCAAGAGCATGGAAAAGCAAACTTCTAGCTGGATTACCAGGTTCTATGCCATGCTTTCCTTCTTCAGCAAAATCAGTAAAACCATCTATGTTTCGCTTAATACTTGAAAGTTCTTTTAAAAGCTCATCTCCTAAATTGTCTGCAGTAATATCTAATCCATGTTCTAAAAGAAGGTCCCGCCATCCATGGGGAGCTAACCGGTTGCATATTTTCTTTACTTCATCTTTTAAAACCATAATGCTCACTTATAAAGTGGTATAATATAAAGAATTTCACTTGATTGAGTTGATTTAAATATTGAAACCATTGTGTAGAACATAGTTAGACATTGTTCCACAATGTGATACCATAATCAGTAATTTGACAATTTTTAATGTAGATATCCACATTAATATCTTTTGTTTGTTTATATGCCGCCTCCTATAGATTCATGATTATTGAGAGTAAGTCAAAATGAATGGGAATACAATTTACAATATGAATTAATATAGTTGATTTTTTAGAATGTGTTATATTAAGTATGACCACTTTCAAGTCTGATGTGCCATCTATCTTTACTAATTGGTGCTTCGATAGTGGGAGTAACGCAAGAAACACATCTGATAGTTTTAGACCCTATTGTTCTAGCAGTTCTCTTATCATATGGCTTCACTCTACAGAGTGACTTGAAAATGCGTAAGTTAAGTAATCTGTCACTCATACGTAATAACACTTTTTATACAATTTGATTCCAGCTCCATAAAGAAAGTAAGAGTATAAATGTACGATAGGTGAGAATGACTAAGTCAAGAAATTGTGTAGATGAAATTGAAGGCTTCATTTGGTAATTATTTTCGCTGAAACTAATGGTCATATGATTAACAATAGGATATCTTTTTAAGTCTCTTTTCCAAGCTATTACCTATGTATTTGTGCCAGGTTGCAATATACTAATTTTTCGGAGTATGTAAATATTTAATCTTATATCCTTTTACAGGATTGTTCTGCATAGCAGTAGGTCATAATTGTGAGAATTTATTTAGACTTTTCGAATTTTTAAAAGATTAAGTTTTTTTCTCCCCACAGGTTCGGTCAGTGCTCTTGATACATTCTAGCCGTTCTAGGAGTCTTTCGCCACCAATGGGAAAATCACGAGACCTTGGCATTTTTAGCCGATTATTATCATCAAGCCTGATCCTTCCCAAGATTTCTCCAATCGAACCAAGGACATCGTCCGGGTTTTCGAGATTTAGAAATTGATTGTAACGACATGATTCGACATCTGTATGAAGCCAGGGATAATAGCGTAGATAATAAGAGAATAGCGGTAAGATATCTCTTGCAAAATTAATATTCGCAGGTATCTTTGTTTCGTCAATTACATGCAAAACTCGAACAGCGATATTGATTTCGACAGCAAACAAATCATTACTTCCAGTTGTTAATGTTAATTTGTTTCCATAGTATCTATCCCAAGGCAAAAATCCTCGTATCAGTTGATTATCTGAATCTGAGAGGGGATCTTTTACATCGTCAGAATCTTCCAAGTTTCTGGCTTGTATAGCGGTGGTTGCACATCCATTTCGTGTCTTGGCAGCGCTTTTAGTAAACCAGGCTACAATGGGAGACCGATCATCTTGATCAGGAGATTTTAGACCAATTTCAGTATCATCTGGGCATAGGTGATGGTCATAATATACAGTCAATTCGATACATCTTTGTTGATTTGATCCCATCGTTATGCATTCCTGACTATCTTTTAGTATTACATTTTCTGAGGCGGCAGAATTTAGCTTCCTATAAGAGCTTGTCAACACAATATTCCATCTTGACTCTGCAAGAAAGGGTTTAGGAACAATCCCATCATTTGTCACTTTAATAGATAAGTTCAAGTCATCATAGTTAGCTGTTTCAATCGGAAGTTTAATTACTGCTAACCCTCCAGATTTTCTCATTTCTTCATGACTCGAATCTAGTATCTGGGAGACCAAAGGATCCTTTGCAATATTACTTGAATTCTCAGTAGAAATTACAACGTGAAATCTATAACCTGAGGGTGTGTTGTAATCCATGTCGATAAAAGGAATAAAGTCAAGATATCTCAGTAAAATGTATCCTTTCTTAACAATATCATATGAACCTTGAATATGCATCATTCTGTCATTCTCATCAATATGAAAATCTGCTTTAATATTATCATCGATTGCACTATCCATAATCAGCAGTCTATTTTTGATAAGAATCCCATTATCAGTTTCAGGTAAGGCTGGACCTATGTAGCCATAAATATCTCCTTTATTCGTACTTGCATCATATCTGTCTATACGAAAGTGCATTTCTAATTTTTTAAGATTATCTAGAAGCGGCAGTAACTCACTTATGTATCTAGAATTTTTCTCCGAAACCTTGGGATCAATAAGGTGATAAACATTATATAATTCTGTTTCAAAGCTCGCAGAATAAATTATAGAGCCCCCATTATCACCGTTACGTATACTTGTGTGTAAATCTGATTGCACCGCCTTATTGAGTTGTCCAATTAAAGCATCAACAACCCTCACTTCTGCTGCAAATAGCTGACCCCGTTCTAAATGAGGGTCTACATCTACTAACAATCCTTTGAGTAGAATTGGCTTTCCTATGATTAAATCATCCTTATCAGTTAATGTTCCGTCATCATATGTTATCCGGCTTACATGTACATTTAAAAATTCAAAATCAAAATATCTTAATGGATCACATCCAATTCTCTTTTGAAGTTGTTCTGTAGAAAGAGTAGATTCAAATTTTACGAAGTGCATTGGATCCTTCTCTTTCGGATGGTCGAGATTTATCGGATCTTTCTTCCTCGCGTCGTTCCTGGGGTTATTATTATAGAAAGGCGATTGAAAACTGAATTGACCGTTAAAATGTAGTAGAGGCATGTTTTGTTCACTCACTCTTCTCCCATACTTTCGTCAGTAGATCCACATAGATTAACTGGTATCTCGACTAATTGACCTTCATCATCGTACATATCATCATATTTTTGAGGAGTAACGACTGAAATATCTATTGATTTTATTGGTCCCTCTTCGGAATACAGATCTGGATGTTTATGCCAGTTTTCAGGAGAAGCCCAGGGTCTAACATCCTTTAGTCCTGGTTCTACTTTTGGATCGTCAAAACCTGACCATGGCGACAGTAGTGTCTGAATACCCACTGAGACATGATGTCCTGTTCCCATCGTCATTGAATTAGTCTCTGCACCGTATACATATCTAGGATCAAGTCTCCATTCAGATCCTGCTTTGAGTTGCCATGCCGTAAACAATCTGTCTACATTAGAATGGAGTAAAAAAACAAAGGGATCCCTAAAGGCTGTGTGAGGCTCGCCTATAGTCCCACCTATATATGAATGAGCAAGGTTATGTACATGTTCTAATTTTGTACGAAATTCAGGATATGTACATGAACTTATTATTTCGCTATCTGAGTAAAACTTTTGGCCATGCAGTTTGGCGTAAGATTCAAGAGTGGAAGCTGGCTTATTTCGTTTTATTTCTATAGGAGGATCAAATGGATTGCTATGATTTATGTCAAATGGGTCAATTGCACGATAATTATCATCTTCTGGATTTGGATTATAAAAATTAGCACTAAGCCAAGGTTCGCCAGCATAACCATCATCCTCATCTGCGTCAGAATTGCCCATAAAATCATGCGTGAAAAGATTGATCGGATCACCATTTTCATCTGGTGTAGAACTAGGATCCGTGCTCCAATCCCAATAATGTAAACTAAGACGTTTATCACGTTCTCTCAACAATTTCTCAAATCTATAACATAGCACTCTATGCCATGGCAAAAATGCAGGCCCACCATGAACATGTGTTGCCTGGTGAATTTCATCCTGTTTAAACCAATAGGTAACGCCACCAGTAAATGGTTTGTCATCTCTATTCCCAGGGTAGCGATAATGGGAATCCATATTTAGTGAGACGAATACGTCCTTCAAGAGTGTTCTTTCAGTGAGTGAAACCTTTGCAATATTTCTTCTTATTCCGTCACCTAAAACCAATTCACATACACACTCTGCTGTCTATAGGCTAAAATAGGCCAAAAAACTGACATTACACAATTGCATACTATAGTTACACCATATTACCCAGATAGGTGAATTCATTAAAATGCTCACGCTTTTTGGATATGCCATATCCAATTTCTTAGAAGACTTCATATTTATGAAGTTCTCGTCTGTATGAGTAGAAATTATTAATTCTATTGAGATCTTTTGTGCGATTATTTATTACATAATCACGTCCTTTACGGACGCATCTAATATCAAATAGATTGACACTAATGATTCTAAGATGCCGAATCAACATAATTTATTATACATCTTTTCTGAATATCTTTGTTAATACGTACTAATAATGCCTGAGGGCACACCCTGTAGTATAACTACATATTCTCTAAGACGTGCTAACAGCTAGCATTACCCTTTCATATATTCTATTTTCTACGACCTTGTCTTCATATGTAAAGATTTTTCTACCAATTCAATTTCTTGGATAAGATAATGTGTTAGACACTGGCGAATCTGATTTGTGTTTCTACTTACTGTATAGAAAACATAAACTAACAAGGTCTCTTCTAGCATGATTTCATACCAAAAAATACCTGTAATTATAAATTTCTCAGAATCAACAATCATCTACATGAAAAGATCAATGATATTAAATATGCCGTGACCTATGCGCCAAAGTTGATATAATTAGAGTACTAGCAAACCTCAAACGTTCGGTTTAATCCATTCAAAGTATTGATTGCAACTTGTATAAACAGCTTTTTTCTCCCTGTAGGCTCATAGTTAGTAAAACCACGATTTCTGAATCTGGTTATGATGATTACTTTGTTTCATAGAAGATTCTGGTTCTACATGCCGATGCGAAAAGGATTCGAAGAAAGTCGAGATTTTCTGCAAGATCAAACCACGCGACATTTCTGAGTAACTACCAACTAGAAAAGACAGGACAAAGTCATATAAACAACGATAAGGAATTACAGGGATTAAACCAGTCTTTAAAAGGCGATAAAATGAAAGCCGATGTTATAGTCCATCCATCATCTCATCAACCTTTCACATTATGAATTAGGTCGCACGAAATCAAAAGAATATAAGAGTATATACAATGGGATTACTCTATTCTGATATTATCATACATAATTTCTCGGTTAAAACTAATGAGATTTCTATTATGTCAACACTGTGATATGCGATAATGCGATAATGCGACATTATTTCTAGTCTCACTATCTCATCGCATGAGTATTATCACAGTATATAATACTATAATACTGTTAGTTGTTATTATCTTTAGGATCCTGTATCATGGTTCGGAAAGCAGTTTATATATATGTATTATAGATATGATTTGGATGGACCGAATAGAGGAATGTAAAGATCTTCTAAAACAGATTGGTGAATTAGAATCTCAATTAAATAATGCCAGCGGTGACAAAAGAAAAGAATTAAATCAGGAAGTTCAATCTAAAAAATCTAGATATAACCAATTGGGTTGTGGTGCAATTGATCCCCACGGTGGAGGAAATGAAGATAACCCTTAATCCTACCTAACCTGTGAATGTTTTAATGTTAATGATGTTCCGAAAACCCTCTTCGTTCGTATTTCTACCTTCTTAGATACATAGTCGGTCATTTCTTTCTTGGTTTTCAGAATAGTCCTCACTTTTTCTACATGTTTTCCTCTGATAGCTAAAAGAGCTAATTCTGCAGTGCGCTTTACATCATCTCTGGGGTCTGTTTCAACCATTTTTTGTAATTTATTTTTGATTTTGTCTATAAATTCTGGTTCAAATATTGCATCATCAGGAGAAAAGGTCTGTTCGAGTATAGCCAATGCATTTTTTCTTACATCTAGCCAGTTATCGTCCAGAGAATCAAATATAACTTTGAAAATATTCTTTCTTATTTCGTGTTTGTCATCCAACAAAAATGCTTTCAGATTATTTACTGCAGATGTTCTTACGCTATTCGAATTCCATTTCTGGGCTTTTTTTAGCAATATATCAACAGCCTTCTTGTAAAGTAATTCAAGACCTAATTTTTCATCGTCGTTAAGCTGGTTTGATTGAATTCTTTTCAGAGCATCATTGTATTTTGAGAGCCCCGCAATGGCAGCAGTCGGAATAATGTCGTTAAATGTGTTTGGCTTTTCCACTGCTTCACTTAATATTCGAAAAGATCTTTCATCAAGATATTGTCCTAAAGCTTGTAATGCTTCACTTTCAATATAATAACTTCTAGCGCCATTGCGAACAATATGTTCAAGTCTATTATAAATATCGACATTTTTATATCCATCTAGTTTTCCAATATATCCTCCTATGGCACTGACAATCCATCGTATTACTGCATATCCTTCTCCGTTAGGTCTGTTTTTAATTACTTCTGAATCAATGCATTCAAACAATACATCCAAAGCTTTCTTCGAGTTCATTTGACCCAATTTACCTGCCGCTTTTGTAGATACACCAAAATAGCCATCATTGATGATCTTGTCTTTTAGAATCTGAATGAGATCGTCTTCCAAGTTCTGTTCTGAAACTTGCTCATAATCTATTGCATCCAACGCTTGTCTTCTTTCAATAATTGTATTCCCATTGGCGATTTGGTTTAATATCATTAACTGAGGAACTTTCATAGATTTTATTTCTTTTAATATCTTAAAGTCTGGATCTATTGAAAGCCAATCGATTTCATTCAAGTTTCGTTTCTGGTCTGACAGAGCAATTTTAAACTCATTATGCTCCTGAGACTTGATAGTAAATTCAAAAGTTTTATGTGACTTACTATTAGAATACGCCACTTTTACATCCAGTTTGAATTCAAAAAACGGCCTTTGTAGTTGAGTTATTCTTAATAAATTCTCTTTTTCTATAAATTCGATTGCCAGCTCAGGATGGCCTTCTGTATAGATCCATTGTTTAAAAAAATGTTCAAGGTTTTGTCCAGAGACCTGCTCCATTATATTTCGCAAATCGGATGTTTCAACATTACTGTTTTTGAATTTTTGCAGGTATTTCTTAAGGCCACTTTTGAATTTATCGTCATCTACAGTATTTCTTAGCATATGCAGAACCCATGCACCTTTTTTATACGAATGTGAATCAAACAGGTCTGAAGGATATTTGTACTTGTCAGTAACAATTGGTCTTATGTAATCGTTAGAAGCCTCATCGAAATAGCTTGCTGCATTAGCCTCCATATATCTCTGAAATTGGTCTTTTCCATCAACATGTTCTACATATAGTGCTTCACAGTATGTTGCAAATCCTTCATTTAACCATATATGCGACCAGTCTTTACATGTTACCAAGTCGCCAAACCACTGGTGTGCTAGCTCATGTGTAACGACGCTTCTCGCTGAGCCAGTAAGAGTAGCAAAATAATCATCAATAGCCGCTTTTTTATCGAGTAGCATTTCATCAGGTAATGTTGTGCAAGTGGTATTTTCCATTCCACCATCTTCAAAGTCTTGGACTGTGGTCTGAGCATATTTTGTGTATGGATATAATGTATCAAAATATGATTCGAAAAATTTGATCATATCGGTAGTTCCTTTAAACGATCTTTCTGCTCTATCTCGTTTGTTCAAAGGCACATAATACAAAAGATCTATCTGCCGTTCATAATGTTCTATGATTTCTGCGAATTTTCCTACTATTACGGATGTTAAATATACAGGATCTGGATTAGTTTCCTTCCATGTGTATATCTTTTTCTGCTCTTTGGTAATAGAAGCTTCCTGTAATTCTCCGTTGGAAACGACAATGAATTCATTAGGCACAGACACTGAAATCTCACGTGGAAATCTAACCCGAGGATCATCAATACATGGAAACCAAAATTTTGATTCTGTCTCTTCGCCTTGAGTCCACCCTTGCAGCTCTTTATCCGAATGAAATCTATCTGGAGTTATGAAGTGAAAACCTCTTTTAGGGGCAGCATTATATTCTATGTGAAGAAAAAAGTGCGAATCTTTTTTCATTGTTTTTGGTAATTTGATTATAAGTTTCTCATCAGTAGTATACAAAAATGGAAGCTCGTCAGTAGGTTCAATATTATCAGAGTCTCTGTATAAAACTTTTTTTATATCTAAATCTGCAGAATCTAGCTTCACCAACGCTTCATGCAAATTATCTATACATTGTAGTTTTATATCCTCTATGCAATATATGGTTTTATTATTGAAATTAGGCTCAAGGAATAGTTTCATATAACTGATGGTTACTGGATAAGAGATTGGGATGTGTTTGGTACTACCTAATAATTCGAATTTTGTATCTATATATTTAGTTGACATTAAATATGTATCGATGATGCAAAGTAAAAAGGATTACTTAATTTTTCTTTCTAGTATATGTTAACAATATGATTAGTAATAATGGCTATTGATTATTTATGACTAACTGCGACAATACGGAATTCCAAATTGTCTTCCTGTTCAAAATGAAAAATTAGCCTCTCTAGTTATATCAATAATCCATGTCAAACCATATATGTTGGAAATAAATGACTTTATCTACATGTTGTATTTTCATGACTCGATGGTTTTTCCTTTGGTAAAGAAAAATGTACTCCATTAGCCATTTCTTTTGATTATGTTTCAGATATCTCATCTTTTATTCTATTCAACAGTTTTACCTCCACACAGACTTTATTGATCGTCAGAGTTCCAGTAGTTGGAACTACGGCTCCACTAGTTCTCTTACACCTCAAGTACTCCGAAGAGCGCTCAACAAGGCTGCCCAGTCAGGACTGCCCCACCCAGTGCAAGCATCCCAACCTCGGCTTGCTGGGAATGTTGTTCCATCTCCAACCGTGTCATTGTTGCCAGAAGTAATGTCGTTGAATGCCTGTTGTATAGCAGCACTTCCATAAATAGTGGGATTAAGAAAACCTACCCCAGTACCCAGGCTCTTATTGATTAAAGCTATCAAACCAGCATAAAGAGGTGCAACAGCACTTGTCCCTCCAATGGGCACTAGTCTACCATGGATTAGTATATTGTAGCCAGTATTGCTATCTGCATTACCCGATACATCTGGTATGCCTCTGCCTCTAAAGCCTGTATTTGGTGATGGCGGAATGTTTGCATTTGTTTGATAAGTAGCATGTGATTCAAATGGACTGGTTCCGTGTATATCGAAAAATTCGCTAATACCACCGCCAGTTGCATGACCATTACCGTTATTCCATACCACTTCGCTGTTTACCGTGGCTCGTGGCAAGCTTGTTCCTCCACATGCTAATACGTTTGGAGATGAGGCTGGAAAATCTGCGTGAACACCACCATCTTCTACTCCGTCTCCTGAGCCGGCATCGCCCGTGGCAACACAAATTGTTATACCTTTCGCCTGTGCAGTTTGCAAGACAGTATCCATTGAGCGCATCGAAAGAGGGGTATGGCGTTTCTCCGCCCTGCCCCAGCTAATTGAAAGTACTGATCCTATCGGCAATTTATTCTGTCCATCCGCGTCACCATTGATTGCGACGTTGACTGCATCCCTGAATCCGTCATCAGTGTTAGGGGCAAAGTAAACAACAATGTTTGCACCTGCAGCAATTGCTCCTGCTACCTCTATATCAAGCTCAACCTCATCATCAGCATTACCTCTGGGACCGGTTCCATTCGGAGAATTTTGAGCACCATCAACTGACACGTCTTTTAGATGTGGGGGAGGAAGGTTTAACTTAGCAAAATATGATTGAATATCGTGTAGGGTATATCCCGCGAGCTGCGCCTGAGGATTAGTTGATGGATCTCCTACTAATTCTATTATGCCAATTGATTGGCCACTTCCATCGTTTACAACATTACCATTTAGATTAATATTATAAATGCCAGTCAGATCTGTAGGAAAGTAAGATACTCCAGCGGCTAGCTCCGTGTTCTCTTCCTTCATACTATCCCCTAATCGCAAAAAGTGAGGTTTAGCCACGGGACGATTGTCAAGTCCCTGAACAGCAAGTACAGTATCCTCCAGTTGCTTTGGTATAAATATCTCTCCCTCTCTACCTCTGTAAGATCCTTCCGGATACTCATAGCGATGAAGATCTACACCAAATGCGCTGCTCATTGATTTAGCAGTACCCGCCAATCTCACGGATCTCCCAGCTTTATTAATCTCCTTCACCTCAAGTCCATTTTCGCGAGCGAAAGTTCTAATTTTTTCCAACTCTTGTTGCGAAGCACCGTATTTTTTTTCAAATTCGGTGTGTGTCAAATATCTACGTTTGGTAATAGGAACTTTGTATATTTCCTCGATTTGCTTTGTTAAATCAGGAGATGGACGTAATACGACTGTGACTTCGACACGTTCTTTAGGATTAATTTCTCCGGCAACGGTTGCACCCTTAATCGGAACTCGATTGCTGCCTTTAAGTGCTACTCTTTTTGAAGACTCAGACATAAGCCTATTACAATGTATTTTTTATAAAAGAGTAGCTAACAAACGATTATTAAATTTCAACATGGAAATTAATTGTAGGTTGGCTAACTATATTATTGACATGTAAAACAACTGGCAATATCATTTCTACTGTACAGAACACAGCATATCTACAAATTGTCCGTATTACAGTATATTCCACTTGAAGGATTGAATGTATTGGCATTAGGAAGTTTCAAAGGTAATATTTGGCCTGGTGATAGATTGGCTAAAGTAAACAGACCTTTTTTTGATGACAATACCGACGAAAAGCAGAGAAACACTCAATATGATTTTTAGTGGAAAGGCTGGTGGTTTTATGGCTGAATTTGTAGACTCATTGGTGAAACTCGTGGATTAGAATATGTTTTTATCAAATTTGAACTTGCAGATGTTCTCTCATATTGGAGTGCAGAGACGCCAGGTAAAGTTATAGCAATAACTGAAATGCGAGGACGGACCAGGATTTGATTTATGAGCCGACTTCTCAAGTATGACCTTTTCTTACTCCCTCTGAGGTATAAGTTGCCTCATCTTCGTTCTTACCTTTTTTAAATCTATCAAAAAATAATGATGCAACTCCTCCTGCAAAGCCACCTGCGATTATACTAATTGGCTGTCCATAGGTGTCCCAAAAGTTTTTGAACTGCTCTTGAAATGATGGAGGCTCTCGAACATTTATTGTTAAATTTGCTAGACCTGTAATATTACCTAGAGAAGTCAATTTAAAAGGATAATTAGCAGCTATAAAAGCAGTCGGAAATAAAGACTCTACTTGCATATTTGCGCGTATTGGTATTGTATATTGTCCATCTGGCGCATCATCTGGAATCGTGATTTCGAATGGTTGAGGGGAATCATACAATTTCTTGCTAGAATACGGATTGAATTTTACATTTAATATGGAATTACTCGAAGGAATAAAGTCCTTTACTCTGGGAACAAAGTCACCGGTTGTCTTCAACTCTGCAGTAATACTATGTGTATTGCCTTTTGTTAATATTACTGGCGAAGGAGATGTTGACATATGGAATTTTGGTGGCGGCACATCAACCCAGTTAGAAAAGTCCCAATACTGCGTTGTAAAATCATACACAATGCCGGAATAAAATGCAACTCGATAGTTGTTTGGTGACCCCATTGAATTTAAATCTGCTGATAATGCTATGTAGTTTGGATATTCTGGGTTCGTAATTGAATGCCCAATCTGGCTAGAATTTGTGATATTCAAAACCTTCTGCTGTCCTAGTGGTGAATATTCAGCAAAGATTTTGAACCATTTTTTGTGTGCATCATCCCATTGTAGCTCTACTTGGTAATCTGCCCCTCCCTTCCCTGTGGCGTTATTTGAATCTGCATCTATTAACATTCCATATACTAAACGACTGGTAGTAGGTTTAGGTTGCTCTTCAAAGCTGCCACAAATCTTTAAAATGGTTTCATTTGAACTCTTTCTATAACTAAAATTGGGTGGGTCTTCTATGACACCATTCAACCAAATCGTCGCATTCAAACTCTTACCATTACTAAAATAATTTATACTGTCTATATCTGTAGAAGAATCAGATCTGTAGAGGTATTTTGTAAGTTTAACAGGAGGAGTGGGTATGCAACTGTTCAATTTAATTGCGTCATTTAAGGGGTCTATAATTCCTTGACGAGTAAAAGAGGATGAATATGCTAATGCGTTCTTATAACTATGGTTATACATGGAGATTAGTATCAGCATGAATAACAACACGCTTAGGGAGAATAATTTTAATAATCTCTGAATTTGGATCATACTAACAGAATTAACACGCTTACCATCTGTTCTAATAAAATGCCATTGTTTTTATTCATGTTCACACATTTATACACCCCTAGCTATCAAGGATATCATTATAGTGAATGGCATACGTTAATGTAATAATACTTTTAGTAAAGAATAAGTATGAATAATCAATCACTCTGTTGAATGATACCAGTTATCTAGTATGGACGTAATCCAGTCGGTTGACGGATTCTTTCCAACCAATCTGGTAATTAAAGATTAGTGTAATTACACTCATACGCGCGCTAACGAAACACATTGAACGTACTATAGAGTGGGAACAAGCGCGAGAGATGGTAAATGAAATAAAAGAGAGATGGGACTTTATTAGTGGTGAGTAACTCGCCAAATGTAACGATCCACTAAAAATCCCGTAGATAGACGAAGGCAGCTAATTTAGCATTGCTGCAATTCGTTTGTAGTCACCTCTACATAAATTGTCTAAGAACGTAACTTGTTTCACTTCCTTTTTGCTATTGCTAAATAGATTGTTGTCTCCAGTCTCGTTCTATCGCTCCCAAATCGCGTTAGATAATCCCAGAGCGTAAATGTATTGAAATGTTCTGGGGTCTCTGATTTAATTGTGAAGTAGAGCGAGAGGAATATGTTTTCAGGTATATCACCTATTAATCCATTTTTATTACGTTAATCTAGTAATTGTTCGAATTATAGTCGATTGTCCGACGGTACTTGCTTTACGTTTGTTATCCAGATATAACGATCATTATGCAGTCACACTACACGTGAAAGTTGTTCCCAAATTTCATAAAAATCATAGTTATGCTAATTACTAGGATGAATATTATCTGGCGCATATCTCTATCCATCCTCTGTAATATGAGCCGCCTTGTGCGTATACTCCAGTCGGCAAGATTAACATACTTAACACGAACATACTAATGAATGATATTGCAATGATAGAGTGTGTTATCCTACCTGTCATTTTATTTCTTTCGACTCTCAATCTTATAATCATGAGTTGCCTCATTGACTAACTTTGCCAAACCTATCTTGCGTCCTCCGCACTATTACATACGTCTCACGTGTTACCATCTACCGATAGGCATCATTTCGTAAATCCGTATTCAGTGCACAGTTTTCTCCAACTGGTCAAATAAATGCCGTTCGTATTTTTAAACTTCGTCCTTTTATTTAATATATTAGCCACATGTTATGTTAAAACGCCCAGAATCACTAAATGCTTATTAATATAGAATTACTCTTACACAGAAGATTACATGACAAATATTAATTTATTATTTACTTGTGCACATGGTGATAAAAAAGATGGTACTTCTGATAGCCCTCCTTTACAACCCCCTTTAATAGAGAGAAATGGGGATAACTTCAAGCCTGATAAATGTCCTCCTAAAGAGGGACAAGGGTTTAAAGTCAAAATAGACGCATTTACTATAGAGCTTACTGAAAGTATTGTTGAAAACGTAAAAAGATTGAGTCAGGGAAGAATACCGTATAAACAAATGGCATATTATGATAGGAAGTTCATCGATTTTAACAGAAACGAAATGTGTTCATATGAAGCTTCGAGTCCTACGGCTGAGAAAATATACAATGAATATCATGATGGAATTAGCCATAAAATCGCGGAAATGCTTCCTCAAGGTAGCGATGGGAAGGCCTTCCTTTTTGATATTCATGGTACAGATGATGATACGGATCCTAATGACAATTTTATGGAAGTACTTATTGGAACTGATCATGGAAGGACGAGGAAAGCATTGACTGGCGATGAGTATTGGGGTACAAATGGCTCAAATACAAAGAGCCTATTTGATCTTTTAAAAAGAAAAAACATAAGAGCATTTCCTACCACTCAAACGGAAGAAGAGGATGAAAGTCATTCGTCATTAGACGGTGGCTACACTGTAAAAAAATATGGTACTGGCCAAAACAAATCAGGTCTTATCGCAATTCAGTTTGAAGTAGTCGACTTTATCCGAAAAAGACAATATTGTCGTGAAAGTTTTGCTAAAGATTTAGCAGAGTGTATTTATAGTTTTGTAAAGCAATTTATATAAAAAGGTATCATTCTGAATCTTCTTCTAAAAGCAAATCCAAACCATCAAACACATACGAGTCTTGAATCGACTAGTTACTTCGCTCTACGCATCACAAGAATATGTAGGCATCAACCAATTCATAAGAAGCACTCGAACCCGCGGTTGAACCTTAATAGGTAAATCGAGATGCAGACCGGTGGGAACGACTGCCATATGCGAGGGTATCCCCCAGCTTTGAGTACATGATTTGTAATTTGTAATTCCCAATTATTAGATAAAACGCATTTGCAAATTTCTAGGCGTGCTATGTTTAGCCAATATATTACAGTTCAATATCTTATATTCAAGAATCAATTGATGTTCTTTTTAGTACGGGCATCTCTTTCATTAAAGGCTTACATTCATAAGTAGTACCATCCACATTATAGGGAAGCCATTTCCCCAGTCGAATCTGATTTCTCAATTTCTTGATTGCAAAAAGCATATGATCTTTTATATTGACCGTAAGGGTTTTCCATTTAAAGTTAGAATAGATTATAATTTGAAAACAACAAATTATTCAAATTGAATAGATCGTAATATCACAATCTGAAGATGTTTTTGTATCAACATTTTTATGGATTCACAAATCAGACTCTAGGGAACCGTTGGATCCCAATGAAATCTCTGAATTCGATTGTTGCCAGTATCGGATATGTAATGCATATCATTGATTTTATTTACGGCTACGCCGCTTGGACTTACAAACTGACTTGGTAGCGTTCCTTGCGATCCCCATTTTGTAATGAAAACACCATGTCTAGAAAATTCTTGTATCCTACTATTAACCGAGTCTACGACCAACACAGAATTTCCAGAGAACGTTGCTATCCCTTCTGGGTTATCAAATTCACCATCACCAATGCCACGTGAACCCCATTGCCTAATGAAATGACCATGTCTGTCAAATTTTTTAACAATGTGGTGCAGAGAATCTGTAACATAATTTTCATCTTTTGAATCAACGGCGACGTCCTTAGCAGTTCCAAGATGCAAATCATTGCCAAATTCGAACCTTCCCCATTTTCTAATGAATTCTCCATCGCTGGAAAATTTTTGAATTCTATGATTGTCTGAATCCACAATTAATATATCATCATCAGACTCTGCAGCAATGCCGATAGGAGCTCGGAATTGGCCTTCACTAAAACCAGCTTCTCCCCACAGTTTAATGAATTCGCCTGCAGCTGAGAACTTTTGTATACGTACACGAAGAGGAACATGGCTAAGAATACCTAACCCGTCTGTAACGTAAATATCATTGTTGGAATCAACGGCAACGTGAGTAGGAAATAAGAATTGACCGTCATCATTGCCTTTTTCTCCCCATTTATCGATAAATAGTCCCACACTGGAAAATTTTTGAATTCTATTGTTACCTTTATCTGCTACATAGACATTTCCGTCCGAATCTACAGCAACGCCACTAGGTCTATCAAATTCGCCGTTACCAGTACCAGAAGATCCCCACATCCCCTTAAAGATATGATCCATGACTATAAAAGAAGCTCCTCTTTATCAAATTCTTTGAAAGTATCTGGATTTTCCATAAGAGTGTAGATATGTTAAGACCTCATCAAAAAGAGGTGATTGTCAGTCGTTGGTGATTCATATATCAAGTTCAAAATCTTGGACTATTTTCATTATTGGACTGCCGAGAGTGAAATCAAGTCCCTCAGCTGTGGTTCCTCCGGCAAAAAGTAGTGCTTCAACCTGATGAGCGTGGCTGCTCGGATCTTTTACTTTACTTACAATGACACTCCCTGAGTCTCCTGCTAGAGAAAATGGTGTTGCCTCTGGGACACCGACTATTACAACCTGATCTTCGAAACCACAGGGAATTCCTCTGTAGTCCACGCTTGTCTCCACAGAAACGGCGACTACTTTGCCAATAGTCTTTCTCGTGGTACGCCCACGCTTTAATACTGAGTCTCCCAAGTTGATCTCTTTTACGCCTTTCACATCACCTATATCCATGACTTGATATGGTCTAGTAAAAGGCCTTGCTTCTGGAGTAATCTCAGCCATAGAGAAGTCGTAGAAGTTCACAATTCCTGGAGCGTGTGGTTTGAGTCTGTTCCACCTATCTAGAACTGCTATAGTGTCTTGAGGATCTTGTCCACCACCATGAGCTCCAGGCTGAGTAATCGGGTCTCCATTACGAGATCCTGGTGGACTTAGACCTTCAACATCTTCATTTGCGCCTACGTGGTTGTTTGTTATTAGAAAGAGTTTGTCAGAGTTGCCTGACGATTTTTTAACAATCAGACCGAGTGTGCCAGTAGCAGGTTCACCTGTGGCATTTATGATTGCACATCCTCCTTCGAACGGTCTGTGTCTCAAATCATCGGGAAGCACCGTAGATGTAAGTAATCTACTTATTCTAGGCGTGAACCCCAACGGAAGGTTAATTACATCTGTCTTATATCCATCAATTTCTTTAGGTACTGGTTCGATCTTCTGATCCAGTAACGTCTGTATGGTTGGTTTCCATCTGACGAATATTAATATTCCCACCTCATCCGTTATCTTGCCATCTTTAATTTTGTATCCTATACCAGTTCTTCTGACTTTGTTTCGAATTATTAGATCTGATTTATGGGTTTGTATTATCTTTTTAATACTTTTGAAATCTTTTTCCTTCACTAGAATATATATACTCATGATCTTTTTAACAATGTTACTAATAGTATCATATGATTTATCATAAAGATTTCTTGGGTTTAAACAACATTGATAAATAACAAATCTGCCTCGATTCAGGATTTAGGCGGCATTGATAAGAAAGAAGCCACAGTCATTCAACTCTTTCAGCCTCATCGGGGACGAAAACCTTTTGGAATTGCAACAACATCTGTAGGAATACCTTCTATTTCTTCTGGTATCTTCTTTGAATAGAGATCCTCTATCTTCTTTTTGTTTTTAACATAAAATATTAATGCTACTTTATTAGTGACATTTCCTGCGATAACCTTGTATCCTACCCCTATTTGATCTATGCCATAGTTCTCTTTAAGTTCTTGCCGATGTGTGTTCAGTATCTCTTTTGCTTTTTTTACTAACTCTGCATCTTTATCTATCAACAAGTTTGAGTATTTAGATCAATGAAATTAATTTTTTCCTGAAATAGAGAAGTATATCGAGTATGCCAAAGGATATATTCGGTTAATACTTACTTGTATCGTTCTATTAAAGAATTGTTCTGCCTCATCAACTATTAATCTCCAATATGCAACATCATTGGCATTGATATTTTCACAGTTCATCCTATTCTTTTATCCTCCATTTCACATTGTTATACCTACCGCATGCATTACTAACAATATCCATAAATATAATTGACATTTTACTTGCGAAAGATGAGATTCTTAATACATGCAAGGATTCCTACAGAAGACGGAAATAAAATGATACAGGATCCAAACTTTTTGAGAAAGATTGAATCATATATAAACAAAATCAAGGCGGAAGCAACATATTTCTTTGAAGCTAACGGCAATAGGATCGCTGCATTTATAGTCGATATCCAGAGTGCAGATCAGATACCAGTCTTGGCTGAACCACTATTTAGTGGAATGGGTGCTCATGTAGAATTCCATCCTGTAATGAGTCTTGATGACCCAAAGAAGGGAATACCACAAGCCGTACTTGAAGCAAACTCATACCGCTATTAAAACA